>NZ_LUJK01000009.1 GCF_001601825.1 Limnobacter sp. CACIAM 66H1 | reverse complement strand
TCAACGTTTGAGTTAACCGGCAGGCGACGAAGTGACGCCGCCGGGCAAGAATGAAATGACGCCCGGCGGTGGAACGCCGGAGCCTATCCGGTTGAACGAGCGGTTAGGCGTCATGTTTTTGGCAGGCGGATAGCTTCCGCGCCGGCAATTGCATCCATGTCATCAGTTTCAACTCGGTCTGTGTACGGCCCGCACAGGGTCTCAATGAAGTCAAACCAACTACGACCGAGGTGATTTATCTGTTCCTGCAAATCCTCCGGCGCTCGATCGCTGTAGACAGGAGCCCAGACCAATCTAGGTGTTGAATCTCCAGGCACTGAAACATAGGAATTCGCCGTGAGATAGATGAAGCAATCTATGGACGAATACGAGTCGGCTAGCAGGCTGCAGGCCAACGCTTGAATTGGCTCAGGGCCTAGCGATTGAAAACCGTCATTCACGAACAGCAAGACGCCCTTCGATGCCCGAATGCCAAAGAATTCCTTTGTGTCACGAATCTGCCGGTTTGCCTTCTTCAAAACCCTGGAGATGGGAGGTCGAAAGAGTCGGATGAACTCGCTGCGAAACCAAGGCGGAAATCGTCCATCTCCACCGAATAGTGCGGGTCTCCATGCCGGGTCGTCTCGAATGACACGTTCCATAAGTTCGCCAAAACCCGTCACGAAACTCTGTGATTCCGAAAACTCCGTTTGGATCTCCTTCAACTCAGCAATGATCTGAGTATCTGGAAAGTAGAAGTCAGCGTTCTCGAACTTGCGTGGATTTGGCAGGCCATCTTCGACGACCGTGCCACCGATATGTCGCACAAACTTCTGCCAGGTATCCTCGACTGGAAAAGGGGCGTGGGGACCTACGTCCCAGAAGCCGGGAATGGTATTCATAGCGCCTAACTAGTTTTATCGAACAATAACGGCGATATCCATTTATCCGAACATCACCCCTGAGAAAACCGCACCTCACCATAGCTACCGCAGGCCACCACCAAAGCCTGCTTTTGTAAAGCATGTAATTTAATTAGTACATAAACTAAATTAATTGTCATACAACAGCAAGCAATCCCCTCCACTCACCCCACTGCTTAATAAATAATCAACAGCCAAAAACCACGCCCAGCTTGACTCTCAGCCAAGCAGCATCATCTACCTCCCCCTCATTTGAAGGACGGTGTCACTGAACTAAAAAACTCGCGGGAATAAAAAAACCGGACCACCCCGCTACGAATGGTCCGGTTTTCAGGAAGAAAAAATTATTGTTTTTATGCGGCCACTGGTGCCTTGGTCACAGCTTTGCTCATGCGTGCACGCACTGCTTTTTTCACTTCGGGGTTGGGGTTGCGCATGGCTTGGTTGACCTTCTCCACGAAAGCGTCAATCTCTTTCATAAAGTGGCTGTTGTCATGGTCCCAGGGGTGGAAGTCGGCGCGGAAGTAGTCGAAGAAGTCGCTCATCGCGTTGCGGAAAATGCCTTCCTTACCCAGCAACATTTTGGCAACGGCTTTGTAGCCTTGCAGGTGCTTGCCCTTGGTGTTGGGGTCGGCGAATACCAGGCGTGCGTGAAAGTACATAATGACGGGCCAGAAAATAACGGTGGCCAGCACCATGCCGAAGCGGCGAATGAAGCGGTTGTAGACGTTGTCGGGAATCACGGTGTTCCACACGTCGTAGGCCACTGCTTTGTGCTCGGTTTCTTCGTACGCGTGCCACTGCCACATTTGCTTGAAACCTTCGTCCGATTTCTCACCGGTGACTTTTGGATCTTTCAACACAGCGTCGGCCATGATGGCGGTGTAATGTTCCAGCGCAATGGTGCCGGCCAAGGATAATTTTTTGCCCAGTCCTTTTTGCAAACCACCCAGCAATTTCCACAGCATTTTGTCCAGCTTCAGAGCGGGTACACCACTGCGGTCCATCATCTCGTTGTATTCCTCGTGCTCGCGGCTGTGCAGCGCTTCCTGGCCGATGAATGCGGTGATGGCTTGTTTCAGTTCGGGGTCGGTCACCTGGTCTTTGTAGGCGCGCACGGAGTCCATGAACAAACGCTCGCCCGCGGGGAACAACACCGACAGTGCGTTGAAGAAATGGGTGACGTGCTCACCGGCTTCGTGCCAGTTGTTGATGCGGGACTCGTCAAGGTTGATTTTGACGTCACGGCGCACTGGAATGACTTTCATGGTGTACTCCTTTGGTTGCAGCTATTTTTATACTTTGGTACTAACGATTACATTGCTCAATGTATCAATCATTTTCGTCATTAACAACTGTAAACGTTAGAAAAACACTCTAAATTTCAAACGATCGTTTGTTTTTAGAAACACAGCAAACCATTGATTCAATTGCATAAATTATTTTGCAGTGCAATATGAAACGAGGTTTTTTTACTGGAAGTGTTTGTTCCACAAGGCCTTCCGCACCTTGTGGTGTGCGGTAAAATCGAAGTATTCATCAGTTCATTGAGAGGTATTTATGAACGCGCCAAAACCAATTTCTATACAACAGCCGCGCACCGTGGAACACATCGTGGTGGGCCAAGCCACCAGCGATGGCGCGGGCGTGAAGCTGACCCGTGTGATTACGCAAAACCTGCAGCGCAGGCTAGACCCATTTCTGATGCTGGACAACTTCGGCAGCGACAACCCGAACGATTACATTGCGGGCTTTCCGAACCACCCGCACCGTGGGTTTGAAACCATCACTTACATGATTGCCGGGCGCATGTTGCACGAGGACAGCAAGGGCAACAAAGGCTTGCTGGAAAACGGTGGTGTGCAGTGGATGACGGCCGGGCGCGGTGTGTTTCACAGTGAAATTCCGCAACAGGAAGAAGGCGTGATGGAGGGCTTTCAGCTGTGGTTAAACCTGCCCGCGAAAGACAAAATGTGCACGCCTTGGTATCGCGATTTCAAGAACAACGACCTGCCCCAGTTTAAAACCGCCGACGGTGTTGCGGTCACCGTGATTGCAGGCAACAGCCATGGCGTGGAAGGTGCGGTAAGCCGCGAGGGCACGCAGCCTTTGTACCTTGATTTGCACTTGCCTGCGGGTTCGAAATTTGTGCAAGAACTACCTGCGCAACACAATGCGGTGGTGTTTGTTTACCGAGGTGAAGTGAAGGTAGGCGGCCAGGTGGTGGGCGACAAACGCATGGCGATTTTGAAGAACGAAGGCGATGGCGTGAAGATTGAAGCCAGTGCCGATGCCAAGGCCCTGCTGATTGCGGGCAAGCCACTGAATGAGCCAATTGCGCAATACGGCCCGTTCGTGATGAACACTGAACAGGAAATTCGACAGGCCTTGCAAGATTTTCGGGAAGGTACGCTGGCGTAAAAAAAGCCCGGAAGAATCCGGGCTTTTTTATTTGCTGCTTCATTGGCGCTTACTGCTCAATCACCACTGGTTTTTTCATTTTCACCCACGCTTCTGCCTTGGGCAGATAGTTCTCCTCGATCACATTGCGTTTGATTTTCATGGTGGGGGTCAGGAAGCCATTTTCCATGGTCCACAGGTCTTTCACTACTACAATGCAACTCAACTTCTCATGCGCTTCAAGCTGACCATTCACATGGTTCAGCAACTCGGTCATTTCACTTTCAACCCGTGCGGCCTCGGATGGGTTTTGCTCCACTTGTTTGTGTTCTTCAAGGGGCAACATGACCAAGGCAAAGGGTTGTGAAAATGAGGGGCCTGTAACACACACGGCCTCGATCAATTCATGGCCATTCAATCGGTTTTCAATGGGCACAGGTGCAATGTATTTGCCCTTGCTGGTCTTGAACAACTCTTTCACGCGGCCAGTAATTTTCAAGCGGCCTTGGTCGTCGATCACGCCCATGTCGCCTGTTTTCAAGAAGCCATCTTCGGTGTACGACTGCGCAGTGAGTTCGGGGTTTTTGTAATAGCCCATCATATTGCAGGGGCTTTTCACCAGCACCTCGCCCACTTCGGAAATTTTGCATTCCACGCCGGGGTAGGTGTTGCCCACGTAGCCTACACGCACCTTGCCGGGCAGGCTGCAATGCGAGTAAGCGAAGTTTTCGCTCATGGCGTAGCCTTCGAGCAAATCAAGGCCCAGGTTGCGATACCAGGACATTAGCGCAGGGGCCAAGGGTGCGGAGCCACTGAGCGCCATGCGCACTTCAGACAAGCCCAGTTTTTTTAGCAAGAACTTTTTGAACAAACCGGAAAGAATCGGAATGCGGAAAATAACTTGCTGCACACCCAGCGGAATTTTTCCGCAAATACCGTTGTAAAACTTGGTCCACAAGCGCGGCACCGAGAAAAACAAAGTGGGCCGTGCGCGTTGCAAGTCTTGAATGAAACTGTCGAGCCCGAACGAGAAGTACACATGGAAGCCATAGAACAGCGAGCCGGTTTCCAGAATGGCACGCTCGGCAGCGTGGGCCAGCGGCAGGTAGGAGATCATGCGGTCGGTATTGCTGAAGCTCATCACCTTCGAGGTACCGCGCAGTGCGCTGATCATGGCGTTGAACGAGATCATCACGCCCTTGGGTTTGCCGGTACTGCCGGATGTGTACAGCATGGTGGCCATTTCGTCTTTGCTGCGCTTCACCGGGTTTTGGGTGGGTGCGGTGGCGGCCACAATGTCGTCCCATTTCTTGGCATGGGCCAACTGGGGCGCCAACGGCAAAGTAATGGTGGGCATGCTGGTGGGAATACCCTTTTCAACCACGCGCCACAACTCGTCCATTTTGCCGATGAAGATCATTTTAGAGTCGCTGTTCTCCAGCACGTATTCAGCGGTTTCAGCATTCAGTGTGGGGTACAAGGGAATGGACACATGCCCTGCCCGCCAAATGGCGAGGTCGGCCATGATCCAGTGCGCACTGTTCTTGCCCAAAATGCCGATGTGGGTTTTCTCGGGCAGGTTCAGCGATTGCAGGTACGCGGCCATTCTGTTCACCTGGTCGGCCACTTGGCCCCAAGTGTAGTCCACCGTTTTTTCAGTTGAAAAAGGCTGGGTGAAATAAACCTTGTTGGGTTGAGTGGTTGCCCAGTGGTCCAGGCAATCCAGCAGGGTTTCAAATTTGTCGTACTGCGCTGCACTCATGTGTTTGTCTCCGTGTTTTTTATTAGAATTGCCGCCCCTAAACCTCCACCGGCACAACTGGATACTACAGCGTATTTCTTCTTTTCCACATGCAACCTTCGGGCTGCCGTGGTGAGCAGGCGAATGCCTGTGGCCGCAAACGGATTGCCAAGCGAAAGCGACCCACCCCAGGTGTTCAGCTTTTCAACAGGCAGTTCGCCGGGGACCACACCACCGTAATACTCGTCCGCAAATTCACTGCGGGCCATGCATGCAATATTCACAAGTACTTGGGCCGCAAAAGCTTCATGAAGTTCCCACACATCGATGTCATTCATGCTCAACTTGTTTCGGGCCAACAAGGCCGGAATGGACACCGCTGGCCCCAGCAACATTTCTTCTTCCAGGCTTTTCACTGCGGCCAGTTGATAATCGACCACTTCAGCCAAGGGCTGCAAGCCCATGTCGTGTGCGGCTTTCTCGCTGGTGACCAACAAGGCGGCTGAACCATCGGTAAACCGGGACGAACCTGCAGCGGTGATCACGCCGCTTTTGCTGAAAATGGTGCGCATGGTGCTTAGCTTCTGGATATTACTGTCTGCGCGCGGTGTGTTGTCCAATGTAATGGGGTGTTTAAAACCAGGTACCTGCACTGGAATGATGGTGCCGTCGAAGTGGCCTTTGTTCAGTGCCTCAATGGCCAACTGGTGGCTGCGCACAGTGAAGGCATCACAATCCTCGCGGCTGACTTTGAACTTGCGCACCATTTGTTCGGCGCACACACCCATGGTTTTGCGGGTGGTGAAGTCGGTGCCAGTGGGCATTTCGGGTTTCAAGTCAGCTGGGCGAAGGCTGGCCAGGTTTTTCAGTATGTTTTTGGCAGAGGAATCTTGCCGCACCTTCATGGCTGCACGCCGAATTTTTTGCGAATAGCGAATGGGAATGTCCGAAAAACTTTCCACGCCTGCTGCAATGCCCACCTCGATTCGGCCCAGGGCAATCATGTCGCACAAATTGGCAAAGCCCACACTGGCCGACAAACCAGCCATGGAGGTGGTGTAAGCGGGAATGGTGGCTGGCAAGCCAGCGCTCAACATGCTTTCACGCGCCACGTTGGAAGTTTCAATTTCATGCAACACAGTGCCCATGGTGACCATGTTCACGCGGTTTGCATCCAGGCCGGTTTTACTCACCAAACCCGCAATGGCTTTGCCGCCCAGCTCATAGGTCATGAGCTGGGAATAGGCACCACCCGAATCAAGAAACGGGGTGCGCACACCATCCACAATCACTGCTTTGCGAATTGACTTCATTTGAAGCGCCCCACCATGTGCAAGGTGCCATCTGCTGCGGCCAGACGAAGTTGGGTGTAGCCTTCAGAGTCCTTCGCTGTACTGGTTTGCACCTGCATGCCCGGATTGGGCAATGGCAGTGGTTTGATCCATCGCACATCGAGATCGGCCACGGAGTAACCGGCGTTGTTCAACACTTCCCAAGTGCGGGCCAATTGCCCGAAGCCATGCAAAATGCAGCTTTTAAACCGCGTACGTTTGCCCACCGCCTTGATGGTGTGAATGGGGTTGAAATCACCCGTCAACATGGCAAAGGCCAGGCCGTCTCCTTCCTCGGCATCCCAGTTTCCTGCGGTGTTGAATTCATGTTCTTCACGCTTGGCGGGTTTGCTTTTGCCAGCAGGTTTTGCCCTAGGCACGGTGGAGTAACTGTCGATGACCATGGCCAGTTCACCCTTGGGGTTGCTGGCCTGCACGCGGGTGTGAATGCGCACTTTGTCACCATCGTCGCTCACATCCATCAAGCTGCCGCGCAAGGCGATGGCCTCATCGCGGTTCAGTGGCTTGTGAATTTGCATGCGCAAGCCCTGGTTGAGCAGCGACAACAAATTGTACGGCGCAAGGCTGCCCAGCTTGGCCAGCATGGGCATGGCCCAGTGGCTGCAAAAGTGCGCAGGCATTTCGGTGCGGTAGCGATTGGCAGGTGCGCCTGTCCAAGCCACATATTGGTCCAACAGCTCGTTGTTCAAGGCAGGCACATGCATGCTGTGGTGCACGGGCAATTCCGGCAAAGTACCGGGCCGGGTAATGGGCGTGGCATTGCGAATGGCCGCCCAACCCATGGATCGAATGTTGGGCCAGTGCAAGGCCAGGTATTTCAATGGATAGTCTGCCAACATGGTGTGTGTGTTCCTTTAACTTTCACAAGCCCAACTGCTTGCCGATAATTTCATTCATGATTTCGTAGGTGCCACCGCCAATGGATGCAATTCGATTGTCGCGGTACAAACGCTCCACCAAACTTTCGCGCATATAGCCCATGCCACCAAAAATTTGCACGGCTTCATAGGTAATGAAATCCGATGTTTTAGTGGCGAAGTTCTTGGCCATGGACACTTCTTTCAAGGCGGGCTTGCCAGCCTGCATGCGCGCAGCCACGCGGTAAGTGAACTCACGGCTGGCTTCCAGTTGGGTTGCCATGTCGGCCAGTTTGTGGCGAATCACCTGGTGCTTGCTCAAGGGTTTGCCAAAAGTGCTGCGGTTTTTGGCGTAGTTCAATGCCTCGTTGAATGCCAGTTCCGACAAGGTGTTGGCGTAACAGGCCAGGCCCAGGCGCTCACTTTCGAAGTTGGTCATGATCATCATGAAGCCACCGTTTTCAATGCCAATCAAATTGGATTTGGGCACCACCACATTGTCGAAAAACAGCTCGGCCGTGTCGCTGCACCACCAGCCCATTTTTTTCAATGGCTGGCCCGTGGTAAATCCGGGCGTGCCTTTCTCGATCAACAACATGCTGATGCCGCCATAACCATCGCCGCCTGTGCGCACGGCCACGGTGTAATAGTCGGCGCGAATACCCGAGGTAATGTAGGTTTTGGAACCTGACACTTTGTAGTGGTCGCCACAATCCACGGCACGGGTTTTCAGGTTGGCCACATCCGAGCCACCGCCAGGTTCAGTCACTGCCAGGGCGATGATTTTCTCGCCACTCAACACTTCAGGCACAATGCGCGCTTTCATCTCGGGGCTGGCCCACTTGGCGATTGGTGGCAAGGCAATGCCATGCGACATCAGGCTGGAGAAAAAACCTCCGGAGCCTGCACGCAGCAGTTCTTCGGTGGCGACCAGGCTCATGAAGTAATCCCCTTCAGAATTGCCGCCAAATTCCTCGGGGTAGCCGATACCCAAAATGCCTGCCTCGCCGGCCAGTTTGTAAATTTCGTGCGGAAAGGTGCCCGCCTCTTCCCACTCGTTGATGTGGGGCGTGACATGACGTTCAACAAAGCGGCGAATATTGCGGCGCGCTTCCTCATGGGTTTCATTGAAATAGGTGGTGAACATAGGTGCGCCTTAAACAGGGGATGAGAGTTGTCGAATGCGGGTTTGAAAGACAGGTGGGCGACGAACCTCGCCCTGCCCCAGCCAGGCTGCGGCCGCCGCAAATGCGGCACGCCCTTCCGGCATGGTGGGAGAAAACAAAATGAAATCGTGAAAAACCCCTGACCACACATCGACATGGCACACGGTGCCCAACTGCTGTGCCTGTTTGACCAAGCGCAAACTGTCGATCATGAACACCTCATTGGCCGAGCACTGCACATACACCGGCGGCAAAGCAGACAGGTCGCCCAGCAGTGGCGAGATCAACGGGTTTTCGGGATTGTGATGGTTGGCATACGGTGTGGCAAACATGCGCTTGAGCCAGTCGCGGGCTTGCGCCTCATTGCGCCCCAGGAAGGCATCAACCACTTCAGGGCGAATGTCGTTTTCACTCAGCGAAGGATCAAGCCAGGGCGAACTCAAATACACGCGGGAAGGCAAGCGCTGATCGCTGGCGTTCATGGCGTGGCACAGCGCAAGGCTCAAATTGCCGCCTGCGGAATCGCCGGCGAGCAACAGTTCGTTTTGCCCGTGTTCAAGCAACAGGGCTTTCCATACGGCAATCACATCGTTCAAACCGGCCGGGAATGGTGCCTTGCCCATCAAGGTGTAATCGGGCACCCAAGCACGGGCAATGCCCGATTTCTTGCACAGGCGGGCAACAAAAGCCCGGTAGTTGGCGGCGCTGCCAAATGCAAAACCACCGCCATGCAAAAACAGCAGGGTTTGCTGTTTGTTGGCATGCACGCTGTTGTTCTCGATGATTTCCACCGGCACGCCATCCACGATTCGCTTTTGCACATGAATACCTGCCGGCATCCGGGACGCTTTCTGCAACAGGTTGGTGACGCGCTCGCCCACACGCCACACCTTTTCAGGGTCGCGGGCAGCCAGCAAGCGCCCTTGGCACAGGCGAAGAAACAAGGTGACGGATTTGGACATTGAACTCATGCAACCATCTTGTTGCATGTGCTCTGTTTGGCCTAGGGCAAAGCCGGACACAATGGGGGTAAATAGCGACAGGTTGTCTTAATTTACCCTGCTTTGTTCAATAAACGCTTGGGGCGACATGCCAAACCAGCGCTTGAAGGCACGCCTGAAGTTGGACACCTCTTGATACCCCAGGCTCAGTGCCACCGATTCAACGGTGTTGTTGCTGACCAGCAGGCTGAGTTTGGCCTGCCGGGCCAGTTCAGAATCGCGCAGGGTTTGGTAACTGGTGTGTTCATCGCGCAGGTAGCGCATCAAGGTGCGAGATGACAAATGAAAGTGGCTTGCCACTTGCTCACAGGTCCAGATTTGACCCGGGTTGCTGCGCAGCAATTCAGTTACCCTGGCCGCCCAATTGCTGGGTCGCCTTTGCTCAAGCAACAACTGCTCGCAGCGTGCCAGCGCCATGGCATGGGTTTCCGGGTCGGCCATGGGATTTTGCATCAGCGCCAAACCATGGGGAATCACGATTTTTGTTTTGGGCTTGTCAAACAAACAGGGAGCGTGCAAAAACTCAGGATATTGATCGGCATAGGCCGGGGCAGAATACGCCAACTCCACTCGCAAGGCAGGCTTTGAATTGCCAATGATCATGCCCAGGTGGTTGACCATGGTGGCCAGCACGGCTTCACAAAAAAAGCGCCCCACTTCGTCCATCGCGATGCCCATATTGATGATCACCGCAAAGTGATCGCTCGCAATGTGGCCTTCCATGCGGGCAAACCCACCCCGTATGTCATGAAACTTTTCAGTGGCTTTCCAGGCGTGGCCCAAGGTGGGCGATGAGGCAATCAAAGTGCCCAATGGCCCGTGCGCAGCCAGGTGCAAGTTTGCCCCCCAGCGCAAACCCAAGGCCGGGTTGCCGCTGAGTTGCAGTGCGTTGCGCACAATCACGGCTTGGGTTTCTGCATCAATGTATTTGTTCAGTTCAAGCAGATCAGCCGGCGCAAGGCGCGTGCCTTTCAACAGCAGAAGCTGGCCCTTGTGGTCCAGCCCCTGCTCACGCGCCAATGTGCGCGTGTAGGCTGTTGGAAAAACAACCTTGTTGTTGGCGTCCTGAGCAATCACACGGTTGCGGCCAGGCGGGCACCTTGGTTGATGGCTTCCTTGGCGTCCAGCTCGGCGGCCTTGAATGCACCACCAATGATGTGAACTGGCTTGCCCAAGGCAAGAACTGCTTCTTCCAGCTCACGGTTGGGGTGCTGGCCTGCACACACAATCACGTTGTCAACTTCCAGCAAGTGCTCTGCACCATCGGGTGTACGAATGCGCAAGCCTGCATCCTCAACGCCGATGTACTCCACACCTGACAACAAACGCACGCCCTTGGCTTCCAGCGCAGCACGGTGGATCCAGCCTGTGGTTTTACCGGGGCCCGCAATTTTCTTGGGCTTGCGCTGCAAGATGGTAATTTGGCGAGTGGCTTTTTCTGGGTTGGCTTTGACGCCTGCAATGCCACCACGCGCTTTCTGTTCGCGGTCAATTCCCCAGAATTCGCAGAAGTCCTCAATGCTGGTGGAAGGCGATTGCTCTACACCATGGTGGGTAAGAAATTCTGCTGTATCCACACCAATGCCGCCACCGCCCACAATGGCCACTCGCTGGCCCACCGGCTTGCCGTGCTTCAACACATCGAGATAACCCATCACCTTGGGGTGATCAACACCCTGCAGGCTGGGCACATTGGGAATAATGCCTGTGGCCAGCACCACTTCATCAAAGTCTTTCAAATCATCGGCACTGACCCGCTTGCCCAGTTGCAAGTTCACGCCTTCCTTCTTCAGCATGGTGTTGAAGTAACGAATGGTTTCATGAAATTCTTCTTTGCCGGGCACTTGCTTGGCGATATTGAATTGCCCGCCAATTTCCTTGGCTTCATCAAACAGGGTCACTGCGTGGCCGCGCTGTGCAGCGGTCAGCGAGAACGACATGCCCGCCGGGCCTGCACCCACCACCGCCACTTTTTTCTTGGTGGTGGTTTTGACAAAAACAAGCTCGGTTTCGTGGCAAGCCTGTGGGTTCACCAAACAGCTGCAACGCTTGCCACCAAAGGTGTGGTCCAAGCAAGCCTGGTTGCAACCAATACAGGTGTTGATTTCATCCACCCGGCCTTCTTTGGTTTTTAAAACCCAGTCGGGGTCGGCCAGGAATGGGCGTGCCATGGCGATCATGTCGGCATCGCCGTTTTGTAAAACCCGCTCTGCATCGCCGGGCATGTTCAGGCGGTTTGAAGCGGCCACTGGAATGGACACCACTTCCTTGATTTTGCGCGTGGCCCACGTGAATGCGCCGCGTGGCACCTGCGTGGCAATGGTTGGAATTTTTGCTTCGTGCCAGCCAATGCCTGTATTCAAAATGGTCACGCCTGCTTTTTCCAGCTCGCGGGCCAGCAGCAGGGTTTCTTCAAGACTTTGACCATCGGGCACAAGGTCAAGCATGGACATGCGGTACACAATAATAAATTCCGCACCCACTTTGGCGCGAATGCGGCGCACCACTTCCAGCGGAAAGCGCATGCGTTTTTCGAAAGTACCGCCCCATTCGTCGGTGCGTTCATTGCCGCGCTCGGTCAGGAACTGGTTGAGCAAATAACCCTCGGAACCCATCACTTCCACGCCATCGTAACCCGCCATTTTTGCGTAGGCGGCGGCATTGGCAAAGCCATCAATTTCCTGCTCAATTTCAGCGGGCGTCAATTCACGGGGTGTGAATGGAAAAATTGGGGACTGTTTGGCGGAGGCCGACACCATGTTCACGTTGTAGGCCTGGCGACCTGCGTGCAGCAATTGAATGGCAATTTTTCCTCCCGCAGCATGCACGGCATCGGTCACGGTGCGGTGACGAATTGCATCTTGCTCGCTGGTCATGCGGCCGGCACCGGGCCACAGCACGGCAGTTTCAGAAGTGGCAAACCCACCCGTGATCATCAAACCCACATCGCCTTGTGCGCGGCGTGCAAAAAAAGCAGCCAGTTTCTCTGGTGGCTCTTCTTCAAGCCCGGTGTGCATGGAACCCATGATGACGCGGTTTTTCAAGGTGGTGAAACCCAGGTTCAATGGCTCAAGTAACTTGGCGTGCGCTTGATTTTGCATAACTGCTGGCATTTCAATACCTCGATGGTTGGATCAATAAAACATTACAAAGTTATTCAAATATTACGTCAATTAGAAACAAATTAAGGGGTGGCATGCACTTTCACGCGGCATGTGCCTGCCGGTATTCCTTGGGGGTTTGGCCGCACCAACGTTTGAATGTCCGGCTGAAGTTGGATGCATCCTCGTAGCCCAACGCATAAGCGATGTCTTCAACCGTGGTATCGGTGTTGGCCAGCAACCAGCAGGCGCGTTCTTGCCGAACTTCATCCAGCAATTGCTGAAAGCTGGTGCCCTCGGACTGCAGGTGGCGCATGAAGGTGCGTTCGGTCAGGTTTTCCCTGGAAGCCATGCTTTGCAAGGTGGGCATTTGCCCCTCGGTTTGCTGCAACAGCATGCGCACGCGCTGGGCCAGGGTGCCGCCGGCTTGAAGACGCTGCAACTGCAAATCACAATCGCGAAGCAAGCGCTGCAAGGCTTCATCATCAGCAGCCAGGCTGGGGCTGTTCACCAGAGTGCTGCCCAACACCACACGCAACTGCGCATGACCAAAGCTGTTGTGTTGCGCAATTCGCTGATATTCATCGACCCAGGGCGGGGCTTCAAACGGCCACTCGATTCGAAGTTGAGGTGGCAGTTCTTGCCCGGTCATCGCTGTGAGCAACTGCACCAAACCACCGAGCAACTGGCAATGCAGGTACTCGCGAACCGGGCCTAGATCAACCCATTCTTCAAGCACTGCGGCAAACTCGGGTTCATGTTCAAACTTCAAATTGGCGAGGTTTTGGCGCAAGCCCGCATAGCGCTGCAGCAGTAACATGGCACTCGGTAAATTCTTGCTGGCAATCATGGCTGCACCGAGCGTGCCGTGGGCCGATGCAGGTGTTCTCAAACCCACCTCCAAACCCAGCCATGGGCATTGGCTAAGCTGTACGCCACGCTCAATCAACTGGCGCATTTGGTCAAAACTCATGAACTGGTTGCTTTCGTGAAGCTGCTGCCAGTTCAGCGGCAAACCGGCCAGAATTTCTTCGGGCAAATGGCCGCGACGCTGCAACTCGGCGCACAGCAAACGCGCGTAGACCGGGTGCAATGCAGGCTTTAAGGCTGCGACTGATTCATGCAGAGATTGGATCAAGTGTGTTGTCTCGTGGTGTTTGTTGTTGTTTTGTTTTTGTCACTTTATGACGATCTTATGCCACCCTGCGCGGTGTTGTCCATCGCCTTGCAGGCCTAAGATGAAACCATCCTGAACAACCCGGTGCACAA
The DNA here is from genome assembly GCF_001601825.1 of Limnobacter sp. CACIAM 66H1. GTDB lineage: Bacteria > Pseudomonadota > Gammaproteobacteria > Burkholderiales > Burkholderiaceae_B > Limnobacter. Next base: position 69,942 of record NZ_LUJK01000009.1, on the reverse strand, counting down.
CAATGACTTCCAATACCATGCCCGCAACCCAATACAAAGATCCCAAGAAATACATGTGGCTGTTGTCGGTGATCGCGCCCTTTGCCGCGCCGCTCGGCCCAATCATGTACCTTTATACAGGCCACACGCAGTGGCTGTGGGTGTTCCTGGCGTTTTTCTATCTGGGTTTGCCCGTGCTCGACTTTGTGTTTGGCGAAGACAAACAAAACCCGCCTGAACAGGCGGTGCCCGAACTGGAGAACACCAAGTACTACCGCGTGATCACCTACCTGCTGGTGCCCATTATTACCTTCGGTTTTCTGTTCAACGTGGTTTTTCTCGCCACGCACGATTTGCACTGGCTGCACTGGTTGGCCGTGGCCATTACCACAGGTTCATTGCTGGGCTTTGGCTTGAACCTGGGTCATGAAATGGGCCACAAAAAACGCAAGCTGGACAAAGCACTGGCGCTGTTCACCCTCTCGCTGGGTGGATATGGTCACTTCTCAATTGAACACAACCGTGGCCACCACCGCGATGTGGCCACACCGGAAGACCCAGCCACCTCACGCATGGGTGAACACATTTACGAATTCATGTTGCGTGAAATTCCCGGGGCATTCAAACGCGCCTGGAGGCTCGAAAGTGAACGCCTGGAACGCGCAGGCAAAAGCCGCTGGAATGCAGGCAATGAAATGCTGCAAGCCGGTGCCATGACCTTGGTGTTGTACACCGCACTGATCGCCCTGTTTGGCTGGCCCATGGTGCCCGTGTTGGCCGTGGTGGCCTTTTGGGGTGCATTTCAGTTGACCAGTGCCAACTACATTGAGCACTACGGCCTGATGCGCCAAAAACTGCCCAATGGTGAATACGAACGTTGCGCCCCACACCACTCCTGGAACAGCAATCATTTGGTGTCCAACCTCGTGGTGTTTCAATTGCAACGCCATTCAGATCACCACGCCAACCCGGCACGCAGTTACCAGTCGCTGCGTGATTTTCCGGAGCTGCCCAGCTTGCCATCGGGGTACTTCGGCATGTTCCTGATTGCCTATGTACCACCCCTGTGGTTTGCCATCATGAACCCAAGGTTGCTGGAAGTGGCAGGCAAGAATGCCCAGAAAATCAACATTCACCCGCGCAAGCGTGCACGAGTGATTCAACGTTATTCGCTGGCGGCCTGATCAGCCAGCCTGATTGATCTGCTTGCCCACAGCGCCCTCTTGCAGGGCGCTTTTTATTTCAGCCGGAATAATTTGCTTGGTGAATTCTTTGGCATCGACCAACACATAAGTGGCTTGTGAAGTGGCCACCAAAGCACCGGTGGCTCCATTCACAAATTCAACATTCAAGGTGAAACTCGTGTTGCCAAAATGGCTGGGATACACGCTGGCTTTCAGCACCTCATCGTAATGAGCCGGGGCCTTCCACTCCGTGAGCAAACGCACCACCTGGGTTTCATAACCTAGGCGCACCAGTTCCGGATAACCACCCAGCGCAGCCCGCAAATATTCATTCACCGCCAAATCGGTGTAGTCACCATACCTGGCGTTGAACACCACACCTTGCGCATCGCATTCGCCATAACGCACACGAAACAAGAACTCAAACGCCTGGCTCATTGATGCACTCACACAGGTTGGGGAACAAGTGCATTGGCCAGGTGATCCTGACGTGCTCTTGCATTGTGCTCGGCCTGTTCAAGTGCGGGCACGCGCGACACGCCACGAATGAGATCCACGGCTTTTTCAGCCATCATCATGACCGGGCCATTGGTGTTGCCACCGATCAGGCTGGGCATCACAGACGCATCGACAATGCGCAAACCTTCCAGCCCGTGCACACGCAATTGTGGATCCACCACCGCCATGGAATCAGTACCCATCTTGCAGGTGCCAGTGGGGTGGTAAACAGTGTCCACGCGGTTGCGCAACACTTCACGAATTTCCTCATCGGTGTTCACATGCTCGGTGAATTTGTCTTTCACGATCCACTTGGCCAAGGCAGGCGCATGCATGATCTTGCGGGTTAGTTTGAAACCCTCCACCAGCTCGTCCAGATCACGCGGGTCTTTCAAAAAACCAATGTCAATCAAAGGTGGTGTGTCCATGGTGTTGCCTTGCAGGGTAAGGCTTCCGCGGCTGCGCGGGCGCAACAAACACACATGGCAGGAAAAACCGTGGCCCATGTGCATTTTGCGGGCGTGGTCATCCACCATGGCCACCACGAAGTGCAATTGAACGTTGGGGTCTTTCAGTTCGGGGCTGGTTTTTAGAAACGCACCACCTTCAGCGAAGTTGCTGGTAAGCGCACCCCTGCGATGTGTGCGGTAGCGGAAAATTTCACGCAACAAACGAATGCCGCCGCGAATCGACAGGCCAAGCGTATCCAGGCTTTTCGTGGAGTAACCAAAAATAAAGTCGGGGTGATCCTGCAAGTTCTTGCCCACACCCGGCAGGTGATGAACCACATCAATATCGTGACGGGCCAGCTCGGATGAATCGCCCACGCCGGAAACCATCAACAATTGCGGCGTTTGAATGGCGCCCGCCGTCAAAATGATTTCCTTGCGCGCTTTCAACACAGTCAGCTGACCGTTAATGGACACCTCGACTCCTACAGCACGCTTGCCCTCAAACAGCACTCGCTGAACCATGGCCTTGGTGTGCACAGTGAGGTTTTTACGGTGCAAGTGCGGAAACAGATAGGCACGCGCAGCGCTCCAGCGTTCACCATTTTTTTGGGTCACCTGATAAATGCCCACGCCTTCCTGATCGGCCCCGTTGAAGTCGTGATTGATTTTGAAGCCTGCCTGTTTGCCAGCCTCCAGATAGATTTGCTGAAAGGGATTGTCGGAGCGCAAATCAGCCACGTTCAGCGGGCCGGTGTTGCCATGGTAGGCATCACGAATACGCTCGTTGCATTCGCTGAGTTTGAAATAAGGCAGCACTTCTTTGTAGGACCAACCGCTGCAACCTTCTTCATGGGCCCAACGATCATAATCAGATGCCGTACCACGGATGTACACCATGGCATTGATGGCTGATGAACCGCCCAAGGTTTTGCCGCGCGGCTGATAGCCCTTGCGGCCATTCAAGCCAGGCTGCGGTGTAGTTTCAAAGGCCCAGTTGTTGATTTTGGTGGGCAACATGGCCACTGCACCGCTGGGAATATTGATGAGATTGCCGGTGCCGTCGCCGCCGGCTTCAAGAAGGCATACATCGAGTGCTGAGTCTTCGCTGAGGCGACCCGCCATGGCACAGCCACCGGAACCACCACCCACCACGATGTAGTCGTGTTCTGTCTTCATCTGCTCCTCCTGATTTTCAAACCCGCTTGGATCGGGTTTTGTGGTTTTCTCACTTGATCATAGAGGAAGCCGGGCAAAAAGAAACGCCTCAAAGCTCACAAAAAATTGATAATTCCGGTCAAGCGATGCGTGTGATCTTCTCAGGTACAGCGGGTGCACCGCTCGATGCATTTCCAGCCAACTGATTCACCTGTCCCAAGGCCTCCTGTACCTCGCGCATCACGCGTTGTGTAAGTTCCTCAACCGTAGGAACGTCTTGCACGAGGCCTTGAACCTGCCCAATTAACTGCACACCCTGGGTGTGATTGCCTTCAATGGTGGCCTTCTTGATTTGAAGCACAGCGGCACCGTAAAAAGTAACCGTGAGTGTTTGCTCCAAACCCATTTTGAAGACGTCTTTGATGATTCCCAAAAGGGGCTTGTTCATTTCACGCGCGGCCAGGTAAGCGCGCCACATGGCACGCACGGGATTGAATGGCTTGGACATCACTTTTTTGGAGTTGGGCGTGGTCATGACCCGGCAAGGAATGCTGTCAAAGTTCTTGCTGTAAATGGTGTCTTCCACTTCCTTTTTCACAATCAGTTCTTTGGTGTTGGCATGCACCGGGCTTTCTTTCGAGGCGGCCCAGCGCGTGCCCATGGCCACACCATCAGCACCCAAGGCCAAGGCTGCCACCACACCGCCACCCGTGCCAAAACCACCGGCTGCGATCATTGGAAGCTTGGTGACCTGCCGGATTGCGGGCACCAACACCAGTGATGTGACAGCACCGCCGTGCGCTGCGGCTTCATGGCCGGTCACCAACAAGGCATCTGCACCCGACTGCTCGGCCTTCAAGGCATGTTTGGCGTTCACTACAGTCACAATCACTTTGCCGCCGTAGTCATGCACACGCTTGCAAACGTCTGCTGGGCTGCCCAGGCTGAAGTTGATCACGGGTACCTTTTCATTCAGGGCCACTTCAAGATTTTCACGGGCACCCGGCATGATCAATGCGCAACCAATGCCGAAAGGCTTGTTGGTGAGGCTTCGAACCTTGCGAATTTCAGAGAGGGTTTGTTCAGGCGTCAAATGCCCAATGGCCAGAATGCCCAGACCACCTGCGTTGGCAGTGGCAGCCACCAGATCGGCATTGGCCACGTAGGTCATGCCGGGGCACACCAGCGGGTATTGAATGTTGAACATCTCGGTGATGCGGGTTTTCATGGGCAGTCCGTAGATCGAGTGGGCCGGATCGGGCAATCCAATGAATATTACATCAACCGAGATATTCTGATAAGCACTGTAAGTATGTGTTGAGCTGCATTTATCCCAGTGTCTTGGTCAGGTCACCCAACAATGGCAAACCACCGAGCAAGCCACCCTCGGCACCACTGGTCGAACTGATGGATGAGGTCAAACCACCCAGCAAGTCACCGACCACTGGAATACCCGCCAAGGCATCACCACCGGAAAGCAAACCTCCGCCGGAAAGCAAACCCCCACCGGAGAGCAGATCACCCCCAAGCACGTCGCCCAATACAGGCACGCCGGCCAACAAGCCCCCATCGGCACCACCTTCCAAGAGGCCGCCCAACAGTGGAATGTCGCCCAAGGCACTGCCGCCGCCAAGCCCACCAGTCAAGCTGTCCAACGCACCGCCGAGGAATGGAATGTTGCCCAAGGCATTACTGACATCACCACCCAGAGAGCCAGCAAGATCACCAATCAGGTTAGTGACTGGTGCAGCGGGTGTGCTGGCGCCGACCGACGACACCGCATCGCCAACGCCGCCCAACAAACCACCCACGGTGTTCAGCAAGGTGTTGCCGCCTTCTCCGATCAAGGCCAAAGGTGTGGGGGCCAAACCTTCTTGAAGGCCCCCCCCCAGACCACTAAGGACACCGGCCAAACCACCGTCGTTGTTACCTGTGGCCACTGAATCAACCACACCACCCAGAGTGCCTGCAAGGTCACCCAGCACCGGCACCGGGGCCAACAGTTGGCCGACGCTGTCGCCCACATTCACCACAGTGCCCACCACACCGCCGACACCACCGTCGGTATTGGGGCCTGTGGTTCCCAACAGGCTGGCCACCAAGCCAGACACGGGTGCCAGTGGTGTTCCCTCACCGAAGCCGCTCACCTGGTTGGCGGCCACACCCAGCAGGTCAGTCAAAGTGCCCAGACCCATGTCGAGCACGTTGGCCACTGGTGCCAAAGGTGTGGCTTCAAGCCCGCTGGTCAAGCCATCGGTCAAGCCTGTCAAAATTCCGTTCAAACCGCCGTTGTTGTCGCCCACCAAAGTGGATTCGATCACGTTGCCTACAGCATTCACCACGTCGCCCACCACGGGCACGGGCTCCGTCAATTCACCCAGATTGTTGGTCAGGTCACTGATGGTTTCTGCCAGGCCACCCGCATTCTCTGCAGGCAAGGCGCCGGGATTGCCACCACCGCTGCCACCACCGCCATTGTCATCGTCTGAACCGGCAAATACAGCTGCGGCACCTACTGCACCTGCCAATGGCAGAGCACCCAGACCTGCACCAGCGCCCAGCAGGCCAGCACCAAAGAGACCACTCATTTCACCGGTGGCTTCCTGACCATCCAGCACTGCCGCCTGGTTTTCTCCATCAAACTCGGACACCAGGGTGACGTTGCCCAAACCTTCGCCAGCATTGGATGTAATCACTACCTGACCATTGGGGCCTGCATCGGGGTCAAAACCCAGTGTGGCCACACCACCATTGGAGATTTCGAGGAATGCCGGAATTTGTTGCTGTGTGCCCGGAATGCTGAGCACTGCAATGGAGTTGCTGGTGGAGCGCAAAACGTCACCCGCTTGCAACACCATGTCTTCGCGAAGAGGCGTTTCAATGCCGTTTCGCTTCACGAACACGTCGCCGTCGATATTGGTCACAGAGGCTACTACTGGGCTGTCAAAGTTCATGGTGTTTTCCTTGAATCAAGCAAAGTCAGCGTTTTGAACCACGATGGATTCTGCAAATGCTGCGGAGGAGTTAATGGGAGAGGAGGACTGCGAGAAATCGGTGAAGTCCGTTGGAGAAATCGCGGCTGAGGCAGCATCAAACTGGCTGTTCATGCCAAACAGCGAAAGATCAATTTGCGTGATTTGCGACACAATGCTGTTGAACAAATCGGCGGGAATTACAGTGGAGGCCAATGACAAATCCGTGCTGTTCATGCCCGGCAAAGTGTCCATGCTTTCCAGCGAACCTGAAAACTGCTCAAGGCCTGGCAAGGTATCCGAAGCCTCACCCAAGCTGGCTGTGAGATCACTCAACAGGCCCGACACCGCATCGACACCAGTATCACCAGTATCACCAGTCAGCACTGTAGTGGTGGTACCACCCACCACGCCACCGAGCAAACCGCCCAAGTTGCCCAGCACAGGAATGTCGGCCAAACCATCCTTGATGGCGTCGCCAAGAAAAGCCAAACCGTCGGCCAAACCGCCGGGTAAAGGGATCAAATCACCCTGACCACTGCCCAGTAAATCGGTCAAACCATCAATGAGAATTCCCAGACCGGGAATGTCTCCGAGGCTATTGTCCAGCGTGTCGGCGACATCGGCGAGCAAACCGGCAAGCCCGGTCAACTCAGTGGCACTCACTGGCGGATCAGTCGGATCGGTTGGATCAGTCGGATCAGTCGGATCAGTCGGATCAGTCGGATCAGTCGGATCAGTCGGATCAGTCGGATCAGTCGGATCGGTTGGGTCGGTGGGTGTCACGGGGTTGCCAGCGTCCACCACGTCATCGTCGTCACCGTCCAGCACCGCTGCACCCAGCACGCCAGCGCCAATCACCCCGGCGGCGGTACCCGCCGATGCTCCGCCAGCCAGCAAGCCTGCGCCCACCAGTCCGGAGAATTCGCCGTCTTGGGGCGCCAACACAGCGGTATTGACTGCATCACTGACTTCGTAAAGCTCAACACCCTCGCTCAGCGCGGTCACTTCAGTGCGGGCGGGCGAGTCTGGTACATCGGACTCCAGCGCATCCAGCCTGGCAGATGCATTCGGTGCGAGTTCAAGCAAGGCATCGCCGTGACCTGGATGCAAGGCGGGCATTTCCACCTGCACCATTTGGCGGCTGTTGTTCACAATGGTGTCGTCCCAAAATACCGGGTCACCGGGTTCCAGGGTCAGGGTTTGACCCATTCGCTGCACGGTCACGCCCACAGCCTGCGTTTTCAAAATGCCCACCGAGGCCATTTCGTTCGACATGTGAATTCCTTGCTGATGTTCCGATTGAGTGGGGGTTAACTAATTTTGGTTAACCATTACTAGGTAGCGAATATACCGAATATGTAAGGTTTTTACTGACAAGATGTAGGGGTTTTTTGTAAAAATTGTTTTAAAACCACGAAAGAACCCATTTAGGGGGATCAAAATTGGGGGGATTCGAGATGGCAAATACACGGTGCAGAACGCCGCAATCGAATGAAATTAAGGCATCATTCAGCATCCAAAATTTTTGCATTCAAGGGGAAATCAAATGGCTCAATTCGAGAATGTCACCGTGGTAAAAGCCGCCAATATTTATTTCGACGGCAAGGTCACCAGCCGCACAGTGTTATTTGCCGATGGCACGAAAAAAACATTGGGTGTGATGCTGCCAGGCGACTATGAATTTGGTACCGCAGAAAAAGAAATCATGGAAATTCTGGCGGGTGATATGGATGTGTGTTTGCCCGGTGAAAGCTGGAAAGCCATTACGGGTGGCCAGTCATTCGAAGTACCGGCCAACGCCAAATTCCAGTTGAAAGTGAAAACACCCGTGGATTACTGCTGCAGCTACATCAAGTAATTAGGCAGGCACCACAAACCGTCCAAACTCAAAACTGCCCGACCGTGCGGTGGGAGCAGTGCCGGGGAACAGCCAGTAAGGCTGTGCCTCGGAAGACGGCACCACATTCGGAAAACGATCATCCACCGGGCTTGGTCCGGCAATGCTTTTTTCCTGCACCATGGAAATGTATTGGTCCACCACGTATTCCTGCGTGTTGCCATTGATGATCACTTCTGCGCCAGTCCTTTTGGCAAAGTCGGCAAGCCCGCTGATTCTGGAATGCCTGGGCTCATAGGCGTCGAGGCTGACCCCGTTTTCACTGGTCACCAACAAACCCTGCCCGGTGTGGGCCACAATCGAGTGATTCCCTTCAGTGTGACCTTTGGTGCGTACCAGAGCGACCGCACCGTCACCCAGCCAGACACTGTCATCCAGCAATTCAATTCGTTCAGGCGCAATGCCTTGCGTGCCTTGGGGGCAATACCACTGGTTCTGCCAGGGAATTAAAGCCTGCGCACTTTCCCATTCCTCCCGCATCACCAACAGCTTTGCGTTCGGGAATATCGGCGTTTGCCCATTGGCTCCAAGCCAGCGGCTCACATTTTGCGTGTGAAGGTGATCGTAGGTGATGTAATCCACATCTTCAGGCCGCAGCCCGATGCTGGCCAGGCACTTCAGCACGGTGGAGGTTTTCTTCAGCACCATCGCTTCCATCACGCCCACCAGGGGGCCGGCTTTGGCATCCAGGTGCGCGAAAAATGGGGTGGCACGCTGGTGTTCCCAATCGGATGGGCTGACCAACAGTGTTTTGACACCCTCACTGCTGGAAAACTGAATGACAAACAAGCGGTTGCACAGGTGCACAAAGGGTGTGGGCAGACCGAATGCATTCAGATAAGCAAATTTGCTGGGATATGGCACGCGCACCAACTCGAAGGTTTTGTAGAACAGCACCTGGGGTTTGGCCAGCATGTCGCGACGAAAATCCTTGGCGGCCTCGCGCACATTGTCCACGCGTTGCATGGGCCGCAAAGCATCGCGGGTGCCGTCGAAGTGACTGATGCGAGTGAACATGATCCCTGCCCCTAATCTTTGGTTGCGCTTTCTGAAACAAGCTCACTATAATTTGGACAAGAAATCTTGTCAAAAGTGAACATTGAATGAGCAAAACACCCACAAGGGCTTATGGAGGCGTGGCCGCCGAACAGCGCGCCGAGGAGCGAAAGGCACGTTTGCTGGCCGCAGCGCTTGAACTGTTTGCGCGGCAAGGTTACGCGCGCACCACAATTGAAGCCTTGTGCAGCGAAGCCAAAGTAACAGCGCGCCACTTCTACCAGTTGTTTGACAGCCGCGAGGCGATACTTCGCGCGCTATACGACAATATCATCGCAGATCTTCGTGCAGGCGTGTTGAAAGCCATGTCCGCGCCCAAGCTGAATTTGTCGGAACAAATACCACTGGCAGTGAGCGCCATGGTGCATCACTACCTGGAAGACAGCCGACATGCCCGAGTGGGCGTTCTTGAGGTGGTGGGTGTGAGCCCGCAGATGGAGGCTCGCCGCCGCGAGGCCATTCATGACATGGCCGGTTTGATTGAAGCTTATCTGAACAATTTGGTGAGCAAAGGCGAGCTGCCCAAACGCAACTACCATTTGGTGAGCGTCGCCTTGGTGGGCGGCATCAATGAGTTGCTGGCCGAATGGCTGATGCTGGAGAACCCGCCCGACATTCCCGAGCTTAGCGAAGAGATCATCAACATTCTGAATGCCTTGATACGGGGAGCCGCGCGATGAACCGTGTCGATTCAAAAGGCGTGCGTGATGCCTTGGTGTTTCATGCCGCATTTTTTGCAGTTGCCATTCCGGTTGCTTTGAACACCACTGGCAACACCCTGGGCGTTGCGTTGCTGGTGTTTGCGGTGGCCTACAACATTGCGCTTCCATTGGCTGGCGTGTTGAGGGGACACGGCGAATGGGTCCGCTTGTGGAAGTTCCTGCTGCCACTTTCGATTGCCCTGCCCTGTGCCGACTGGATGCTGGTGGAACGCATGGGTACATTGACCTTTCCCGATCACGGGATTGTGCGCTTGGGTGGTGCGGTGCCCGTGTATTTCATGGGTTTGTGGATCATGTTGTTGTGGCAAGTGTGCTGGCTGGCACTGGCTACCTCAAAACCCTACCCGGTGGTGGCAGCACTCTCGCTGGGTGGGTTCCTGATTTGGGAATGGGCTGCACGCCCCATGAACCTGTGGCATGCACAAGAGGTGCTCCAGGTGCAGGGCTTTGCGCTTTACCCCCTGATTCCGGAAATGTTGCTGGCCATGGGGGCACTGTGGCTGTGGAACGTGCTGGGCAACAAATCCACTTTTCAACAAATTACTGGTGCACTGGCCCTGGCTGTTTTTTATGCGGGTGCGCTGTCACTTTCACTGCTCTGGATTGGTTAAACCATGAATTCGATTGAACTGAAGCAACCCGAATTAAAACAACCCTTCACACTGCCTTGTGGCGTGGTCGTTCCCAACCGGCTTTGCAAAGCGGCCATGACAGAAGGTGTGGCCAATTCGAAGCTGCAAGCCACACACCGCCACGCCACGCTGTACAAGCGCTGGGCCGAGGGTGGTGCGGGCATTTTGATCACGGGCAATGTGTTGATTGACCGAAACATTCTGGAGCGACCTGGCAATGTATCCATCGACCCGGCCCCCGAACACGGCGAACCCGAGGGCATGGACGCCCTGCGCGCCTGGGCCAAAGCAGGTACCAGCAATGGCAACCACCTGTGGATGCAAATTTCACATGCCGGGCGACAGTCGCCCCGCTACGTCACCTCCCAACCCGTCGGCCCTTCTGCTGTTCAGCTGGAACTGCTGGGCAACTACGCTCCACCCCGGGCTTTGCGCGAGGATGAAATCCTGGACCTGATTCAACGCTTTGCACGCGTGGCCCGCATCGCCAAAGAAGCCGGTTTTACGGGCGTACAGGTACACGGGGCACATGGTTATTTGCTGTCGTCTTTCCTGTCGCCAGTGACGAACCAGCGCACTGACCAATGGGGCGGTAGCCTGGAAAACCGTGCCCGCTTTTTGTTGGAGGCTGTGCGTGCCGTTCGCAAAGCGGTGGGGCCTGCGTTTCCCGTTGCAGTCAAGCTGAATTCGGATGACTTCCGCAAAGGCGGTTTTTCCAATGAGGAATGTTTGCAGGTGGTGAAATGGCTGAATGACGAGAAAATCGATCTGCTGGAAATTTCAGGGGGCACCTACGAGCAGCCGCGTTTGCTGGGCCACACCGGTGCGGCTGATTCTGTGAAAGACGAACAACCCGCCCAGCGGGAAAGCACCAAAAAACGCGAAGCTTACTTTCTGAACTACGCAAGAGCCATTCGAGAAGTGGCCACCATGCCCTTGATGGTAACCGGTGGTTTTCGCAGCCGCGAAGCCATGGAAGAAGCATTGAGCGATGGCGTGTGCGATGTGATTGGACTGGGTCGCCCGCTGTGCACACACCCGGACACACCCAAGCAATTGATGAACGGAAAAATTGATCGTGCCGCAAGTTTTGAAAACATGCTGAAGTTGGCCGACAAGGGAATTTTTTCACCAGCCAGCCCGGTGCTTCCCTTGAAGTTGATTAATGTGCTGGGCGCGCAGGCCTGGTATTACCAACAGATCTTCCGATTGGCAGATGGTCTTGAGGCCAAACCGTCCATGAGCATCATCGGCGCGTTCTTCAAATATTTGTTCAATGAATGGACAACGGCATTTAAAGTAAAACGTTCTTCACGCTAAAGCTGTACAACATCAGTCAAGCCCGATACTCAGGAGAATCCCATGTCGAAACGCGCGCTGTATTCACACAAACAACAAGGTGGCATGGGCCTTCTGGGCTCTGTGGTATTGGCTGCGGGAGTGATGGTGGCCGGTTTTTTAATGGCCTCTGCGGTGAAGGATTTTAGAAAGTACGACCAGTTCATCGAAGTGCGAGGCCTGGCCGAAGAACTTGTGAAATCGGACAAAGCAAGCTGGAACCTGTCTTTTTCAGTGCTCGCAGACACACCACAAGCCGCGGGTGCCACCTGGACGAAACAGCTGGAGAAACTGGAAAGCCTGGTGCTGGGCATGGGCTTTGAGGCCAGCGACATTCGCCGCCAACCGGTGACCATTTTTGAAAACGTAAACCCAAATGGCGCGCCGGTTGAACCCGGCAAACGTTGGCGTGCACAAGGTGGCTTCGTGCTGGAGACCGCCAAGGTGGATGCGGTGGAACAGGCCTCGCTGAACAGCGATGTGTTCCTCAACGAGGGCATTCTGGTCGAGTCGAGCTTTATTCAGTTTTACTTCACTGACTTGAACAGCATCAAGCCCCGGATGCTGAAAGCCGCCACCGACAATGCCAAGGAGGCTGCACAAACTTTTGCAGCCGATTCAGGCGTGAAAGTGGGTGCCTTGAAAACAGCCACCCAGGGATTGTTTTCCATTTCAGCGCCACTGGGCGATTACGGTGGCGAAAACTCGGTGATGAAGAAGATTCGAGTGGTCACCAGGGTGCAGTATCTGGTTGAATGATTTTCAACGCGGTTTGGCCTTGCCCACCCATTCACCCAACGGTGTTGCCGCTGCCCATAGCGCGTGCCCCGCATCGTTGGAGTGAATGAAATCGCCACTGTTGTACTGTGGCAGGAATGTAAGCCCGCCCGGGGCCTCCACTTCTGCGTTGTAATCCGCCACGCCATCACACTCGCCACTGTTCAATATCCAGTCATTCAATTTGGCGCGTTCACCGGTCAAGTTGGCCTGAAACGATTGGGCACCGGGAATCCAGGTGGGGCAAAACACATTGATGCCGCGTGCGTGGGCTTGGGCAATGACATCCTTGTAATTGGCGATGATTTCATCGGCACTTCGGCTGGACAAATCATTGGTGACCCAGACCACCACCGAACTGACACCCACGGTGTCGAACACATCCCGTTGTAGGCGCGTCGCGCTGGCATTCTGCAAGGTATCTCCGCCAATGCCCCGGTTCACAATGGTGTTGCGCTGTCCCGGTGTAATCTCATTCAACATTCGAACCGACAGCAAATCGCTGATGCGCTTGAAACCATTCTGGCTGGTGTTGTAACCATGGAAGCTGGAACTGCCCAAAAACACCATGGCTCCTTTTGCGTCCCTGGTGAGCACCTCAATGTCGCGAAGCGCGTACACCGCGCAACCATTGCACATGATAGGCAAACCGGGAGGCGTGGAAAAACGGGTGTCATCGATCAAACCGTAACCCGCCCCGGAATCCTCAAGGGTTTGATTGCCTGAGCCATTGGGCAATTTGTAGGATTCAATCCAGGTGGCTCCGTACTCGCCCGGGTTGTCTGCACCCTTCACATACAGGCTAACCGCAAGATCATCCTGATTGCTCACTTTGAACGCAATCGGATCGCTGTAAAACGATTCGGTTTGGGGCGGAATGGTGGCGCTGGTTTGGCCGCAGTTGAAGGTGACTGCCTTGCTGCTGTTCAACTTCAGGTTTGCGCCTGTGGCGCCTTGACGCATACCAATGCTTGCGGCACCAATTTGCATGGGCTGATCGCTCAGGTTGATGAAACGAATACGCACCGCATTGCCACTGGCCGTGACACGGGCAATGTTTCGAACTGTTGTTTCCACAGGCGCCGTGCCGGTGACATGGGTAACACCCCAGGCTGACATCCACCGCGCACCGTCAGCCGCATTCGAATTGCTGTTGCAAGACAAACCCGAAGCCTGCGTGTTGCTGCCCGAGGGGCGGGCCTTGACAGATGCAAACCGGGATTAAGGGCTTACCGCAGCAGAACAATTACACTTCGTGTACGAACAATTCCCGCTCAAATCGGATTTGAGGCCAGAAAACGCCGTCGTCAGCGCGCTCGCCAGCGCCAATCACCATGATGGGGAACGCGTCGTCGCTGAGCTTCAACAATTTGCGAACACGGGCTTCATCGTAACCTTCCATCATGCAGGTATCAAAACCGTGCGCACGAAATGCCAGCACCAGGTTTTCACAAGCCAGTGCCGCGCTTTTTGCCGCCCACAATTCCACCTCGCTGCGGGTGTAGGGGCCGCGTGGCAAAGGTGCAATCAAACCACCCACATTGGATGCTGCTTTTTTCACCATGGCAAAACTGTTCAAAGGGCCGGGTGAATAATTGTAAGGAATTAACTGGTAATAACGGCGCACCAGTGTGGGCACTTCCGGCATGGGCCAGTCTTTGATCATTTTCTTGGAAAAGTCGCTGACACGGTCTACGCGCGCCACGCACACAATCAATTCCTGCGCGGTTTTTGCAGCCAACTGGCCCAGACAGGCGGTCACCAGCTTGGCTTTTTTCGCTGGCGTTTTGACAACGTAAAACTCCCACGGCTGCAAGCCTGACGAACACGGGGCCAACAAAGCCATGTCCAGGCATTCGTCTAACACCTCTTTGGGAATGGGTTTGTCAGTGAACTTGCGAACCGACCTTCGGCTTTCCACTACTTTTTTGAAATTGGCGGCGCTGATTCCCTTCGGCGCCGGTTCGTAATAACGTTGCTTGCCATCCACTTCAATGGTCTTGAATTTCTTTGCGGCTGCTTTCATGTGTTGCGTGCTCCAGACTGCTTGAATGTTGAACCCATTTTTTGATACAAACTTTTCATGCCATGCTCAAAGTCATCCATCAAGGTATACACCACGGGAATAACCAAGAGGCTCAAGAAAGTGGATGTCATCAAACCACCGATGACCGCAATCGCCATTGGACTGCGAAAGCTGGTGTCTGCATCGCCAGTGCCAATGGCGATGGGTAACATGCCCGCCGCCATGGCAATCGTAGTCATGATGATGGGGCGGGCGCGCTTGTGACAGGCGTCCACCACCGCATCCAGCCTGCTCATGCCTTTGTCATTGCGCGCCATGATGGCGTACTCCACCAACAGAATCGAATTCTTGGTGGCAATGCCCATCAACATGATCAAGCCGATCAGTGAGGGCATGGAGAAGCTTTTACCCGCAATCAACAGACCCACGAATGCCCCCCCCAAACTCAGCGGAAGTGCGGCCAGAATGGTGACTGGTTGCAGGAAATCCTTGAACAACAACACCAGCACCACAAAAATGCACAACACACCTGTGAGCATGGCCAAACCGAAACTGGCGAACAGTTCTTCCATCACCTCGGCATCACCGATATTGCGTTGAGCCACACCAGGTGGCAGGTTTTTTGATGCTGGGCAGTTGCTGAACCGCTGCAGCCACATCACCCAACGGTTGACCCTGCAATTCAATTTCAAAGTTCACGTTGCGGGCACGATCGTAACGATCAATCACCGAGGGGCCCGCGTTGATGCCCAAAGTGGCGACCTGGTTCAAAGGCACACTGGGGCACTCCTGGCTTGCTGGAGGCACTGCAAGGCGCTCAAGCACGCTGAGGTCGGCACGCGCTGCCTCGTCCAGACGAACCACGATCGGCACCTGGCGTTGAGACAAATTCAGTTTGGGCAAGGCCGCGTCATAATCACCGACCGTGGCGACACGCAGGGTTTCGCCCATGGCTGCGGTGCTGACGCCCAAATCGGCCGCCTTGGCAAAATCGGGCTTGATCCAGACTTCGGGACGAACCAAAGCTGCACTGGATGCAATGGAGCCCAAACCGGGAATGGTGCGAAGATCACGCTCCACTTCCGCGGCGGCCTTGGACAACGCGTCACCATCATCGCCTGACAGCACCAACACATACTTCTCGCCAGACGCACCCAGCCCCACTTTGTAACGCACACCGGGCAGGTTGCTGAGCGCCTCACGCATTTGTGTTTCGGTCACTTGCTTGCGTACGGCGCGTTCACCGCGCGGATCGAGCAGCACCGTGAGCGTGGCTTTGCGCACCTCGGCCTGACCGCTCATCATGAATGGATCCGTTCCCGCAGAACCACCGCCAATGGTGGTGTACACACTGCGAACGTATTCCACTTCACTGACCAGCTCACGGGCTTTTTCCGCAGCCTCACGAGTTTGCTCGTACGTGCTGCCCGGTTGCAGTTCCAGATAAACCTGGGTTTGTGACAGATCATCGGGCGGAATAAAACCGGTGGGCAACAGTGGGATCAACATGATGGAGCCCACGAAAAAAGCACCCGCCGCAATACAGGTAATCCACCTGTGAGCCAGCGCCCAGCGTACCCAGTCCAGGTAGCGGACCATCATTTTCCCGGGCTCGTTTTTCTCGCTTTCGTGACCCGCTGGCTTGAGCATGTAAGCTGCCATCATGGGCGTCAGCATGCGCGCCACCACCAGTGAGGCGAACACAGCCAGTGAGGCTGTCCAGCCAAATTGAACGAAAAACTTGCCAGCCACGCCGCTCATGAATGCGGTGGGCAGGAACACGGCAATCAAGGTAAATGTGGTGGCAATCACTGCCAGACCGATTTCATCGGCGGCTTCGCGTGCAGCATCAATCGGGTTCTTGCCCATTCTGGAGTGTCGAACGATGTTTTCAACCTCCACGATGGCATCGTCCACCAATATACCCACCACCAGCGACATGGCCAGAAGTGACACCACATTCAGACTGAAGCCCAGGTAATACATGCCGGCAAAAGCCGGAATGATCGACAAGGGCAAAGCCACTGCAGACACAAAGGTGGCGCGCCAGTCGCGCAGGAAAAACCACACCACCACCACGGCCAGAAATGCTCCCTCGTAGAGCATTTTCATGGAGCTGTCGAAATCCTCTTTCACAGGCTCCACGAAGTTGAACGCCTCCACAATGGTGAGGTCGGGCCGCTGAGCCTGCAGATCAGCCAGCGCCTTGGCCACCCCCTGCCCCACTTCCACTTCACTGGCACCCTTGCTTCGCGTGATCTCAAAACCCACCACGTCCTGACCATTCAGTAAAGCCGCCGAACGCCGGTCTGCAATCGTGTCTTTGATCGTGGCAATTTCAGTCAGCTTGACCCGGCGACCATTGCTCAAGGAGATGGAGATTTCCTTTAACTGATTGGCATTCTCCACGGTGGCGATGGTACGCAATGGTTGCTCGCCAACGCCCAAGTCTGCGCGACCACCCGCGGCCTCCAGCTGGGTGTTGCGCAACTGGCGCGACACGTCCAGCGCACTCACACCCAGGGCCTGCATCTTCAACGGGTCTAATTCAACCACCACCTGGCGTGTTACACCGCCCACCCGGTTTACAGCGCCCACACCTTTCACGTTCAACAGGGTTTTGGTGATGGTGTCGTCCACATACCAGGACAAACCTTCTTCATCAAAAGCTGTGGATGCAATGGTGTAAGCCAGCACCGGGGCACCGCTCAGCTCCAGTTTGTTGATCACCGGGTCGCGCAGATCAGTGGGCAAGTCTGCACGCACACGGGACACCGCAGAACGCACATCGTCCACCGCTTCCTGGGTGTCTTTTTCCAGGTTGAATTCAACGGTGATACTAACGATGCCGTCCTGAATCTTGGTGTAGATGTGTTTGAGTTGTTGCAGTGTGGCCAGCGAGTTTTCAATTTTGCGCGCTACATCATTTTCAAGCTGCGCAGGCGATGCACCCGGCAGGCTGGCAGTCACCAGCACCGTGGGCAACTCGATGTCCGGAAACTGCTGGATCTTCATGCTTGAAAAGCTGAAGAGCCCTGCCACCGTGAGCAGGAAAAACAGCATCACCGCAGGAATCGGGTTCTTGATTGACCAGGTTGAGACGTTCACTGAACCACCTTCACGAAATCACCATGGGCCAGGAAGGCCACACCGCTTCTCACCACCTTGTCACCAGGCTTCAAACCATTGAGCACTTCAATGAATTCGCCCTGGGCCCGGTTCACCTCCAGCTTCACGCGTTGAACCTGACTGGTTTTTTCATCCAGCGTAAAGGCGTAGGTAAACCCGTCACGTTCAATCACCGCGGTTTGCGGAATCACCGTGGCCGTTTGTTCACCCAAATCAAACTCACCGCGCAAGTACATGCCAGGCTTCAAGCCCTTGGAATACGCTCCGGGCAAATCGACATACACCATGCCATTTCTTGATTGTGAATTGATGACCGGGCTGATGGTACGAACAATCCCCTTGATGGGCTCTGCTTCATGGAGCACCTGCACTGCCATGCCCTCCTTGATGCGAGTCAACTCAGAATCCGTGACCTCCGCCTGCCACTCCAGGCGCTGCTGACGCACCAAGCGAAACAGCTCTTGCCCCGGGGCTGGCACTGAACCCAAGGTGGCCGTGCGCGCGCTGATCACGCCATCGTCCAGGGCAGTGACCGTGGTGTTGCGCAAACGAATTTCCTGTTGGGTTTGAAGCGCCTTGGCTGACAACAAACGGGCCTGTGCAGACTTCTCTGCGGCGATGACCTGATTGCGCTCCTGTGCACTGACCGCCCCTTGGTCGGTGATGTTGCGAATCATGTCGGCATTCAACCTGGCTTGTTCAAACAGGGCTTGCGCCTCGGCCACTCCCGCTTTGGCCTGTGCCAAATCGGCATTCACCGTTTGTTGATCGAATACGGCCAGCGTTTGACCTTTCTTGACCACATCGCCCACTTCAGCCCGCAAGGCATCAATGCGTACACCGTTCAACTGGGAACCGATCACGGCCTCTTGCCAGGCCGCCACGCTGCCATTCACCGACAGTTTCAGCGGAATCGTTTTCTGTTCAATCACAGCCAACTGAACCGACAAACTGGCTTTGCCGGGCGCTTGTGTGTCGCCTGCCACTTCAGGCTCGGCTTGCTCGGCGCTGGGTGAACAAGCTCCCAGCAGCAAGGTTGCCGCGAGCATGGCGACGGGGTATTTGCTTAAAACCATTGAAATGTTCATTTGCTGCAATCCTGTTTGCGTCGTTTGCTTTCACTTTCCAGCATGGCCTTGGCATAACCGGCCAAGCGATCACTCAAGGTATCAATGGCTTTGGCGTTGCCCATCAATTTGGGGCAAATCACATCGACCACATCTTGAGCCACATAAAAATTAACCGCCATGCCCATCATGGCGAAGGCCAGGCGTTGAATGTCCAGGTCGGGTTTGGTCAAACCAAAATAGGCGGTCAGCATGTTGACCAAGGCCATGTGCTGTGGCTTGATTTCCGCGTCTATTTCATGTTCCCAGGCACCGGTGGGTTCAATCATTTCGCGAAAGTGCAATTTCATCACCAAACGAAATGTTTCACCGTGCTTCAAAGGCTCCAGAAAATCCCGGAACAATTGCTTCAGCGCCTTGTCCACATCGGTGCTGTTCAAATCAGGAATGCCCTGCTCAAACGGCGTGCCGCACAGGGGCTCGGTATAAGCGGCCCTGTAAAGACCAGCCTTGTCGCCGAAGTAATAGCGAATAGAGGATATATTGGCACCCGCCTTGTCGGCGATTTCGCGCGTAGAAGCGCCCTCATAGCCTTTTTCAGCGAAGGTGATCAGTGCGGCCTGCACCAGCTTTTGCCGTGCGGACTGCTGCTTGTCTTGAAGCATGGGAAAAATCCAGAATTAATTCAATCGATTGATTTAAAAATATATCAAACGATTGATTAATCAGCAATCTGGAATTCAGATTGACACGCGGTTTAGAGGACCTTATCAACCCAGCTGCAATACGCTGAATGGCGGAGAATCTTTAGATTAAGCGCCACTGGCGTTTGGAAACTTGCTACTCTTTGCTTGTAATTCCAAAAACAACAATCAGGAGACAAGCATGGGCGTGGCAGAGAAAGGTGGTAACGCATTGCGCAAACTGAAAAGCGCGGCACAGAAAAGGGCATCCAGCCTGCCTGCAGGACACTTGATCAACGCAGTGGTTGACCAGGTGAATCAATTTGAAACCGGTATCAAGCAAACAGTAGATGGTGTTCAGGACAAGGTCAAAGGCTTGCAAGCCAACTTGTTGAAAATGTATCAAGCCAACAAAGAACTGGAGCAGGAAAACCGCGAGCTGCACAAAACCATGGTCGGGCTGGAGAAAGACAACGCCCACCTGACCATGCAACTGGACCGCACCCAAATGGAACTCAATGTGCTGAAGGCCAAGCTGGAAAACATTGGCAAGCTGGTGAGCGGCTACGAAGAGTCGATTGCTGCGGTCACCCGTGGCACCAAACCCAAGCGCAAATAAACAGAAAGACGAGCCCGCTGATGACCCGCACACCCATTCCACGTTTTGACGACAACTATTCGGAAGATGCTGCCAAAGCGCGCCGCGAATTTTTAACACAACAAACCGGAGCTAGCTTGCACCACACTGGCACCTATTCCCTGCCCCCTGAAAGTTTGAAAAGCAACACTGAGAACTTCATTGGTGTGGTGCAAATGCCGGTGGGTGTGGCAGGACCAGTGTTGATTCATGGTGAACATGCCCAAGGCTGGTTTTACGTGCCACTGGCCACGACCGAAGGCACACTGGTGGCCAGTTATAGCCGGGGCATGCGAATGGTGAGCGAATCGGGCGGCGTAAAGGTGACGGTGGCCGAGGAATACATGCAACGTGCACCACTTTTTGAATTCGAGGATGCCCGCGCGGCCAAAAGGTTTTTGCAATGGATCAATGAAAACCTGGCCACGGTCAAAGCCGAAGCAGAAAAAACCACCAGCTTTGGCAAACTGGAGCACATTCAAACCTGGCAAGTGGCGCGCATGGTGTACACGCGCTTTAACTACACCACAGGTGATGCAGCCGGCCAGAACATGTGCGGCAAAGCCACGCACGCAGCCTGCCAATGGGTGCTGAAAAACAGCCCGGAGGCCATCAGCTATTTCGCATTGAGTGGTGCCATAGAAACCGACAAAAAACATTCGCACATGAACCTGCTGCACAGCCGGGGCAAGCGTGTGATTGCGGAAGCCACCATCAAGCGCGAGGTACTGCAACGGCTTGCCCGCACCACGCCGGAAACAATTTTCAAGCAACGCCAACGTAGTGCCATAGGCGCGCAGCTGGCAGGCAGTGCCTACAGTGGCCCCCACTCGGCCAATGGCATTGCCGCCCTGTTTATTGCCACAGGGCAAGATGAAGCCAATGTAGTGGAAAGCCACACAGGCATGGTGTTCATGGACATTACAGCCGATGGGGATTTGTACTTCTCTGTCACATTGCCCTCGGTGATCTGCGCCACCAAAGGCGGTGGAACGGGCCTGGCCACGCAGGCCGAGTGCCTGAAAATGCTGGGCTGCGAGGGGGCTGGCAAAGCTCGCAAACTGGCTGAGATTGTGGGCGCCACGGTACTGGCCGGAGATTTGTCTTTGCTGTCCGCCATTCTGGCGGATGAATGGGTTTCCTCCCACGACGCCTACGGAAGGAACCGTTAAGCCGATGCAAGTCAGCGCCCGTCTTTAGGCGCTGTCAGTAAATCACCGACCGCTGGTGCAGTGCGGAATGACTTCAAATGTGTTTCAGTGCACACTCGTTTTACAATACAAAAACGAGGAGACACAATGCAGTCTGAGGCAGGATCCGCGCAGTTCAACAACTCATTGATCAAACGTGTAGCTGGCCTCGTGACGAAAGTCTCCGATGCCTTTGCATTTCCCCTTCGAACCTCCCACTACATCGAACTGGTCAACCCGCTGTGGAGTACTCATGCCCTGCAAGCGCGGGTTGAAGCGGTGTGGGATGAAACATCGGACTCGCGCACTATCACCTTGCGCCCTGGCCTGAACTGGCGAAGCCACCGCCCTGGTCAGCACTTGCGCATTGGCGTGCCCATTGGCGGGCAACATTTCACGCGCACCTATTCAATCAGTTCAGCCCCGGAACGCAATGATGGCTGCTTCACCATCACGGTGAAAGCCATCGACAATGGCCGCATGTCGCACCACCTGGTGCGCAAGCTGAAAGTGGGCGATTACGTGCCGATTGGTGTGCCACAAGGCGACTTTTACCTGCCCGACGCACAGCCTGTGCTGCCCCTGTTTATTACTGCGGGCAGCGGCATTACACCGATCATGAGCATGTTGAGAAGCCTGGTGCTGCAAGAGCGAATGCCCAACACCGTGCACATTCACTACGCGCCCCACACTTACGATGTGATTTTTGGGCGTGAACTGAAAGGAATTGCGGACAAGCAAAAGCTGTACAAACTGAACCTGGTGCACACCCGGGAACCTGGCCAGAAGCCTGAAGACATAACCGGCAAACGCCCCCACTTTTCCAAAGAGCAACTGGAGCAACTGTGCCCCGACTGGCGAAAACGTGATGTGTATGCCTGCGGCCCGCAAGCCATGCTCGATTCAATCGAGCAACTGTATGAAGCCGAAGGGCTTCGCCGACAGGTGCACACGGAGCGGTTCCGCGCTCAACTGGCTGGCGTTCCCACCGAGGTGAAAACCGGCGTGGTGAAGTTTTTGAACAGCAAAGTGAGCGCCAACTCAGACGGTGAAACCAACCTGCTTCGCCTGGCCGAAGATTCGGGCTTGAATCCGGAACACGGTTGCCGAATGGGGATTTGCCACGGTTGCGATGTGAAACTGGCCAGCGGCTGCGTGCGCGATTTGCGGACCAATGCACTGATCAATGAAACCGGCCAGGTGATTCAGATTTGCGTGTGCGCCGCGGTGGGCGACGCAGAAATCGAAGTGTAAGCAACTCGGGAAGCAGGAGACACAACATGGGCATGCCAAAACATTTGAGCGCCAGCGACATTGAGGAATTCGGTCGCGAAATGGACGCCATACGCAATGAAATTGCTGACTCGCTGGGTAGCAAGGACCGCGCTTACATCCTCTCCGTCATCAAATGGCAGCGCAGCCTGATGCTGGCCGGGCGTATTGTGGTGTTTCTCAGCTTTTTCCTATTGCCGATGAGCGAATGGCCATTCACCGGCTGGCCACAGTTCTGGGCCGTGCTGCTACTGGGCGCGATCATGTTGGGGGTATCGAAAAGCATTGAGAACATGGAGCTGGGGCACAACATCATGCACGCCCAGTTCGACTGGATGCGCGATCCCAATATTCAATCCAACACCTGGGAATGGGACAACGTCTGCCCTTCTGACCAATGGAAACACAGCCACAACGTAGTGCATCACACCTGGACCAATGTGCACGGCAAAGACCCCGACATTGGCTACGGTGTGCTGCGGGTTACCGACGACCAACGCTGGCATGCCAAGTACCTGTTCAACCCGGTCATCAATTTTGTGTTGATGATGCTGTTTCAGTGGGGTGTGGCCCTGCACGATCTGGAAGCAGACAAACTCATGGCTGGCCAGAAAAGCTGGAAGGAGGTGATCCCCATGCTGAAACGCATTGGCTGGAAGGTGCGCCACCAGCTGTTAAAGGATTATGTGTGCTGGCCTTTGCTGGGCGCCGCGGTCACCGTGCCGTTCACGGTGTTCTTCGGCTTTGACATTGTGCACATTGCCTTGGTGGCCATGGGCTTCACCGTTGTGGCCAATTTGATTGCCAACGGCATTCGCAATATTTGGTCAAATGTGATTATTTTCTGCGGCCACTTCCCGGCAGGTGTGCACCACTTCACCAAGGAAGAAGTGGAAGGCGAAACCCGCGCAGCCTGGTATGTGCGCCAACTGCTGGGCAGCTGTAACATTCAAGGCGGCAAACTGTTCCATATTTTGTCGGGCAACCTGAGCCACCAAATTGAACATCACCTGTTCCCGGACATTCCTGCCAACCGCTACGCAGAAATGTCACCACGGGTGCAGGCCTTGGCAGCCCGGTATGGCTTGCCCTACAACAAGGGCAGTTTCACGCGCCAGTTTGGCACCACCACCTGGAATATCTGGCGACTGTCCTTGCCTTGATCGATCAAACGGCCTGTGCGGTGCTGTACGCGAAAAACAGCACCAGGCTGGCAGCCATGGTTCCGTTGAACCACTTCAAGCGCAGCGGGCTGTTGATAAAAGCCCGCAAGCGCGCACCCAACACCAGCCACACGCCCACACACAACAGGCCCACACTGGCCATGATCACGGCCACCATCAACACATCCAGCACAGGCGTATTCGAGCGGGCGGGAAACAGGGCCACGGCGGCAGTCGCCATGAACCAGGCTTTGGGATTGACCCATTGAAACAGCACGGCGTTGACAAAGCTCAAGGGCCTGGAACCAGGTTTCAGCGCATCCTCGGAAGGTGAAAAGCTGGCAATTCGCCACGCCAAATACACCATCATCAGCAAGCTGAACACCAACAGTGCATTGTGAAACCAGGGCAGGCTTTCAAACACAGCATTCAAACCAAGCCCCATGGCCACCAGCATCAGCGGAAAGCCCACAATGATGCCGAAGAAATGCGGCAGGCTTTTTCGCACACCAAAATTCATGCTGCTGGTCATGATCATCAGGTTGTTGGGTCCGGGCGTGATGATGCTTAAAAACGCAAACAAAGCGATGGCTTGAAAGTGCTGCATGGCGAACTCCTTTCATGGAGTAAAAATGGAACACTCACTGTAAGAATTTTTGCATTTTCAGTACAGATTCAGGATAATGAAATAATGTGCAGTACAGAATACGCGGTAAAAAATCTGTACTGCTTCTGACCATTGACTTCTGTGCGGGTGGCCCCCATGAAACTGGAACGTTGGCAAGTCATTGCCGCAGGTATGTGTTCACTCGTCCTGACCGTGGGTTTGGCCCGCTTTTCTTACACCCCCTTGCTGCCCATCATGCGCGAGCAGGCTGGCTTAAGCGCCTTTGATGGTGGCTGGCTGGCCACGGTCAATTACATCGGCTACATCAGCGGTGCCTTGCTGGCGTCCACACTGAGCAACCTGAATTACAAATACTTGCTGTACCGTTTTGGCCTGATTGTGGCGGTATTCAGCACCATCGGCATGGGACTGACCACCGACACGAACCTGTGGGTCTTTCTGCGCTTTATTTCGGGTGTGTCCAGCACGGCAGGTATGTTGATTGCTTCAGGCTTGATCATGAACTGGCTGGCCCGCCAGAACCTGAAAACCGAACTGGGCTTGCATTTCGCCGGCGCGGGCATGGGCCTGGTGTTGTCTGGCCTTGCGGTCATGGCCATGGTCGACCACCTGGCCTGGAACCAACAATGGTGGGTGCTGGGGGTGGTGGGAATTCTTTTCTTCGTACCAGCCTGGATATGGATGCCAAAGCCCGCCAAAGCAGGCAGCACTGAAGCACAGGTGGCTGATGTACCACCGCCCAGTGCGAAATGGATGCGATTGATGCTGGGCGCCTACTTCTGTGCCGGTTTTGGCTATGTGATCAGCGCCACCTTTATTGTGGCCATTGCTGAAACCTTGCCCGAACTTCAGGGCAAAGGCCCCTGGGTGTGGGTGGTGGTTGGTTTGGCTGCAATTCCCTCCTCGTTCATATGGGACCGCGTGGCGCGCGTCACCGGCGTGTTTGAAGCCCTTGTATTGGCTTACCTGCTGCAAATCATCTCGATTGTGATGGCAGCCCTGATCGACGGATACTGGGCCAACATGGTCAGCGCTGTGCTGTTTGGCGGTACATTCGCCGGCATTGTGAACCTGACCTTGAGCATTGCAGGCAGGCAATTCCCCGCCAACCCCAGCAAGGCCATGGCACGCATGACACTCAGTTATGGCGTGTCGCAAATTGCGGCGCCCGCCTTGGCCGGTTTGATCGCTGAACGCACGGGCACCTATCGCGGCTCGCTGTACCTGGCGGCGGCCTTGATGGTGGCTGGCATGTTCATGGTGTGGCAACTGAAAAAGCAAACCGAGGCTTGAACCATGGACAGCTCCTCTTGCAAATACGAAACACTGGCGTTGAACCTGCAGGCCTTGATTGAGAACAATCACTTTGCAGCGGGGTACAAACTGCCGTCGATCCGGAAGCTCTCAGAGCAATGGCATTACTCCATCGACACAGTACAAAAAGCATTGAACCTGCTGGAAGACCGGGGCTATGTGCAACCTGTGGCCAAGTCAGGTTATTACGTGCAAGCCCGCACCCTGCCCAGTGCTGCGGCCTGTACGCAGGCGCCTGATTCAATCGTGCTGGAGCCACCGGTGAACCTGGAGGTGGCCAATCAAATCGCCATGCTGCTCAGAAGCTCCACCCGCGAAGGTGTGGCACCACTGGGCGTTGCATTCCCAGCCCATGAATTGCTGCCAATTGCCACCTTGCGTAGAAGCTACGCCACTGTGAACCGTACCCGCCCTGACCTGCTCACCTTGGGTAGCCACGTTGAACCCAATCAACCTGAACTGGTGCAGCAACTGCAACAGCGCTTTGAGTTGATGGGCATGAAATTGAAACGCGATGAGTTGGTGATCACCGATGGGTGTACTGAAGCGCTCAGCCTCGCCTTGCAAAGCGTGGCCAAACACAACGACATTGTGGCAGTTGAGTCGCCCGGTTATTACTTGCTGCTGCAAATGATTGAATCACTGGGCTTGCGCGCACTGGAAATTCCGAGCAGTCCGGAAAATGGCATGTCGCTTGAAGCACTGGAAATTGCAGTGAAGCAAACCCGAATCGCGGCCTGTATTGTGTGCCCCACGGCCAGCAACCCCATGGGTTCTGTCATGCCCGATGCCAACCGAAAAAAACTGCTGGAGTTGGCCGAGAAATATGATTTTCCGATTGTAGAAGACAATGTGTATGCCGACCTGTACTTCGAGCGTTTTCGACCACGGCCATTGAAAGCCGGCAAGCAGAGCGACCGGGTTCTCATGTGTGGTTCATTTTCGAAATCACTGAGCCCGTCGCTACGAATCGGCTATGTGGCAGGCGGCAAGTACGCCGCACGGGTGTTGTCGAAAAAGCGAATTTTAAGTGGCTCCACCAACCCGATCACACAGGTGGCTGTTGCGCATTATCTGGAGAAAGGATCTTTTGAGCGGCACTTGCGCACCCTGCGCCAGCAGTTTGAAACGCAGGTGCGAGCCATGGGCAGTTTGGTACTGAAACATTTTCCGCAGGGCACCCGAATTTCAGAACCCAAAGGTGGTTTCGTGTTATGGGTTGAACTGCTAGGCGATGTCGACACTGCAGCCTTGTTCAACAAGGCGATTGCCCGAAAAGTGGCCTACATGCCAGGCAGCGTATTCTCTGCCAGCGGCCTGTACAAAAACTGTTTACGGCTGAACTGTGGCCACCCGGTGACAGACGACACCGCAGTGGCGATTGCAAAGTTGGGAGCCCTCTTTGACGCCTCACTCGTCGCCTAACCACACCACTTTGTACAAGTCGCGGCGGCGATCGAGGTAATTGCGAACCGAACCTTCGTTTTTCAGAATTTGAAGCTTGTCCAGGTCCACATCCACAATCAGGGTCATCTCGGTGTTGGGTGTGGTTTCCGCCATGATGGCGTCGTGTGGAAATGCGAAATCAGAGGGTGAGAACACCGCAGTTTGCCCGTACTGAATGTCGACATTGTCCACCTTGGGCAAGTTACCAAAACTGCCTGAAATGGCCACATAGCACTCATTTTCAATGGCACGGGCCTGGGCGCAACGGCGCACGCGCAGGTATCCGTTTTTGGTGTCTGTCCAGAAAGGAACCAACAAAATTTGCATGTCTTTGTCGGCCAGCACACGCGACAACTCAGGAAACTCGGAGTCGTAACAAATCAGGATTCCGATCTTGCCAAAGTCGGTGTCAAACACACTCAGGTTGCTGCCACCCTCCATCATCCACTCACGTTTTTCATGCGGAGTGGGGTGAATTTTGTATTGCGCCTCCACAGTGCCATCTCGGCGGCACAAATAGGCCACGTTGTACAAGGCACCATCTTCCATCACCGGCATGGAACCGGCCACCACATTGATGTTGTAGCTCACCGCCATGCGACTCATCTCGTCGCGAATTTGATCGGTGTAAGTGGCGAGGTGACGAATCGCCTCCAAGGAATTGCCATTGCCCGCCAAACCCATCAGGGGTGCATTGAAAAATTCGGGGAACAGGGCGACATCACAACGGTAATCTGAAAGCGCGTTGATGAAGTACTCGGCCTGTTTCACCACGTCTTCCACGCTGTGGAATTCACGCATTTGCCACTGCACACAACCCAGGCGTGCGGTGGTTTTGGGTGCGCCAAACAGCATGGGCTTTTCGGGTTCATAGTAGATGTTGAACCACTCCAGCAAGGTGGCATAGCCCTGCGATTCTTTGTCTTCCGGTAAATAGCCTTTCAGCACCTGCTTCACTTCAAAGTCGTTGCTGAGCTGAAAAGTAAGAATCGGGTCGTAAATGTCTTTGCGTTTCACTGCGGCAATGTACTGCTGCGGCGACATGTCTTTCATGTGCGCTTTGTAACCGGGAATTCGCCCGCCCGCCATGATGGCGCGAAGGTTGAGGTTTTGGCACAATTCCTTGCGCGCCTCGTACAGGCGGCGACCCAAACGCATGTTGCGGTATTCAGGATCCGCAAACACATCAATGCCGTATAACACGTCACCCTTGGGGTCATGCGTGGTGGCGTAAATGTTGCCGGTGATCTCCATGTAAGTGTGTTTGTCGCCAAACTTGTCATAGTCGACCACCACTGCAAAGGCCGCGGCAATCACCTTGCCATCGTCTTCAATGCAAATTTGCCCTTCCGGAAATGTTTTTAGAATTGAACGAAATTTGGCTTCTGGCAAAGCACCGCCAGCGCTGTGGTAGACCACCTCCATAATTCGCTTGATATCGGGGTAATCAGAGGTCTGTAAATTGCGCAAGCTCAACTTGTGTTCGGTGTGTTCATACTCGGTATTTTCTATTTCTGTCGACATGGTCACCGCTCCATTCGTTTACTTTTTGAACCTCCCTATTAGAACATATTTAGAAAATTGATGAATTTTTGATCAGTCCGGGCTCAATAAATCGGGTTTTACTGAATGGCGAGTTAAAAAATAATTCAAGACAATTAAACATCGATTTACGACGAATAATTTCTGAAGATGATTCATACCAAACGCGCACTGGGTGGCGTGTTCGTTGCGCCCCACCATTTGGCTGCACAGGCTGGCCGGGATGTGTTGAAAGAAGGCGGCAACGCCGCGGAGGCCATGATCGCTGCTGCAGCGACAATTGCAGTGGTGTACCCGCACATGAACTCGATTGGTGGTGACGGTTTCTGGCTGCTCAGCGAACCTGGCAAAGCCCCCTTGGGAATTGATGCCTGCGGCAAGGCGGCAACAAAAGCCACGCGGGCTTTTTACACGGATCAAGGGTTCGACAGCATTCCCAACCGCGGGCCATTGGCTGCGCTCACTGCAGCGGGAACAGTCGGTGGCTGGATCAAAGCCCGGGAGGTGGCCACACAATGGGGCGGCAAATTGCCTTTGAACCGCCTGCTCAGCGACGCCGTCATCCACGCGCGAAATGGTGTGGCTGTGAGCAGCAGTCAGGAACGTTTAACCCGCGTGAAGTTCGATGAGCTGTCCACTGCCCCTGGCTTTGCCGAACATTTTTTGATGGATGGTCAGGTACCGGTTGAAGGCAGCGTACTCAAGCAAACTGCTTTGGGCGACACCCTTGCACGCATGGGTAAGGCTGGCCTTGACGATTTTTATCGTGGCGAGCTGGCGCAAGCCATGGCCGAGGATTTGGCCCGCGTGGGCAGCCCGATCAGCTTGGCTGATTTGAACAGTCACCATGCGCAGTTTGTGACCCCACTGCAAACCGAGCTGAATAACAGCACGATTTACAACATGACACCGCCCACTCAAGGCATGGCATCACTCATGATTCTGGGCATGTTCGACACGCTGGGTATCAAGCAGGCTGAAGGATTTGAGTACCTGCATGGCATGGTGGAAAGTACCAAGCAGGCCTTTCTGGTGCGCGACCGCTATTGCACTGACCCCGCCTACATGACTGTGAACCCCAGCGATTTTCTGACCCGTGAAGCATTGGCCGAACGTGCGAAGAAAATTGACATGCAACAAGCCCTGCCTTGGCCCCAAGACCCCTGGCAGGGCGACACCATCTGGATGGGTTGCATTGACAGCGAAGGCCGCACCGCCAGCTTTATTCAAAGCGTGTTCTGGGAATTCGGTTCGGGCGTGGTGTGCCCATCAACCGGGGTGATGTGGCAAAACCGTGGCATCAGTTTTTCATTGAAAGAGGACGCGCTGCACAGGTTGGAGCCAGGCCGCAAACCTTTCCACACTCTGAACCCGGCCATGGCGCGTTTCAAAGATGGTCGCAGCATGGTTTACGGGACCATGGGTGGCGAGGGTCAACCTCAAACTCAAGCTGCAGTGTTTAGCCGCTATGCCTTGTTCAATCAGCCTTTGCAAACTGCGGTAACCGCACCGCGCTGGCTGTTGGGCCGCACCTGGGGAGAGCAAAGCACCACCTTGAAACTGGAAAACCGGTTTGATGACAATCTGGTTGCACAACTGCGCGACGCAGGCCATGTACTGGAGGTACTGCCAGAAGCTTTTAGCGACACCATGGGGCATGCGGGTGCGGTGGTACGTCACCCCAACGGCATGATGGAAGGGGCGGCTGACCCACGTTCGGATGGTTCAGTGGCCTGTGTTTAAATACCTTCGCTGATTCGTTTGAAATACGAAGTATGCGCAGCAGTACCCTCGGGCCAATGCCTTAAAAAATGCTGCTGCCATGCAGTTTGATCAAATTGAACACGCACCTGCTCAATCCACACGCCGTTCAACTGCGTGGATTGAAACACCAAAGCGGGGTTGTTCAAAGACGTCATTGAAATTCGAGTGAAGAGCCCGTCCATCTGCGCGCTGGGCATTCCGGCTGCACCGTTGTTGCTGATCAATCCGGTTTGCCCATTGGGCAGTGGCTCCGGGTGAAACCCGGCACTGCAAGTGTGGCTGCTGGCAAATACGTTCACCTGTGCTTTTTCAAACAAAGCGGCACGCCACAAAGCTTCATCCGTTTGCTTCAAGTGAGCAGGGTCAAAACGCCAACCGGCCAGTGAATCGCCATCGCCGTGCACCACAGCCACCTTCAATTCATCCACGCTGTACCGTGCAAAGAAAGGTTTGGCCAACAACTTGCTCAGCAACTCGGGTTGTTGTTGTGCGCACCGCTTCAGCTCGGTATGAATGAAGTTCGACCGGTCCACCACGCCTTGATCCACATTTTCGGGATAGGCACAGCCGCAATCAGCCACATCCAAAGGTTCGCCAAGTTCAGCTTCCACGTTGCCCAGAATGCAATCGTGATTCAACACACGCTGGTTAATGTGAACAAAGTCTTCAAGCGATTTGTTGAACCAGTTAAAGTCGCCATTGAAACAAATGCGAACATTGCCCGATTCTCTCGAGGCCAGTTTTTCAATCGAATCCAGCGCAAATGGGTTGCCATACAAACCACCGACCACATACAACACATCGCATTGTGTAGCGGGGACCTGTGCAATTTTGGCCGCACCGTACTGGTATCGAATCGGGCAACTGCGCCCTGCCTTCTCAATCATGTTTCACTCGTACAAATCATCAAGGTGGGCCTGGGTTAATTCATGGCTTGCACAATCAAGGACCACCTCGCCCGCTTTCAGGCCGATGACCCGTTGGCTAAGAAGGGGGACCAGGCTCACATTGTGAACCACAGTAATCAAGGTGGAATTCTCTGTGGCCTTGACCAAGAGTTCACACACTTCATCTGCCGCTGTAGGGTCAAGCGCCGCTGTGGGCTCATCGGCCAGCACCAGTTCAGGTTGTTGCACCAGCATGCGGGCAATCGCCACCTTCTGTCGTTCACCACCCGACAGTTTGTCGGCCCGCTTTTCTGCCAGATGGGCCATACCGACTGCTTTCAATGCAGCTTGCGCACGCTGGGTTTCTTCATTCGTGAAAATTCGCGCCCAACTGCGCAAGCGCGGCATGCGTGCCAAACCACCCACCAACACATTTTCCATGGCGCTTAAGCGCGCAACCAAATGCAGGCCTTGCAAGACCTGCCCCACCTCGGCTCGCACAGGGCGCAAATCACGCTCACGACGAAGCGGAAACACGGTGTGGCGGTTGACCACGATGTGCCCGGCAGTGGGTTTTACAAAGCCGTTCAAACAACGCAACAGGGTCGATTTGCCTGCACCGTTGCGCCCAAGAATGGCCACCTTTTCGCCACGTGCAATGTGAAGCGAATCCACTTTCAGAATGCGTCGCCCGGCAATCACCATTTCCAGGTTTTGAATGTCGATCATGGGGGTGCTCATAGCAAGGCCGTCCGGATTCTGCGACTGATGGCATCGAAGGCGGTCACCATCAACACCACCACAATCAAAATGCTGGACAAGCGCCCCCATTGAAACAGGGACACTGCCTCAGAAATCAGCAGGCCCAAACCACCCGCACCAATAATTCCGAGAATGGTGGAGTCGCGAATGTTGTACTCCCACAAGTACAAGTGACTGCTGACCCATTGTGGCAACACGCTAGGCCACACCGACCAGAAGAAAGTTTGTGAAGGACTGGCACCTACGCCCCGGACTGCTTCGATCGAGGCCATGTCCAGTGTTTCAATGGATTCGGCAAACAACTTGCCATACGTGCCCAGGCTGTGAAATGCGATGGCCAGAATACCTGCTGTGGGACCTAGCCCCACAATGCCCACCAGCACCAAACCAAACACCAGAGTGTGAATGGAGCGTGAGGTGTCCAGCACCAAACGCGAGAATGCTGTGACCACACGAGGCGCCTTGATGTTCCGGGCGCTAAGTACTCCAAAAGGCAATGCCAGAATGGCCCCCCAACAAAGACCCCAGAGTGGCGATTTTGAAGGTGGTCCAGGTGGCAAAACCCAATTGCACCAACCACTGTTTTTCGACTTCCTGTCGATTCTCAGTGCGCAGCACGGTGCCATCGTCGCTTTTGTATTCGTATGCGGGGTCGCCCAACCACACGTCGACAAAACTGGGGCGTGCGAACTCCGTGGCTGTTTTAATGAAATTGGCCACCGGGTTGCGGCCCATGGACAAATCACCGGCCGTGGCCAGACTGTAAATACAGGCCAACACAATGAGCGCATACAAAAAAACCAGCCCGAAAAACCCGAGCCGGCCTCGCAAGTGAAGCTTGAACTGCATCCAATTCATGATGTGGCGGTCAATTCCTTACTTGGGTTGCAAGCGGCCGGTGGCCAGGCCTGCATCACGAATGGGTTTGTAGTAGCTGTTGTCTTTCTTGGCAAACCCGGTGTAGCGCGGTGGCAGCAGGTTGGGCTGGTTTTTCAGTTCCGCGCCAATGCCCAGCAGGGCCTCCTGCAATTTGGCCACAAAGGCTTTGTCTTCAAACAATTTTGCACTGACCGCAAATGCATCGTTGGGCAAAGGGTCCGAAGTCCAGATGATTTTGGAATCTTCTGCCTTGATCAAACCATCGGCAATCATGGCGTCGCGGTTGCGGTTGTAATCTGCGCCCGCATCAATTGCACCTTGGGTTACCTGGGTTTGAATGGCCTGATGGCTGGTGTTGATTACTTTCGAGAAATACGTGTCGGGGTTAATGCCCTGCTTCTGAAAATAATGGAAGGGAATGAGATAGCCAGACGTTGAACCTTTGTCGCCAAATGCAAAGGTTTTGCCTTTCAAATCGGCCATGCTTTTAATGCCGCTTTTCGGGTTGGTCACCATGATGCCAAAGTATTCCGGTTTACCTTCATATTCAATGGTGGCCACCGCTTGGGCTTTGGCTTCATTGTTGGCCAACACATAACCCCAAGGGCCCATCAGGGCAATGTCGGTCTCTCCATTGGCCAGCGATTTGGCCAACCCTTCCCAGGTGCTCACCGTGCGCAGCTTGACGGGTTTGCCCAGTTTCTTTTCAAGGTATTGGGCCAAAGGGGTATAGGTGGCGTCGTTTTTGTCTTTGTCAGGCTGGTACAAGCCCACACCAAACTGAATCACTTCTTGGGCAACAACTGGAGTAGAAACCAGGGCAAAACTGAAAGCACCGATCAGGGCTTTGGTCAACAAACGCATGGTCAAGTTCCGTAATGAAATTGAAGAATTGGGATATAAAAGAAAACAACAAGACTTATTACGCTAAACAATTCACAAAGGTTACAGTAAATCGATTTAAGTTCGATGAGGATTGTTGCGCCAGTGGCCAGATAGCGCTTCATTCTTGCGATTAATCGGATTGCTTGATGGCCAACCAGGCCTCGTAACCACCTTCCAGCGCTTTGGCCTGCCTGTAACCCTGTTTGCGCAAAAGGCCAGCCACATGGGCGGCACTGACATCATCAGGACAAGCACACATGGTCACGATCAAGTCAGTTTTGGGCCAGGCGCGGGCTGCGGCCAAAGCGCTTTCGGCGTTGGCGGGTAACCAGCCTGCCAATGGCTCGGCTTCCTGAACTATGGCGGGCCGCAGATCGACGAGCCGTAGATTGGAATGACCGGTTTTGACCAAAGCCAGCACTTCATCGGCGGGCACTTTGGGCATTTTCAAGCGCGCCTGAAATGCATCGCGGCGGGCCAACTTCCACATCAGCCAGAACGCGCAAATCAGTGCGGCCACCACACCCACAATGAAAAGATTGTCCTGCAAAGCTGCAAACACTGCATTGACCTGATCCTGAAACAACCAGCCAGCCAACAGGGCAGCCATGGCCCACAAAAACGCGCCCACAGCCGAGGCAATCGTGAACTTGAGAATGGACATTTTCACAGCGCCTGCAATGGGAGGCGCCACCGTGGAAAACCCGGGAATGAACTTGGCGACCACCAGTGACCAAGGACCCCACACGCGAAAACGGGATTCAGTTTGGCTGACACACGATTCAGGGTTAATGGACAATTTACACAGTATGGAGAGGACCCGGTAGCCGTAGTAACGACCCGCGATGTACCAAATCCAGTCAGCAATCAAGGACGCAGAAGTTGCAATCACTGCCAGCAAGAAAATACCCGACCACTGCCCTGACAAACTGGCTGACAAGATCATGGTGGGCACGGCAGGCACAGGTGCGCCCAACTGCTGCAACAGCACGTTGAAGAAAACCAGAACTTCTGTGGTTTCAAACAAAGACATGGTGAGGACCGCCAAAAACTGCCCGGCAAAAATGTGCGCTATTTGCAGATAGCAACATCATAAGCATTTTCCAGTGACGGAAACGTGTTTTAGAGGAATGACTCTGGGTTTTGGTCAACGTCGGGTCACAAAGTGACGTTACCCTGACACCTCGAGTAATTCAACATGAAGGAGTACACACATGGCAGACCTCGAACACTACAAGGCCAAGCTGAACGCCCAACTGGACGAATGGAAAGCAGACCTGGACAAACTCAAGGCCAAAGCCGACGGTAAATCTGCTGACGCCAAAAAAGAGTTGAACGAATCAATCGATGCACTGGAAGCCAAGCTGGCGCAGGGCCGCTCAAAACTGGAAGAGCTCAAGGGCGCCAGCGCTGAAGCCTTCGACAGCTTGAAAGAAGGTGCGAACAGCGCTTGGGACAGCATCAAAGAGGCCTTTGACAAGGCCAAGTCCAAGTTCTAAACCTTGATGAGGCTTATTGCGCAAACAGCGGATCGTAAGCCTGCAAATTCAACGCTGGGGTTGTAAAAGGCCCCAGCGACACAGTCTCCTCATAAAACGATTGGCATTCAAACAAGCCGTTGCCAAACTCATTTTCCGTCAAGATATATCCCAATGAATTGTGGGTCAGGCCCAGCAACATCATGGGGTTTTCGCTTCGCGCACGAATGGAGTCAGCCATGCCTTTGGAGCCTTCGCCAGGAATGGTGACCAGCTCCAGCACCTTGCCCTCGCCCTGCCCCAATTGAATTCGGCTGACCGGCGTTTCCGCATACAAAGCCACCTGCGGCAAGTTCTCGAACCCCGGAATATTGGCTGCAAGTTCCTCGCCCAGCGGGGTGAAGTTGTAATAGCCATTGAAACTTCGCAGGCCGCCTGCCCCCACGAACAGCGGGTTGGTCACCGGAAGAAATGCGGTGGCATGATTCACCAGCAAACCACCCTCTACCTTTTTGCGACCAGGCAAGGCATTCATCGCGGCTTGCGCCACTGACACGCCCATGGCGTTTGCCCTTTCATAGGGGTCTTCCGCAGCGGGCGCACGGGGCGATGCATCTGCAATCGCACCGTTGTAGAACAACACTGTTGAATCGAAGTTTCGCTCCAGCAAGCGCAGCGCTCCTCCCACCCAGT
Source organism: Limnobacter sp. CACIAM 66H1 (assembly GCF_001601825.1). Classification (GTDB taxonomy): domain Bacteria; phylum Pseudomonadota; class Gammaproteobacteria; order Burkholderiales; family Burkholderiaceae_B; genus Limnobacter. The sequence goes on along the minus strand of NZ_LUJK01000009.1, from coordinate 33,832 downwards.
CGGTGTGCACCAGGCGGTTGCTGGAATTCAATACAGTGGGGTGTGCGGCATAGTTCAACACAGAGCCCAACACCTCACCTCGGGCAGTGCGGGCCTGCAGCAAAGTAAGCGTCGGGTCGGGAATTCTGGAATCATCCGGATCACATCGCCGGAAGTTGTTCAAGCGCGCTTCGCCTTCCAGTGCAGTTTGCGCGAAATCAATATAGGCTGGCTTCAAGTTGGCCACAGCCTCAGCCGTGGCTTCGGCGGCCAATTGGTACAGGCCACCTTTCAAAGCCGGGTCACATGCCTGCGCAGGGTCAGCCTTCTCACAATTCAACCAACTGGCGGGTACTCCACCCCACAAACCCTGCAGATCGGCACCGGAGTGCGAATGGGTTTGTGCAAACAATACATTGTTGGGTGGGACACTGGCAGCCTGAGCTACGGCGGCTTTCAGTTTGTTTTGAATCACATTGCCCGCACCTATCGCGTCGATGGTGACAAACACCACCCGGTTCGCAGGCTCAGCCTGCCCCTCCAGCACAAACACACGCACAAAAGTGCCATCGCCGATTCCGTTGGCGGGTGGCCCGCCGATATCGAAGTTCACAAGGTCTTGCGGTCCGTTGAATGCAAACCCGCCATACCCGCCCAGATTGAATTGTTGCAGCTTGCCAACCACCGGCGTGCTGCTGGTGACCACACCCTGAATTTGTGCGGGAGTCGGGTCAATGTTTCGTTTGGCCGAAGCTGCACGAAATTGGGAAGTGTCGAGCAAGTTCGGATTACCGCCACCGTTGCCGCCACCATTGCCACCACCGTTTCCAGGGGGTGGATCCACGATCACAGGTGGGTCGTTTTCATTGGTGTCAGTTCGCGAGGCAGTCACTGAATCGTTGCCGGAATTCAAACAGGCCGATAACAAGAAGCACTGAAACAAGGCAACCCATCGAATTGTTTTGATCATTGCGGCCCCTTACTTCAACGACGGGTTGAACCCGCGAGACGTGCATGGCATGCCATTGCACACATCAATCAACGCACCCTGCTTTTTCAAGAACGCAGACTTCATGTCCATGTTTTTTTCTTCGTTGCGGGGGTGACCGTGCGGATCGGCACCATAACCTGTGGTCATGGGTCGGTTGTCCAGCGGCGGCGGCGCACTGCCATTGGGATTCGCAGAACCATCGGCATTCGTCATGGGGCCGCTGTCCCACACGGTGAGCGCATTGCCTGCATGCGGATACTTTTTGATGCATGGCAAACCGAAATACGGATGATCATCGGGGTGCCTGCGCCCGAAAGACACATTCGGAAACTGCTCCTGTTCGGCACGCACAGCAGGGTGGGCCTGCTTGAGCACCGCAGGCCCGCGCTGAGCGGAAGGACCACCCACCACGGCGGGGCATTGCAATGGCGCCTCTATGGTTCTCGCCATGATTTCCGCAGTGTTCATATACACCTGGTGATCAGCAAATGCGGGGATCAGCAATACACGCTTGTTGGGTCGCGTGCCAGGCAACTCCCGACCTGGGGCCAAACTCCAGGCGTAACCATTGTTCTCACCCCGATCCCACAACATCTGAATCAGCGAGAGAATGAATTGCTGATCCAGCGAAGCGGGATAAGCCTCGTAAAACGCTGGGGCGTAGGGTGCAAAATCCACGGAGCGTTGCAACAAGGTGGAGTAAGCCATGCCCGGTACACCCAACGTTGCGGCTTGAATGTCCGGCGAAATCGCTGTGACAGGTCCACCATTGATGCCGCCTTGCGAATTGCCGTCGTAAAACAATTCGCTGCGGTTAATCAGGCATTTGCCCTCTTTCTGAAAAGCGGGGTGAGTACAAAATCCATTCTCGGAAATCATGGCCCGACCCAACATCGTGAAGTTCAAAAAGCCCTGTTGCAACCGATCGGTGAGGCGATTGAAGCCGCTGAAGTCCGTCAACATCAACACCGTACTGGCCAAATCACCGCCCGCCGCATCCCAGAAGGGATCGTATTTGCGATTGTCATCGGGATCATCAGGCTGATTGCCCGTGGCCAAGCCGGCCCAATCCACCATGCAGAACAGGAAATTGTGGCGCTCGGCCATCATGCGCACATTCAAATCATAGGTGTTGCCTTCATCGCGAGAGCCCAGCAAACCATGACCATACAAGGACGCGCGCGCAGGTTCACCCGTGTCCAGGTTTTTGCGCGCAATGGAGCAAATGAACGGCACGCTGGCATTTGGCGTCAGGGGGTTTCGCTGCGGCAGGGCTGTGGCCGGGCTGCCAGTGGGCACCAGCGGATAGTTGTAAGTGCCACCCGACAAACAATTCGGGCTGGTGAGAAAACATGGCACATCAATGTGACCACGAATTCGTCTTGCGGTAATTTCACTGGCTGATCCGTTCTCCGGATTCTCAATCACTGCATCAATCGTAAAGTTGGGCGATTGCGAGGCTGTCGCTTCGATGGACACATCACGCGCATGAATCAGGCGTTCAGTCAGGTTCCTTTCTGATGCGACAGTGAAGTCCCATGCAAGGTAGAGATTTTCACGTTCAACACCCGCCAGGTTCAGCACGCTGAAAATATTTTCCATCAGCGGTTTGCGGGCATTTTGCGCAGCGTTCGCCAGCGGTGTGCCATCCCGGTACGCCTTGAATACCGGGTTGGGCTGTAGGGTGTCGCCAGCACTGTTTTTCAGATTTCGCATGGCCACGATGTAACGTCGCCCCGGTTCCAGATTTTTGGCCACCCGAATGACCAACGCGGGGCCAGGATCTGCGTTGGGCAAGCTCAAACGGCCCTGGGTGATGTTGGCGTCCAGTTCAGCCCAAATCAATTGTTTCTTCAAAGTCAAGGTGTCAATCAGCACAATCGGCTGATTGCGCTGCAAACTCGCTTCGATATTGGTAATGGGCACTGCACCCGTTTTTTGCAAATCAAGCCCGGGTACACGCGTCAGAATAGGTTGACCGGGAGAAAACCCGTCATTGCGATTCCAGTCAGTGGGATCGATGGGCTTGCCCGCAATGTTCTTGGGCATGGCCAATGCATTCAAATTCACCCGCATCTTGGTGTCGGTTTGCGTGTCTGCGGTTGTGAAGTAATTGTTCGGAAATGGGAACAGACAGTAGGCCGGGTCCAGCGGATCACAGCGCTCGGCACCCGCTGGCGCAGCGCCGGTGCCGGCTGGCTCAGTTCGTACCACAGGGTCTTTAGGAAACAAGGGAGGCTCAACACCCCCGCCACCATCGTCACCCCCGCCATCGCCAGGGTTGTCTGGATCTTCCGGATCCACCGGCGTGTCGGGTTCCTCCTCATTGGGATTGGTGATGGTGGGGTTGTCAGCCTGCGGCGATGCTGAATCGCCCATGCACCCACCCAATAGCAAAGCCCAAGCCAATACAATGGCCCCAACCCGGTTTGTCGTCCTCATGTCTCTCTCTTTGTACGTGGGGCCTTGTGTTCGACCCTTAAGTTACATTACTGTAACTAGAGATTAATTTATGAAGTTGTAATACGTCTAGTGTAGTTTTTCCATAGTAAATTCAACGAGTTAACAATGTTAAAACCAGTGCAAACCCGCATGAAACCTGAGGACAGAGAACGTCAACTGCTCGAAGTTGCGCAGCGGATGTTTGTGGAAAGGGGTTACCAAGGCACAGCCATGGAAGACATCGCGAGAGCGGCTGGCGTGACCCGGCCCGTGGTGTACAAATTGTTCGGCAACAAAGATGGCATTTATCTGGCCTGCCTGAAAAAAGCACGAGAAGTGCTGAATAGTTACATTATTGAGCGCGCCCTTACAGGTGAAGGCCTTCAGGGTCGCTTGCGCGGCGGTATTGAGGGTTATTTTTCATTTGTGGAAGTTGAGCGAGATGCGTTTCGATTTCTCTACGACAGTGGTGCTGCTGTAGCTGGCCCAGCCGCACAAGCCGCAGGGCAATTGCGCTTTGACACGGTAAACCGCATAGCCCTTCTACTGGGCGATTTAAAAGGCATTGTGTCGGAAGAAGAAATTGTGGCCACCGCCCACGCCCTGTCGGGCGCAGGAGAACAACTGGCCAAGTGGTGGCTGACTCAACCCCACTTGCCCAAAGCCACGGTGGTGAACACCATGTTCAATCTGCTTTGGGCGGGGTTGATTCAACATCAAAAATAATGCTTAGGGTGGTGGACGACACGTTTACGATCACAGTCGGGGTTTGTTTTGCAGTGCACCACCACACTCAAGAAAATCATCAGAAATTCGTCAATCAGCATTTTTTTAGAGTCTTTTTTCAAAACAATTCTCATCCATCATTCTTCAAAAAACCCCTCAAAACCCTTTTCCCTTTTGGATTAGAGAGTTAGAGTCGATTCAAGCAAGCAATTGACTTGATAGTCATTTTTCATTGATAATCTTATCCAATAAACTTTTGCAATCGCACAATTTATTCGATACAATGGCATGGAATTAATTTACTGACTGTTCATTAACTTTTTGGAGGACTTCAAATGTCTCTGATCAACACCACAATCAAGCCATTCAAAGCCACTGCTTACTGGAACGGCAAAGAAATCAACCTGACCGAAGCCGACGTGTTGGGCAAGTGGTCTGTGTTCTTCTTCTACCCAGCTGACTTCACCTTCGTATGCCCCACCGAATTGGGCGACCTGGCTGACCAGTACGAAGAACTGAAGGCCATGGGCGTTGAAGTGTTCTCTGTATCAACCGACACCCACTTCACACACAAAGCTTGGGCCGACGCCACCGAAACCATCGGCAAAATCCGCTTCCCAATGATTGGCGACCCCACCGGTCAAATCACACGCAACTTCGGCGTGATGATTGAAGAAGAAGGTTTGGCACTGCGCGGTACTTTTGTACTCGACCCACAGGGCGTGATCAAAGTGATGGAAGTGCACGACCTTGGAATTGGCCGTGACGCATCTGAACTGAAGCGCAAGATTCAAGCCGCACAGTACATCGCCAAGAATCCTGGCCAGGCTTGCCCTGCCAAGTGGAAGGAAGGCGATGCCGCTTTGACTCCTTCACTGGACCTGGTTGGCAAAATCTAAATTCAAATTACCTTTGAATTTTTAGCAGTAAACCGCTCCCCACAAGGGAGCGGCCCCTTGTTCACACACATCTGACGAACATCCCCGGAGTACCCCATGCTCGACGCAAACATCAAACAACAACTGAAGACCTATCTGCAAATGCTGCGCCACCCCATTGAATTGGTGGCCTCGCTGGACAACAGCGAAAAGGCACGCGATATGGAACAGCTGGTGCAAGAAATCGCGGAGTGCTCAGACAAAGTGTCTGTGCGCCTGGACGGCAACTACAACCTGCGCCCCTCATTCTCAATTGCCAAGCAAGGTGAGGAAGGCCGCGTGCGTTTTGCCGGTTTGCCCATGGGACATGAATTCACCTCGCTGCTGCTCGGCCTGCTTCATGTAGGCGGCCACCCACCCAAAGTGGAAGCAGATGTGATCGAACAAATCAAAGGCTTGCAGGCACCCGCCCATGGTGGTCACTTTGAAACCGTGATTTCATTGAGCTGCCACAACTGTCCTGACGTTGTACAAGCCTTCAACACCATTGCAGCATTGAACCCGGCATTTAGCCACACCATGATCGATGGCGGCATGTTCCAGCCACTTGTTGAACAGCGCAAGGTCATGGCAGTCCCCACCGTGTTTCAAGGCACACAGGGGATAGCAACGAAAGCTTTGGCTCCGGCCGAATGACACTGGAAGAAATTGTCGCCAAGCTGGACACTGGCGCTGCTGAAAAGGACGCAGCCAAACTGAATGCCAAAGGCGAGTTTGATGTGCTGATTGTGGGCGGTGGCCCCGCCGGCGCAGCCGCTGCGATTTATGCTGCGCGTAAAGGCGTGAGAACCGGCATCGTCACCGAGCGCTTCGGTGGCCAGGTTCTGGACACACTGGGCATTGAAAACTTCATTTCCGTGAAAGAAACAGAAGGCCCCAAGCTGGTGGCTGCACTGGAACAACACGTGAAGGAATACGACATCGACGTGATGAACCTGCAACGCGCCAAAGGCCTGCAGAAACTGAGCGACGGCAAGGTTGAAGTTGAACTGGAAAACGGTGCCAAGCTGACCAGCAAAAGCATCATTTTGAGCACCGGCGCACGCTGGCGCGAAATGAATGTGCCAGGCGAAGCCGAGTACCGAAACAAAGGTGTGGCCTACTGCCCGCACTGCGATGGCCCGCTGTACAAAGGCAAGCGTGTTGCAGTAATTGGCGGCGGCAACAGCGGTGTAGAAGCTGCCATTGACCTGGCCGGCATTGTGAAAGAAGTCACCCTGTTTGAATTCGACACCAAGCTGAAAGCCGACGCGGTATTGCAGAAAAAACTGTACAGCCTGCCGAATGTGAAAGTGATCTTGAATGCGCTGACCACTGAGGTAAACGGTGATGGCACCAAGGTCTACGGCCTGACCTACAAAGACCGAGCAACGGACGAAGTGAAACAGGTTGAACTGGAAGGCATTTTTGTTCAAATCGGTTTGCTGCCCAACACCGACTGGCTGAAAGGCACACTTGAATTGAGCAAGCATGGTGAAATCGTAGTGGACCACAAGGGCCACACCAGCATGGAAGGCGTGTTTGCCGCAGGCGACTGCACAACAGCACCTTACAAGCAGATCATCATCGCCATGGGCGAAGGTGCGAATGCGTCGCTAGCCGCGTTTGATCACTTGATCAGACAGTAAAACGGCTCAAGGCCAAACCTAACAAAAACCCCGGTGTAACCCACCGGGGTTTTTTGTTTTCAACAGCCCGACTTTGCGACAAAAAAGACAGTGTTACAAAAAATATTTCATGACATTAATGATATCGATTATCATTCGTCTTCATATTATTTTTTGAGACGACTATGCAGCACTCTCCCAAACCCATCGCACTTGCCGTGGCGCTGGCTTTAAGCAGCCTCGCCAACGCACATGCCCAAGAAAACCCCCAAACTTTGCCTGATGTGGATGTCATCGACTTCCGAGGCGAACAAATGGACAGCATCAAGTACACGCGCCCATTACAAGAAACTCCACGCATCATCACCGTATTGCCGCAAGATCTGCTTGAAGAACAAAACGTCACTTCGCTCAACGAGGCGCTGCGTAACATACCGGGCATCAGCCTTCAGGCTGGTGAAGGCAACCCACCGGGTGGTGATCAACTTAAAATTCGCGGTTTCAATGCCCGTGATGACATCAATGTCAACGGCATGCGCGACATTGGCAACTACTTCCGCGATCCGTTTTTCATCGAACAGCTGGAAGTGGTCAAAGGTCCGAACTCTGCGTTCTCGGGTCGCGGCTCTGCGGGCGGCACCATCAACTTTGTGACCAAACAACCTTTGGGTGTTGATTTCAATCGCGCAGAAGTCAGCGTGGGGACCGACAGCTATTTCCGAACCACACTGGACATGAATCGTGTGTTGGACGATGACGAAGCTTTGCGCATCAACTTGATGAAACACAGTGCAGACTTGCCCGGCCGAAACACGGCAGAAGAAGACCGCTACGGTGTTTATGCCGCCTACACATGGGGCTTGAACAAACCCACATCGATTACAGCCGATGTACTACACATCAAAACCAATGACATTCCCGATGCAGGTTTGCCTTTTGACCGCCGAAATGGCGGCACAGGTCGCCTGCCGGATGGCATCAACTTTGACAACTTCTACGGCCACACCAATGACTACAAAGACATTGAAGTGAACCAGATTGGCCTGGCAGTTCAACATGCACTGGCCAGCGGACAAGTGATTCGCAACCAAACACGCTTTGCACAAGTCGGCAACGACTCGATTACATCGTCCCCAAGATTTGTGGACAACGGAACGGGCGCTGGCAACAACAACCCTGCATCAGGCTTTGCTGTGGGTAATTTGAAGCCTCGTGATCAGGTCGACACCAGCTTCAGGAATCAGACAGACCTTTTGTTCAGCTTGAATACCGGCAGTATCCAACACGACATGGTGGCAGGTTTCGACTTTGGTTTTTATGAATATGAAAACCGACGACGCCTGGACACCAACGGCCCTGTCACCAGCCTGTTTAACCCCGCCGAACGCGAGTTCACAGGCACACTGGCCTACGGTGGCATTCATCGGTTCGAAACCGAAGAAATGGGCCTGTACCTGCTTGACACCATGAAGTTCAACGAAAAATGGGAGCTGAACGCAGGCATTCGTTACGACAAGGTAAAGGCCTTTGCGAATGAAGAAGATCGCCAAAATTCCACTGCCGCAGGCCTCACACCACAACAAGCCGAAAACCGCAGCTTCATGCGCGAAGACACGGAGACGAGCTATAGTTTGGGCCTGGTGCACAAGCTAACACCCAACCACGCCTTGTATGCCTCTTACGGCACAGCCTTCAACATTTCCGGTAACTTCGACCGCAACCAAATTCAACTGGCCGGCGGAAGTATGAATGATCGGGTGGCTGGCAACACATTCGATACTCCTACCGAGAAGATTCAGGCGTACGAACTGGGCAGCAAAATGACCATTGGTGCGGGGCTGGATATCAACGCTGCTGTATTCCGGACTGAGACTGATGAAGGTCGTCTGCCCGCGCCAGCGGCGGGCGGAGTCACCACGCCGAACGTGGAATATTACATTGATGGTTTCGAAGTACTCGTTGCAGGTCAAGTGACCAAGGCATGGAAACTTTACTCAGGCTACACCTTCCTTGAATCTGAAGTGACCAGTGCACCCACCTCACCCTTCTCTGTCGGGCAAGAATTGGGCGGCACACCGAAGCACTCATTCAATGTTTTCACTACCTACGACATCACACCCAAATTCACTTTGGGCGGTGGCTTGCAGTATGTGGATGAACAAACCAGTGGTGTTCAACCCAACACCACCGGTAACGTGAAGGTGAGCATTCCAAGCTACACCGTGGTTGACTTGTACACCACCTACAAATTCACCAAAGACGTTCAGGTTCGTGTGAACTTGTACAATGTGTTCGACGAACGATACATCTCTCAACTGGCTGAAGGCGGCGGACAAGGCATTCCCGGAGAAGGTCGTCAGTTGATCGCCACTTTAAGATACGACTTTTAATTAAACGACACACACATGCTGGTCACCATCGACAATATTCTCAGTACCGAGGAGCTTGCGAGCATCCACAAGATGCTCAAGCAAGCTGACTGGGCGACCGGTCAAAGTGCGGGCACACAGGCCCGCCTTGCCAAAAACAATCTTCAAATTCCGGAAGGGAGCGAAGTGTTGAGAGACCTGCGTGTGCTGGTGATGCGCGCGTTAAACAGAAGCAGCCGATTAATTTCGGCTGCCCTGCCCTACAAAATACTGCCACCCAACTTCAATCGCTACGCCGGTGAAACGAATCACTATGGCTTGCACACCGACAGCACTGTGCGTTATCTACCCGACGGCAGCGCGTTGCGCACCGACATTTCTGCCACGCTGTTTTTATCCAATCCCGAGGATTACGAGGGTGGTGAGCTGGTCATTGAAGACACCTATGGCATGCAAAACGTTAAATTGCCCGCGGGCAGCCTGGTGGTTTACCCGTCGGGCTCCATGCACCAAGTGAACCCTGTGACCCGGGGTGAGCGATTGGCCTGCTACATGTTCATGCAAAGCATGGTGAAAGATCTGGAATGCAGGCGCCTGCTGTTTCAAATGGATGAATCCCTCATCAAATTGCGAACGCAATATGGCGAGGGTCACCCGGAGCTGGTTCGGCTTACAGGTTTGTACAACAATCTGTTGAGAAAATGGACTGAGTGTTAAGGATCAAAAACAAAACGCCTTCAGCAGTCGGGGTCGATGTGCGAGTATAAACGCCACCGCCACAGCAGACCCAACCATCAACATGATCCACACCAGTGCCGCAATCGAAGGTCGATCTGCAACAAGGCACACCACCAGTGACACAACAAGGGCAAGATAACCCAACAGTTTCAACACCGTTCGAGGTGGTTGGCTATCGGCCAAGGGAATCTGCTTCACCTGTGCCCAATGCACATCCATGGACAAGGCCAACCACGCCATGCCCACCAGGCTGAGCAAAGCGGCGGCAGTTAAATAAAATGCCTCAGGCATGGGCCACCTCACCCGTGTCAGATCCAGATTGTTTTTCAGTTTTACCAACCGGCACATCCGCACCACGCTCTCGGCGTGCAAGTTTCAATGCCGCCCAGCCGCTCATCACGGCACACGCCATCAGGCTCAAATCAACGCCTGCGACAGGCCAATACGTGTCAGTGAACACTGTTTTGATCAAATGGTCGCCAGTGGTGGCCCAGTTCAACAGAACCGCTGAAATACTGAGTGCTACTACTCCCCAGCATTGCTCACGCCAGGCCGGGTTGAACAAACCATGTGCAACAGGCGCACTGCGAACGTAAGCATGAACAAAGCTAAGGCCCCACACAGTCCAGAATGCAGCTTTTTCCCAATCGGCCTTGCCCAACAGGTCCGCTGGCAAAATTCGATTGATGACCAGCATACCGACTGCGGCCATCACCATGCCGGTCACTGTAGTAACGGCCAATGAATCGACCACACGGCTACCATTGCTGCCGCTTTTTGCATGTTGGGATTTTCGTTTTTCAACGAAGAAAATAAAACCAGTCGCAATACACACGGCACCGAGCAAGCCACCCAAGACATACAGCCAACGCAAGAACCAGTGCTCAAAGTGCTGCAAATGCAAGCCCGTCAGGAACTCATTCACCTCAGATACCGGCGTGCGTGGCGGGTCTTCGCTGAGCACTTCACCCGTGCTGGTTTTAAAATGAATGCCCTCGCCCACCAAGGCCACGCGGTCACTGCCAGCGCGGTAAATGCTCACATAACTGTTGGCATCGCCTACGTGGTGCATCACCAGAAAACCAACTTCACCCGCCATGTCGCGAGCTGCCCAACGGCGTTTGGCCTCTTCCACCATGGCATCCACACTGCTCATGGTGCCTGGCACACCCGCTGCCTCATGCGGCAAACCGGTGGCGGCCGCCTCGTGAATTTCATGTTGCTTGTGCAGGGGGTCAAGCAGAGTGCTGGTCACCGGCAAAAAATAAAAACTGGCAAAAATAACCAAACCCGTGAATGCAAAAAAAGAAATGGAATGGCAAAGCCACCACACCAGTCAGGTTGTGCAAATCCAGGCTGGCACGTTGTGTTCGCTTCCAGGGGCGGAAGGTGAAAAACTCGCGGAACACCTTTCGGTGCATGATGACACCCGTCACCAAGGCCGCAAGCATCATCAATGCGGCAAGGCCAACAATCCAGATGCCCAGGTTTTTCCACTTCAGCTGCAAACTGTAGTGCATGGGATAAAACCAGTGACTGCCAATTTTCAACTTGTCGTCTGGCAACACTTCGCCAGTTCGGGGGTCCAGCGTCACGTTCTTGTGAATGTGGTTGTGGTCTTCCGGGTTCTTCGCCAATGGCACACCATAACCCACACCGGCCGCCAACACAGGGTCGCGGTGGGTCACATAAGCCCAGTATTCATCGACAGGCAGTTCAGTGCGAGGTGTCATCTCGCCTTTGGCTGGGTCGTGCAGCCTGGGCATGTTGGTGGCGTAGTCCACCTCATCGGGCTCCAGCTGTTGCAAAGCAGGCAGAAGCACTTTGTCGAAGGACGGCATGGGCTGCGCATCGAACCGGGTTTCAGGAATGGCCCAGCGATCAATCTCCCGGTCAAACACCGACAACGATCCAAAGAAAAAACAGACCATTAACACAAAGCCCAACACCAAACCGAACCAGGTGTGAACCCAGGTCATGGACAATCGAAAATTACTGAACACCAAACTTCCCCTTCAAGACAACATGCTTTGCTGAATCCACCAGGCCGACAGGGTCATCAACACCCCACCCCCTGCCAACACAGCCCACACACGGGCCACACTGCTGCTGGCAAAAGCCCACAGAAAAACGCCCAGAAACACCAGAAATGCAAGCATCAAAATACCGGTTTCGGCCTCATGAAAATCAACACCGAGCGCGGCAAGGCCGGCGATGCCCAAGGATGAAAAACCCCACGTGAATGCATAGCCGCCCAGTAGCGCTGACAACACCCGATTCACAACCCAGTAGTTGAGACTGCCGACCTTATTCATTGCTGAAACGCTCATATTTTTTTAATGAACAGTAATGATAATTATTCTTACTTATTTAATCAATTGATACAGCGATTTAATTTGTTGATTGATCTGCTACGATCAGGGCCTTGCGGTTCACATGGATGGTCAACATGCCTATGTCCAAAGCCAAAATCGGCACATTACTGATGCTCTTGGCCTGCCCCGCCTTGCAAGCTCAAACTCCAGCCCCGGAACAGGCAAATGAAAGCGACTTGCGGGCCTGTTTACAACTCGAACAGCAGGGCCTGAAGCGGTTCAACACACTGGAGCAACGGGCCAGCGACCTGCGTGGCAGCGAGAAACTCTTAAGCGAGCGGCGCGTTGCCTTGCAAAACCAGAAAGCCAAACTGGATGCGGGCAAGCCCGATCAAAAGGCAGTTGCGAATTTCAATGAAGCGGTGAACACCTTTAACCTTCAGGCTGACCAGTTGAATGCAGACAAAGCTGAGTTTGAGAAAGAGTCAGCTACTTACGACAACTGGGTCAACAACAACCTGAAACCGGTGTGCAACAAGGTGATCAACAAACCGGTGAATCCGGTGACGTCGTATTACGCTTGCGGCTTTAACAGCACACAGCCGCTGGTCGATGTGCCCCACTGCAAAACCCTGCCCAATCTGGACAGCCTGAAAACCTGCATTCAAAAAGCAGGCAGCAAAACTGCCGCCTTGGAGGCTTGCAAGGGGTAACCCATGTGTGGGCTGTCCACCAAATTACTAGCTAAACGTTGATAGGGTTTGTGCATTGTTCTCACACCTCACCCCAATCGCAGTATGAGCATCAACACCCTTCTGGCTGGCCCCGTGTTGCGTCGCATGCAAAGCGAGCGAATCACTTTGTGGTTGGCAACATCGCAGCCCGTGCAATGGCGGCTTGCCCTGTTTCCGGACAAACATGACTCGCAGGTGCATGAAATTCGTGGGCATTGCCGTGCATTGAAAGTGGCCGAGCACTATTACATCCACCTGATTGACCTGCCTTTGAACATGCCTCTGCCGGCCGACACCTGGGTGGGTTATGAACTCAGCTACAAACATGGGGCAGATGGCGAATGGATCAACCTGACCCAGGAAGCACCACACTTGCTTTACCCGGGCAGAAGTACGCTGGGGTTTGTCATTCAAAGCCAGGTTCGCAGCGTATTACACGGTTCTTGCCGCAAGCCGCATTACGCCCGCAAAGAGGGTAGCTCAGCCGGCGATGGGCTGGTTCGGGCAGACCAACACTTGCTGGAACTGGCCGCCACACCCACTGAATGGCCAGCACTGCTGATGATGGGTGGCGATCAAATTTACACCGACGACGTAGCGGGCCCCATGCTGGTGGCCATACACCGCTTATTGGATGAATTGAATTCGCCAGCCGAGCCTTTGCCGGGCACCCAACTGCACAGCAGCCATACCCTGCACCGCGACCAGCCGCACTATTACACGCGCGATCAACTGTTGCCAAAAACCAAAGCCAACAAAGACATTCGCACCGTGCTGTTCACGGGTGTGAAAAAACCCGTGTTCACCACTGACAGTGCCCGAAACCATTTGATCTCCCTGTCCGAAGTCATGGCCATGTATTTGTTGGTGTGGTCTCCCATTCCCTGGCGCTACACCGACATGACCATCCCACCAGAAGTGCCCACTGAATTTGCAGAACGCTATGAAGCACAACTGGAAGCGATGGAAGAATTTGTCGCGGAACTGGACTGTGTGCACCGCTTGATGGCCCACATACCAGTGGCCATGATGTTCGACGACCATGACATCACCGACGACTGGAACCTGAGTGCCGAGTGGGAAGAAACTGCTTACGGTGAGCCATTCTCCCGTCGCATCATCGGCAATGCGCTGGTGGCTTACCTGGTGTGCCAGGCCTGGGGCAATGCGCCAGAAAACTTTTCCGATGACATGATGAAGCGCTGCGATGAGGCGCTGCAATTGCCCGGCGAGGAAGCGCATGAAGATCTGATTTCCGAGTTGATTGCCTTTCGCGGCTGGCAATACAAGTGGGACACCAAACCTGCTTTGATGGTGATTGACACGCGAACCAACCGCTGGCGGTCGGAATTCAACCCGGCTCACCCCTCGGGGCTGATGGATTGGGAGTCATTGTCAGAGTTGCAGCAAAGGCTGCTTGGCCATGATGCTGTGTTGCTGGTCTCACCTGCCCCAATGTTCGGTGTCAAATTGATTGAAACCATCCAAAAAGTGTTTACCTGGTTTGGCAAACCCTTGATGGTCGATGCGGAAAACTGGATGGCTCACCGAGGCGCCGCGAATACGCTACTGAATTTGTTCCGGCACGGTAAAACACCCCAAAATTTTGTGATTCTTTCTGGCGATGTGCACTATTCATTCGCTTATGAAGTGGAACTTCGCAGCAAGAAAAACAGCCCCAATATCTGGCAAATTACCAGCAGCGGTTTCAGAAATGAATTTCCGCGCAAACTGCTCGACATTCTCGATCGCTTGAATCGATGGCTGTACGCACCTTGGTCACCTTTGAACTGGTTCACCAAACGCCGAAAAATGCGCATTGTGCCGCGCAAACCCGACCATGGCAGTCGTGGTGAGCGCTTGGTCAACGGCAGTGGAATCGGTTTGCTGACTCTGGATGCTGCCGGTGCACCATTGAAAATTACACAACTGCTGGCCGATGGCGACACCATTGAATTTCGCAAGCGCATGGAGGACGAAGCGCACTAGCGAATGGACTGGGCCGAGGCTTTCAGCTTGCTGCAGGCTTCGCCACTTCCACCTGCTGGCCTGGCTTCAATAAAGCGTTGGGGTTCACCACCACGCGGTCCTCAATATTCACGCCCTGAACTACCTCTACCGTGGTCGGGAAATTTTTACCCAAGGTAATTTTTCTGAACTCAACCTGATTGTCGGCATTCAACACCACCAAAGTAGCACCACCATCCCGATACACAATGGTGTTGGCAGGCACGGTGACGCTGTTGCCTTTGCCGTTTGATTCAATTTTCAAGTTGGCATTCAACCCTGCAGGCAAGGCCAGTTCACGGTTGTCAAACTCATACTCAATTCGTACTGTGCCAGTATCCGCGCGCAATTCCTGGGACGAACGCTTGAAATTGACGGCAACCATTTGTCCCGGGCGCTCGGCAATACTCAGGCTGGCTTTGCTGGCCTGCTCAATGCGAAACAACTGGGGTTGCGGCACATCGACCTGCACACGAATCACATCACTGTTGATGATTCGGTAAAGCATTCGGGTGTCATTCGGGCTGACACGGTCGCCCCGGTCAATATTGCGTTCAGTAATTACGCCATCAAAGGGCGCCTTCAAAGTGAGGTAAGCCACTTCACTTTGCAGGCGGGCCACCTCTGCTTTTGCAGCACTCAAATTGGCCTTGGCCACTTCTTCAATGCCCATCAACTCATCGACTTGCTGGGCCGACACCGCACCTGCAGTGCCCAATGGCTCTACGCGTTCCCGATTGCGCGTGGCTACCAGCAATTCTGCTTCGCGTTGTTTCAATGCAGCCCGCGCAGAATTCAGTGATGCTTCCAATTCGGGTGCAGAAATACGTGCAAGTACCTCGCCTGCTTTGACTCGTGTACCAATGTCAGCATACCGTGCTTCGACAAACCCTGAACTGCGGGCAAACAGGCTGGCCTCGCGCGAAGGTGCCAGCCTCGCTGCGAATTGAATTTCACTGCTGGCC
The DNA here is from genome assembly GCF_001601825.1 of Limnobacter sp. CACIAM 66H1. Lineage (GTDB taxonomy): Bacteria > Pseudomonadota > Gammaproteobacteria > Burkholderiales > Burkholderiaceae_B > Limnobacter. The sequence goes on along the minus strand of NZ_LUJK01000009.1, from coordinate 18,021 downwards.
TGCGACAACGCAGGTTGCACCACATTTACCACGGGCAGGTTTGCCTGATTTTGGGCCGGTTTTAAATTGGCTTTGGCATCCTGCCCCCAATAGGCGAAACCTGCACCGCCAGCAATCAGCACGGCCACAGCAGATCCGAATAGAAACTTCTTGCTCACAAGTGGTGTATTCACGGTTTACTCCTCAACCAGCGGTTTGCCGGGTACTGCGTTTTTCATCGCAAATGTGAAAATCAAAGGCACCAAAATCAAGGTGGCCACCGAGCCTGTCATCAATCCGCCAATCACGGCGCGGGCCAATGGCGCGTTTTGTTCAGCGCCCTGCCCCAACGCTGTGGCCATCGGGATCAAACCCACGATCATGGTCAACGCGGTCATCAGAATTGGGCGAATTCGCTGACGCACAGTTTGCAACGCAGCCTCCCAGGCACCCATGCCCTGAACCCACGCGTCTCGGGCAAAAGACGTCAGCAACACGCTGTTGGCCGTGGTGATGCCCATGGTCATGATCAAACCCATAAGCGCAGGAACACTGATCGGTGTTCCGGTGACATACAAGGCAGCCACCGCACCCGAGAGCGCCACCGGCAAACTGCTCAAGGCCACAAAAGGCAAAACCCACGATTGAAAGTTGAACACCATCACCAGCACAATCAAGGCCAAGGCACCCAGCAAACCAATCGCCAGTTCCCTGAAGGCTTCGGTCATCGCGGTGGCCTGCCCATTGATCTCAATTTTGTTGCCAGGCTTCAAACGCGACTGCAAATCTGCCACCGCCTCTTGAGATTGCGCTGCAAGCACCTTTAAATTGTCGCCCGGCGCATTCGCCAGTACGCTGACCACCGGTTGCAGGGTGGAACGCACCACGGTAGCCGGTACAGTGCGCGGAGTGATCGTAGCGATTGCACCCAGTTGAATGCTTTCTCCGCTCGGCGTTGTAATAGGCAAACGCAACAAATCTTCTGCTGAGCCAATGGTTTGCAACGGAGCCTGCACCTGCACCACATAAGAAATACCCGCGCGCGGATCCGACCAATAACTGGGTGCCACGGTGCCACCTGTGCCCAGTACACCCAACAAAGTTTGAAGAGCATCCGCCGAAGTTACCCCCAAGGCAAGGGCACGGTCGCGGTCAATCGACACCATGTACTCTGGCAAATTGCCCACCTGCCGCAACATCAAATCGCTGATGTCACTGGAGCCATCCAGTTTCTTGAGCAACTCTTGGGCAATACCCATATTGCCAGGCACATCACGGCCAATCACCCGGATTTCAGTCGACGTTGGGGTAAGGCCGGAGAGTGTTTGATTGGTGATGTCGGCGGGTAAAAACAGAAACTTGAAATCAGGGTAACGTTGAGTCAGCTCCTCGCGCAGCAGGGTTTGATACTCAAAAGTACTCGCCTTCCTGGGATTTAACTCGATCAGCATTTCACCATCGAAACCGCCAATCGTCATGGTGTCGACCCACGACATGTTCACGGGGTCGGGCTGCCCAATCAATTCCACAATCTGCTTGACTTCATCCGCAGGAATCAACTCACGAATGGTGGTTTGCACCTGTGCAAACTTGTTGGCGGTTTCCTCCACACGCGTGCCTGCCGGGCCGCGCACGTACAGCTTCAACAAGCCTGCATCGGTGCGCGGGAAATACTGTTGCGGGCTGATGGCCAGCAAAGTGCCTGCGCTGGCCACAATCAACACCACCACCAACGCCACCACGGGCCACTTGGCGCGCAGGGCAGGCAGTCGGTTGGCAATGCCGTCACCCAAACGGTCAATGGAGGCTTCAAGCGTGTGAAAACCCTTGTAGTGTTTGTCATTCTTGCCGAGATTTAGTGCAGCAAGGGTAGGCACCACAGTTCTCGAAAAGAAGTACGACGCCGCCAACGCAGCAATCACTGTGATGGCCAATGGCTGGAACACATAACCCGCAATGCCCTCCAGCAAGAAAATGGGCGTGAACACAATGCAGGTGGACAGGGTGGACACGAATTCAGGGAACGCCACTTGTTTGGCCCCCGCCAAGGCGGCCTGCGGTGCACTCAGCCCCAAACCGATGTTGCGGTTGATGTTTTCAATTTCAACCATGGCGTTGTCCACCAGAATACCCACCGCAAGGGCAAGACCGGCCAGGCTCATCAGGTTAAGGGTATGCCCTGTCAGTTTGACTGCAATCACCGCGACCAACAGTGAAAGTGGAATCGATACCAGAACAATAAGACTGGATTTAATCGACCCCAGGAAAATGAACACCACCAGGCCCACGAGGAAACCCACAATCAGAATTTCCTTGGCGATGATGTCTACCGCACTTTGTACAAACACGGACTGATCAAAAATCGGAGTAATTTTTGCACCCGCGGGCGCCGCAGCTTGAATTTCTGGCAGTCGCTCTTTCACTTTCTTGATGATGTCGGTGGTGGAGGCATCGCCAATTTTGATCATCGACACCAACACGGCGCTGCTGCCGTCCACACGGGTCAGGTTGGTTTGAATGGCACCACCATCGCGCACATCGGCCACATCACGAAGCTTGATGATTCTGCCATCCCTGGCACTGATGGGCAGGTTGGCAAACACCTCAGCGCTTTCCGGACTTGCATCAACGGAAATTTGCATGTCGCGCGTACCCTCACGCACATTGCCTGAAGGCAGGGTGAGGTTTTGCTGGTTCACAGCCTCGGCAACATCGGCTGCAGAGAGTCCAAATGCCGGGAGCGCATCGGGTTTCAAATCAATCATGATTTGTCGAGTGGCACCGCCATAGGGCAAAGTCAGGCGCATGCCGCCAATGCTTTGCACCTGCCCGCGCAATTGAATTCGTGCGTAATCGGCCAATTGGCTTTGGCTGAGCGTGTCAGAAGACACCACCATGCTGAGAATTGGGCGACTGGACAATGAATTGCGCACCACGATGGGAGGACTGGTCCCCGCAGGCATGCGACGCAAAATGGTTTGCGAAATTGCACCGACCTGGGACAAGGCCACATCAATTTCCACATTGTCCTGAAACACGATCCGAACCAGGCCCACACCATTAAACGTTTCGGAGGAAATTTCCTTCACGTTGTCCACGTTGTTCAACAAGGCGAGCTCAGAGAACGAGGTAATCTTGGTGGCCATTTCACGGGCATTCAGACCCTGATAGGTCCACACCACATTCACCACCGGAGTTTTTACTTCAGGAAGAATATCAACCGGCAATTGCCGTAAGGATGACAAGCCCAGAATGAACACGAGAATTGCCAACGCGCCCATTGAGTAGGGTCTTCGCAATGCGTACTTCACCAACCACATTGTTAGTCCTTTAACTGCTGCCTCTTTGCACAGCCCACTTTGAGCGCCGTTGCTCGAAAATGTTCAAAATATTTGAGAATTATTCTCGAATCCCTGCAAAGGGATCGCTAATTTAAGCATACTTGCGCATTCACTCACCACCTGCTGAAAACCATGAGTCAAGCCAGTGCACTGCGATTGTTGTTGCTGTCCATGATCTGGGGCTCGTCGTTTGTGTTTTACAAAATTGCAGCCGCCGACATGGCACCTACTTTGATGGCAGCGCTTCGGGTGGTGTTCGGCGCACTGTTTCTGGGCGGACTTTTTGCACTCACCCGCAAGCAAACCCAGGTTGGAAAGCGCTGGAAGTTAATTGCGGTGATTGCCGTATTTGCCTCTGCCTTGCCTTTCACTTTGGTGGCCTACGCCTCGTTCACGGTCACCGCGTCGGTGCTGGTGATCATCAATGCCACGGCTCCAATTTGGGCTGCACTGGTCGCCCTGGTTTGGACTCGCGCAGTACCCTCGCCCATGGCCTTGCTCGGGCTTGTGTTGGGTTTACTGGGTGTTGCCATAATCGTGGGTTTTGATGCAGCGACCCTCAACACGGAAGGGACTGGACTGGGGGTTGCTGCGGCACTGGCCGCTGCGGCTTGCTATGGGATTGCCACCAACATGGCTAAATACCTGGGCAGTGACATTGACCCGCTCACCAATGCATTTGGCTGCCTGTTGATGGGTTCATTTATTTTGATGCCATTTGTGCCGTTCAACCTGCCTGAGCAAATGCCCGCAATGAGCAGCTGGCTGGCCATTCTGGGTGTGGGTGTGTTGTGCAGTGGTGTTGCTTACCTGCTGTATTTCAGGCTGGTCATGGACATTGGCCCCACCTCAGCACTTACCGTCACTTTTTTAACCCCGGTATTCGGCGTGCTGTGGGGAAACCTGTTTCTAGGTGAAACAGTGGGTTGGCACACCTTGATTGGTGGCTTGGTGGTGTTGGCTGGTACAGCCTTGGCGGCTGTGTACGGCCTGCAAAAAAACGAAGCCGTTCCTGTGGACTGACATTGATTTCAACGCGTCAACACCACACTTTGACAGTCCATGGAATCCACATTGACTGTCACCGTGTTCAGATCCACGCCCAACACCTGCAACAAACCATCAAGGATATTGCCTACCAGTCCCAGAATGGGACTTAACACGGGTTCAAGTGCATTGAGCAACAGGTTTACCAAACCGTTCACAACGCCGTTAATCAACGGGCCAACCAGTGGCAGTTCAATACCAAGGTCCAATTCCGTGTTTTGCAGCAAATTGCCCAGCGTTTCCCCCACACTCAGTTCAATGGTTTCGCTGAAAGGCGCCATGCCATCGAAGCTGTGTTGAACAGGGTCGGAGCGCAAACTGGTCTCGGCTGCCAAAGTAACGCCGGCATTCACCAAGCCCAGAAAATTCACATTCAGGATATCGGCAGGTGCTCCGCACTCGAGTGACCCCACAGTGGTGTTCAAATTGCCCGCGCTGTCCGAAATGCACACTTCTGCTACAGCAGGTACCACGGTCATTACCATGTTGTTGGTTGAACGGGGGTAACGACAGGTCAACTCATTTACCTCGGCCAATCCACCTGCTACCCGCAGTTGAAGCCCAAGATCGAGCGCACTTAAATTAACAAGTGCCAGATTAAGATTCAAAGGCTGGCGCACTCGCACATCCAGTGCAACCTGCGCTGTTCGACCCGTGGCGATGGGGTCTTTGTAGGGCATTTTTCGGCCCACAAACACCTGTGGCGCTTCCAGAATATTCACGCCGACATCCAGATTCAGCAAACCCGATGAAATAGGCAATACATAACCCACTCCTTCCACCGCGTTCAACACAGTGACCTGCGCAAGCTGACCCAGATTGACATCCAGGGTGGTGTTGGTTCGGCCAGACAAATCGAGCGCCAACAAATCCCCAACGGTCACATTGACGTTATTCAATGGTCCACTCAAGGCACTCAGAATACCTTCAACTTCCATTTTGTCGGCTGCATCGGCATTGCCTACCAACAAGGCGTCTTGCAGCAAGCCCAATGCCGACACGTTCAACGACAACAAGTCATTGACATTGGCCACACCCAATTCTGTAGCCAAGGCCAATAAATCCACACGGATGTCACTGCCGAGCAAACCGCCCCACTGGGCCACCGTCAAATTGATCGCACCACCACCCAAAGCGGTCAACAGGCCATTCAACAAGGCAGACTGGTTGGTGTCCACACTGACCAGGCCGCTGGACACCGACCCCACCACTGTGGGTGCCACGGTTGCTTCGGCCAGTACCGACACATCACGGTTTGGCAAGAAAGCCAGCAAACCATTGACCGGACGAACAATCGTGACCCGGCTGGTAATGGAGTTGTCGCAATCATTGGTAGGTGCATTATCGATGATGCACTCGATGGTCAAATCATCGTCTTCGCTCAGACCATTGGCCTGTGCGATGGCCTGCGCCTCGGCGAATTCAGGTCCGTTGGCCATTTGGCGGGCAGCGGTCAGGGCAACCAGATCGGCGACCCCTTGCAAGCGGGTTTTCTCCCAGGCCATGTGGCCCACAGCCAACACGCCAAGTGCGCCAACACTCATGATGAGTACGAACACGGTCAATAGGGAATAAGCACCGCGTTGCGAGCGCCGAGAACGTCGATTAACCATCATTGGGCTCCACACGTGTTGTGGACTCTGCTGACAAATTCTCGGGCAAAGGAATGAAGAAGGAATTCCCGACCAGCGGGTTGCTGCTGTAATTGGGGTAATCGAGACGCACCCGCAGGCAGGTTGAATCGCCGCAAGCAAAAGAATTCACGGAAGGCACAACGCTGTCCCGGAAAGAACCTACATAGCTGGGCAACATGTCTTCCAGCGCGTCTTGTGCAAGGACTTCATAATCGCTGACAGCAAAACCGCTGCGGTAGACCGTGGCTTGGCGGGCCGCCTCGCTGGTGGTGTTGTTCATGATCAACATCGCACCCAACAACACAGAGTATTCAACGATCGCGAAAATCACAGCCAGCAATATGGGCAGTGTCAGCACCAACTCGATCATGAGCGCACCTTGCTGACGTAATTTGGACCGAATTTTCATGGTGGGATCGTCTTTGCCGAATGGGTTAGTCAAAAAGTGTTAATCAAAACATTACCTAATCACTTTGCCATTCGACACTGAAAATAATAGGGATGAATAGGATGAATTTTACCCTCTTATTTGGGTAAAAGAAAAATATTTCACTTACATTTCAATTAGATAAAGCTTATCGCGATATCAAACCCAAATTCAATCAAACAATTGATCGATAACTCATTGGCTTACATTATGTCAGATTTTTACTTACAAATGATTACCCTGTCTTGGTAAAAAAACAAAAGCCGGCTGAACCAGCCGGCTTTGTGAATTCAAACTAAAACTGATTTTTTACAACTTAGTCGTCTCGACCTCGACCATGTTTGCCATGTCCATGGCCCCGATCATCGTGTTTCCAGTGTTTTCCATGTCCACGGTGATCGTGGTCACGGCGATACTCACGGTAATCACGGCGATCATAGTCGCGGCGATCGTAGTCCCTGCGATCATAGTAGTCGCGGCGGTCATAACCTCCACGGTTTACATAGGTCACACGGTCACGATAAATATAGCGCTGCTCAATGTAACGTGGGCTGAAGTCGTAGTAATCGCGAGACTTCACGAAATACACCGGCCGTGAACATGCATCATAACGACCGCAATAGCGACCCCATTTTTTCAGATGCCCCGGTGGCACGTGCAGGTAAATTGGCGAAAGAATTCGCGAGGGGCGAGTCACGATCAGCGGTTCTGCATAGACCAGCGTTGGGTAGCGCCCGTTGTCGATATTGACAGAGCCATATACGCCAGGAAGCACCTCCCCGCCAACGCCGATGGAGATGTTAACGGCCTGAGCCTGTAGGGGTGCCATCAGAAGACCAGTCAAAACAGCAAAGCTGGCCGAAAAAATCCTGAACAATCGAGTTTTCATCACAAATCCTCCTTGCTGTGATGTCAACTAAAACGCAACGGCCTTCGTTTGGTTGACTCGGAATAAATGAGCAGTAAAGCTTGTTTAACCCTATGATGGTCTTTCCCACACACAAGAATGATGGAGTTATAAAATGACTAAAACTATGCGCGCAACAGCAATGGCAGTTTTGTTGAGCTTTTCAAGCAGCTTTATTGTGGCACCAGCCCACGCAGCAATCGTGAGCACCGAAGAAGCGGTTGCCATGCATCAGCAAGACCGTTCCGAACTCAAACAATTCTTTGACCGTGAAGACATTGCCAAGGCCCTGCAAGCTCACGGCGTCAGCCCTGAAGTTGCCAAGGCCCGTGTGGATTCAATGACCGAAGAAGAAGCACAGAAGCTGGCCGCCCACATTGAGAATGCGCCCGCAGGCGCCGGTATTGTTGGTGTACTATTTACTGTCTTCATTATTTTGTTGGTAACCGACATTCTTGGCCTGACCAAGGTATTTCCGTTTACCCGTTCCGTTCGATGAAATTACGTTTTCCTAGTACCGCCTGGGCCCGCATGGCGGGCTCAGCAGTACTTGTAGGGCTGTTGGCTTCCTGTTCAGTTTTGCCAACAGTTCCACAAGATCTTCAAAACACCGTCCAGACTCAAGCCCCGGTTGAACTCAAAAATGTGCCTTTTTTTGCACAAGAGGAGTTTTATTGTGGTCCGTCCACCCTGGCCATGGTGCTCAACCATGCCGGTGAAAACACCGATCCGAACAAACTGGCTGAACTGGTTTATCTGCCTGGCCGCCAAGGCAGCCTGCAACTTGAAATGCTGGCTGCGCCACGCCGCTTGGGCTACCTCAGTTACCAAATAGAACCCAAGCTACCCGCCCTGTTTGAGGCCCTCAATGCTGGCGCACCCGTGGTGGTTTTGCTGAATCTTTCCTTGCCGATTGCACCGCAATGGCACTACGCCGTGGTGGTGGGCTACGAGCCTGGCAGCAACAGCATGATCTTGCGCTCCGGCCCGAAGGAACGTGAGTTGATTCCCGTGGCCACTTTTCTGAAGCTTTGGGAACGCTCACAAAACTGGGGCTTCACTGTGATTAAAACCACGGTCGAGCCTCCCAGCTATGTCAATGCCCAAGGCTATTTGAATTCGGCGGTTGCGCTTGAGCGCTCCAACACCGAAAAGGCTGGCCAGGCTTACCAGCAAGGTGCAAAAACATGGCCGACCGAGCCCTGGTTTCATTTCGGTTTGGGGAACCTGGCCTACGGCGCAAAAAGTTACGTAGAGGCCGAGCAACATTACCGCAAGGCCGTCGGTGTATACCCGGACATGGCCGACGCCTGGAATAACCTGGCCGAGACCTTGATCAAACTGGATCGCAAAAATGAAGCCCGTGCGGCAATCAACAAAGCAATTGCCATCGGCGGCGGGCGCCTTGCGGCTTACAAAGAAACAGCCCAGAAAATACAGGCCGACTGATGCAGCTTGATTGGGCCCAAGCCTTGGGCTTTGTGGCCGCAGCGCTCACCACTTTCGCCTTTATTCCACAAGTGGTGTATTGCTGGAAAACCCGTGACACGCGAAGCATCTCACTGGGTATGTACGCGTGTTTTTGTTTGGGTGTGCTGTTGTGGCTGGTTTACGGCCTACTGGTGCAGCAATGGCCTGTTGTGGTGGCCAATGCAGTCACATTGTTGCTCGCCAGCTCCATTTTGTATTTGAAACTGAATCAAAAATCATGATCAAGGCAATTTTGACGGGGCATAGCAAAGGGCTGGGCCTGGGCATCGCTCGGGCCTTGTTGAAACGGGGACATGCTGTATTGGGCATTTCCCGATCACAAAACACTGAACTTCAACAGCAATACAACGAAGATCTTCAGCAAATCAGCCTGGATTTGACACAACCGTCAGCGCTTGAACAACTTGAAAGCAGCACTCAATTGCGGAAATTCATTGCAAGCGCAACACAATTGCTTTTGATTAACAACGCGGGCTTGGTGTCACCGATTGGGCCACTGAATGCCCAAGCCAATGGCGACATTTCCCGCAGTGTTCAGCTCAATATTACAGTGCCTTTGGCCCTGAGCGCCCTGCTGGCCCGAGAAGTTCAGGGCAACCAACAACTTCGAATACTGCATGTCTCCAGTGGCGCAGCTCAAAGTGCTTACCCGGGCTGGAGCGTGTATTGCGCCACCAAGGCCGCGCTCGACATGCACGCACGGGCTGTGCAAGAAGACCAACTTCCGAATGTTGCCATTTGCAGCCTGGCACCCGGGGTGATTGACACCGCCATGCAAACACAAATTCGGGAAACCGACGAATCGCTTTTCCCCAACAAACAACGATTCATCCAGTTAAAAAACAGCAATTCTCTCAGCAGCCCAGAGTCAAGCGGTGAACGCTTGGTGCAGTACCTGTTGAGTCCGAATTTCGGCAGGCTTGCTGTGGACGATCTACGCGCCTACTGACCCGCAAACCCGCCGAAACAGGTTTAGTGCAGCTTCACCAAGGGTGTGGCGCGTTTGAGCAGAAAACGCGCCATGGCGAGTAAAAAAGTTTTCATGCCGCCCAGCACGGCATAGTGGTGCATCAAGTGCAAACTCGCGTACATGCTGCGTGCAAAAAAACCTTCCACAAACATGCTGCTCGCTTTGAATAATCCGCCCATCAAACTGCCCACAGAGCTGCGAGAACCCAGAGACACCAAAGAGCCATGGTCCTTGTACAAATAAGGCTTGCTCGACGCTGGCTTGCCGCGTTCGGCGTTCATGATGGTTTTGTAAATGTAATCAGCCTGCTGGTGCGCAGACTGTGCGCGGGGCGGAACCATACTGCCATCAGGTTGCACACAGGCTGCACAATCACCCAACGAAAAAATGTGCTGCTGACCCTTCACCCGCAAATCGCCCTCCACTTCCAGCTGATTGTTGCGGTTCACGGGCAAACCCAGATTGGCGAGCCAGGCAGGTGCCTTAATGCCCGCGGCCCACACGCACAAATCGGCCTTGTAGCGGTTGCCACTGGCGTCCTCCACTTGCTTGGGTGAAATTTCCACCACCCTGCAATTGTTGACTACCGTAATGTGGCGCTGCTCGAGCAAACGCAAGGCCGCGCTCGACACACTTTCTGGCAGCACAGGCAGAATGCTGGGAGCTCCTTCCAGAATGGTGATGGTCACATCGCTGGCTGCGTTTATACGGCTGAAACCATAACGGCTGTGAACGTGGCTGGCTTCCCGCAACTCCGCGGCCAGCTCAACACCGGTGGCACCGGCGCCAATAATGACTATGTCCAGGCTCGCCGATGGATCCAGTTTCTTGCGCAAATCAAGCGTGGCCAAATGCTTGAGCATTTTCAAGCGGAAGCTCTCGGCCTGTTGCGGCCCGTCCAGCGAAATGGTGAAGTCTTGCGCACCTTTCACACCAAAATAATTGGATTGACTGCCCACGGAAATCACAAGCGTTCCAAACTGCAACACGCGCCTGGGCAACACCTCATCGCCCACGTCGTCACGAACCGCAGCAATTTCAAGCTGTTTGCTGTGGGCATCCAGCCCCTCCATGGCACCCAGTACAAAGTTAAAACCATTGTTGTGGGCCAACATGGGATAAGACAAACCTTCCTGATGAATGTCCAGCGTGCCCGCCGCCACTTCATGCAGGGAGGGTTTCCAGATGTGGTACATCTTGGCGTCGATCAGCGTCACGCGGTCAGGCCCCAGCTTGCGCCCGAGTTTACAGGCCAACTCCAAGCCGCCTGCACCACCACCGACAATCACGATTGATGAAAGGTCCAAATCTTTTCCCCTTGATATAAAACCAATTGATCACATTAGAAGCCTAAGCGGTCTCTTCAGCAAATCCCATTCCTGCCCAGTGGTAAACCCCAAATTGACACCCAATTTTTTCAATGAAAAAATGAACGTTCATTCAGCATTCTAGTCTACTTACTGTTCCCGCATTGCTTATTTCGAGGTAGTACCATGATTAATAAAAGAAAAATGGCGCTGGGCACCAGCGCCTTGTTGACTGTTGGCACGTTGACCCTGGCCGGTTGCGGCAGTCAAGAAGGCGGTGCAAATGCAGCAGCTGCCCCCGCTTTGCCCAAAGTTCGGGTGTTTGAGGTGGCCGCAAAGCCAGTGTCGCTCTACACCGAATTGCCTGGCCGAACCAGCCCTTACCTCATTGCCGAGGTGCGCCCCCAAGTCAATGGCATTATCAAGGCACGCCAGTTTCAGGAGGGTGGCGACGTAAAAGCAGGCACCTCCCTGTATCAAATTGATGCTTCCACCTACCAGGCCGAATATGCCAGCGCCAAAGCCATGCTCGAAAAGGCGGAAGCCAACCTCACCAGCGCAAAAATCCGGAATGATCGCTTCCAGGAACTGGCCAAGCTCAATGCCGTGAGCCAGCAAGAACGTGATGATGCCTATGCCGCCTTGAAACAGGCCGAAGCGGATGTAGCTTCAGGCAAAGCTGCGGTGCAATCGGCACAAATCAACCTGAACTACACGAAAGTGACTGCACCCATCAGCGGTCGAATTGGCCGCTCGAGCATTACACCGGGCGCATTGGTGCAGCAGGGTCAAGCCAGCCCGCTGACCACCATTCAACAACTGGACCCCATCTATGTGGACCTCACTCAATCGACCAGTGAACTGCTTCAACTCAAGCGCGACCTGGAAAGTGGTGTTCTGAAAAGCGCAGGAAAGGACGCGGCAAAAGTCACATTGAAACTTGAAGATGGGTCCAGCTACGCGCAGGAAGGCAAGCTGCAGTTCAGTGATGTAACCGTGGACCAAAACACCGGCACCGTAACCCTGCGTGCGGTATTCCCCAACCCTAAACTGCAATTGTTGCCCGGCATGTATGTTCGAGCTTCACTTGAAGAAGGTGTGCGCGAAGACGGCATTTTGGTGCCGCAGAAGGGAATTATGCGCGATGCAACCGGTGCACCTTCGGCCTTCGTAATAGGCGAGGACAACAAAGTTGAAAAGCGCAGCGTAGAGACAGCCAGGGCCATTGGCGACCAATGGTTGATTGCAGAAGGCCTTCAGGCAGGTGATCGCCTGATTGTCGAAGGTATCCAGAAAGTTCGTCCCGGTCAGGAAGTGGAAATCCTTTCCGACTCTGAGAACAAGTAAATAACGCCTGGCAGGAGTAGTACCATGTCCCGATTTTTTATTGATCGCCCCATTTTTGCGTGGGTGATCGCGATAGTGATCATGCTGGCCGGCGCGTTGGCCATTTTCAACTTGCCTGTGGCGCAGTATCCAGCCATTGCACCGCCCGCCGTTACCATTCAAGCCACCTACCCCGGTGCCTCCGCAGAAACCCTGCAAGATTCGGTCACCCAGGTAATTGAGCAACGAATGACCGGCCTGGATGGTTTCCGCTACATGAAGTCCACCAGTGACTCCACTGGTCGACTGCGAATCGAGCTGACTTTTGAACCAGGTACCAACCCTGACATTGCTCAGGTTCAAGTTCAAAACAAATTGAGCCTGGCCGTGCCCTTGCTGCCCGATGCGGTACAACGCCAGGGTATTCAGGTGACCAAAAGTTCAACGGGTTACCTGCTGGTGATCGCCTTCACAGCCGTGGATGGTGCATACACTTCTACTGAGCTGGCCGACTTCATCACCACCAATGTACAAGACACCATGAGCCGCGTGAACGGTGTGGGTGAGGTACAGGTGTTTGGTAGCCCTTATGCCATGCGCATCTGGTTGAACCCGGACAAAATGAATCAGTTCAAGGTGACGCCTGGCGATATTCGCAATGCGGTGCTGGCCCAGAACGCACAGGTGTCTGCAGGTGAACTGGGCGGTGCACCGGCTGTGAAAGGTCAAACACTGACTGCAACCATCACCGCACAAACCTTGCTTGAAACACCGGAGGACTTCGAGCAAATCATTTTAAGAACCGCCGGAGACGGTGCCACTGTGCGCCTGAAGGACGTGGCTCGAATTGACTACGGCAGTGAGAACTACAATATTTTGCCCCGCTGGAACGGACGTAATGCATCGGGTATCGGTATTCGTCTGGCCTCGGGTGCCAACGCACTGGACACCGCGGAGGGCGTGATCGCCGAAATGGAGCGCATCACTCCCTTGATTCCCGAAGGCATGGAATGGGATGTGGCTTACGACACAACTCCATTTGTAAAAATCTCGATTGAAGGCGTGGTCAAAACCCTGATCGAGGCGATTATTCTCGTGTTCCTGGTGATGTACCTGTTCCTGCAAAATTTCCGAGCGACGCTGATTCCAACCATCGCCGTGCCCGTGGTGTTGCTGGGTACGTTTGCAGTGCTTTCTGCATTCGGTTTTTCAATCAACACACTGACCATGTTTGCCATGGTACTGGCCATTGGCCTGCTGGTGGACGACGCCATTGTGGTGGTTGAGAACGTGGAACGTGTGATGGCCGAGGAAGGTTTGTCGCCTTTGGAAGCCACACGAAAATCGATGGACCAAATTACCGGTGCCTTGGTGGGTATTGGTTTGGTACTGTCGGCGGTATTTGTGCCCATGGCATTTTTCCCGGGCTCGGCAGGTGTTATTTACAAGCAGTTTTCAATCACCATTGTGTCAGCCATGGCCTTGTCGGTGATTGTTGCACTGGTGCTGACACCGGCCTTGTGCGCCACCATGCTCAAGCCCATTGAGAAGGGTCACACCCACGAGAAAAAAGGATTCTTCGGCTGGTTCAACCGCAAGTTTGATTCAAGCAATGCGCGCTACCAAAGCGCGGTGGGTCGCATGCTGCACAAATCGGGGCGATACCTGATTATTTACGGTGGCCTGTTGGCTGTCACCGCCTTCATGTTCACCCGCTTGCCCACTTCATTCCTGCCCGATGAAGATCAAGGCGTGTTCTTCACGCAGGTGCAATTGCCGGCGGGTGCCACGCAAGAACAAACCTTGCAAGTATTGGCCAAGATGGAGGACTACTTCCTCAATGAGGAAGGTGACAATGTGAAGTCCCTGTTCACCGTGGCAGGTTTCAGTTTCTCGGGCACGGGTCAAAACTCAGGCATTGGCTTTGTGAGGCTGCGCGACTGGAGTGAACGCCCCGGCAAAGAAAACTCCGCGGCTGGCATTGTTCAACGTGCCTCGGCTGAATTCGCAAGCTGGCCAGAAGCACAAGCTTTTGCCTTTGCACCCCCAGCCATTCGGGAATTGGGCAATGCCTCCGGCTTTAACCTGTTCATTCAAGACCGCACTGGTTTGGGACGTGATGCGCTGATTCAGGCCCGTAACAGCATGATTGGCGAAGCCGCGAAAAACCCGATATTGACGGGTGTTCGCCCCAATGCGACTGCCGACACTCCGCAATATCAGCTTGATATTGACAACGCCAAAGCTGGCGCACTGGGTGTCACGGTTTCAGAAATCAGCGACACGCTCACCTCGGCCTGGGGTGGCAGTTTCATCAATGACTTTCTGGACCGAGGTCGTGTGAAGCGCGTGTACATGCAGGCCGATGCGCCATTCCGCATGTTGCCCGAAGACCTGAACCGCTTCTACGTACGCAACAGCGACGGCGAAATGGTGCCCTTCTCCAACTTCTCGTCAGCAGAGTGGTCCATGGCCTCTCCACGCCTTGAGCGTTACAACGGCCTTCCCGCTGTTGAAATTCAGGGGCAGGCTGCACCCGGCATGAGTTCAGGCGACGCCATGGATGCCATGGAGGCGATTGCAGAAAACCTGCCTGAGGGCATGGGCATTGAGTGGACCGGTTTGTCCTACGAGGAACGGCAGTCGGGTTCGCAGGCACCACTGCTCTACGCCTTGTCATTGTTGATCGTGTTTTTGTGTCTGGCAGCCTTGTATGAAAGCTGGTCCATTCCTTTCGCGGTCATGCTGATTGTGCCCCTGGGCGTGGTGGGTGCACTGCTTGCGGCCAGTGGCCGTGGCTTGGCCAACGACGTGTACTTTCAGGTGGCCTTGCTGACCACAGTGGGCTTGTCGGCCAAAAATGCAATCCTGATTGTGGAATTTGCCAAGGAGCAATTCGACCAGGGCCGCGATTTGCTGGAGGCCACACTGGATGCGGTACGCATGCGTTTGCGTCCCATCATCATGACCTCGCTGGCCTTTGGTTTGGGTGTGGTGCCCTTGGCCATCTCGACCGGCGCCGGCTCAGGCAGCCAGAATGCAATTGGTACCGGCGTACTGGGCGGCACCATTTCTGCAACCGCGCTGGGCATTTTCTTTGTACCCATGTTCTTTGTGGTGGTCACCCGCTTGTTTGGCAAAAAACGGGCCGGGAAAAACGCCACTGCACAGGGAGAATGACATGAACAAGATTCACGCATGGAAACTCACACCAGTGGTGTTTGCGCTGGCCTTGGCCGGTTGCGGCACACTGGCTCCAAGTTATGAACAACCTGCCGCGCCGGTGGCCAGCAACTGGCCCGAGGGTGAGGCCTACCAGCCCGACAGCCCTGCAGCGCAGGCGGCAATTGACCTGGCCTGGCGAGATTTGTTTGTGGACCAGCGCCTGAAGCAATTGCTGGAACTGGCCTTGAAAGAAAACCGGGATTTAAGAATTGCAGCGCTGAATATTGAGCGGGCACGTGCGCTCTACCAAGTGCAGCGCAGCGATTTGTTTCCCACCATTTCTGCTGACGGTGAAGGCAATCGTCAACGCTTGCCCGCTGATTTAAGCGGCGGTCGCTCTGGCGGTGCCACCCCGAAACAGTACAGCGCAACAGTGGGTTTTGCTGCCTATGAACTCGATCTGTTTGGCCGGGTGCGTAGCCTCAATGAAGAGGCCTTGCAGCGTTTTCTGGCCACCGAAGAAGCACGCAAAAGCACACAAATCAGCTTGATCGCAGAGGTGGCCTCCAGCTACCTCACCCTGGCCTCTGATCAAGCCTTGCTTGAACTGGCGCAAGACACCCTGAAAAACCAGCGTGATGCCTACGATTTAATCAAGCGCAGTTTTGATTTGGGTGTGG
Organism: Limnobacter sp. CACIAM 66H1; assembly: GCF_001601825.1. Taxonomy (GTDB): domain Bacteria; phylum Pseudomonadota; class Gammaproteobacteria; order Burkholderiales; family Burkholderiaceae_B; genus Limnobacter. The sequence continues at coordinate 1,747 of NZ_LUJK01000009.1, read as the reverse complement.
CCTCTCAACTTGATTTGCGCCAGGCTCAAACCAGCGTCGAAGTGTCCCGCGCCGATGTGGCCCGGTTTACACGTGCTGTGGCCCAAGACCGCAATGCGCTCGAGCTGCTGGTGGGCAAAAACATTCCGAAAGAATTGCTGCCTGACAGCAACCTGGAGGGTGCCGCAGCGATGGTTGAACTTCGCGCTGACATTCCCTCCGAGGTATTGCAACGTCGCCCGGATGTGGAGTCAGCCGAACGTCTGCTTCAAGCCAGCAATGCACGTATTGGCGCAGCCCGTGCCGCATTTTTTCCCAGCATCACCCTGACCGCTGATGCAGGCACTGCCAGCTCCTCGCTGGATGGCCTGTTTGAATCCGGCTCGCGCACCTGGAGCTTCATTCCCAGAATCAACTTGCCGATTTTTGATGCTGGCCGCAATAGTGCCAACCTCGAGGTCGCAAAAACAGATCAGCAAATTGCATTGGCTGAATATGAAAAAACAGTACAGGGCGCATTCCGTGAAGTGGCTGATGCCCTGGCTGCACGGGGCACACTGGATGCAGAACTGGATGCACAAAATGCCTTGGTGGAAGCCACCTCGGAAAGCTACAAACTCAGCGAGGCCCGGTTTAAACGTGGCATTGACAGCTATTTGAATGTGCTCGATTCGCAAAGGGCGCTTTATTCAGCACAACAAGACCTGATCGCAGTTCGACTGGCGCGCACTGCCAACCTGGTGACCTTGTACAAGGCGCTGGGTGGTGGCTGGACTGAGAGTGACGCTAACCTGGCGAGCGACTATCCATCGAGGGGAGGCAGCTATGATCAACGAGGCTAAAACCGTGACCAGCAAAGCGGAACTTCGCCGTCAGCAAATTCTGGATGCAGCCGCCGAGTGTTTTCGGAAAAGCGGCTTTCACGGTGCAAGCATGTCCGAGATTGCGAAATCTTTTGGCATGAGTGCCGGGCACATCTACAACTACTTCGAAAGCAAGGAAGCGATTATTGAAGCCATGGTCAAGCGTGACCTGGACCAAGCGCTTGAGCGAATCGCAAAAATTCAAGGTGAGAAAGACATTCTGAAAGCCATGCTGGGCACGGTGGATGAGGGTGTGCAGCGGCGCATTGACCGAAGCGAACTTGATACGGAGATTTTGGCAGAGGCTGCACGAAACCCGAAAATTGCCGCCACGGTTCAAGGCACCGACGCAGTGATTCGAGAGAAGGTGACGCATTTGATCAAAGGTATTCAGCCTTTGAAAGACTCGCCACCCTGCGAGTTTAATCTGGCTGCGAAATCCACGATTCTGATGGCCTTGTTTGATGGACTCCAAATTCGGGCCATACGCGACCCGGACATCAAGGCTGACGACATTGCCCGTGTGTTGAAAAGCGTCATACAGCAGATGCTTCAAAGCTGAGATTGGCGCGGCAGGCCTGGGGTATACTCGGGCTCTATTTCACTGCCGCGCCCCACATGCCACGAGCTGTCCTTCCCTACAGCCTGCCCTTGCTGCTGATCGTTTTGATCGGCATTGCTGCACTGTCGCTTACCCTGGGCGCCTACCCCTTGAGCATTCCTGAAAGCCTGCGTGCCTTGTGGGGTACCGGCGAACCAATCGCAGTGCAAGTGGTTCAAGACATTCGGCTACCCCGCACGCTCGGTGCCATTTTAGTGGGCGCTGCATTGGCGGCAGCAGGTACGGCCTATCAGCTGCTGTTTCGAAACCCGCTGGTGTCGCCCGATATTTTGGGTGTGTCCTC
>NZ_LUJK01000008.1 GCF_001601825.1 Limnobacter sp. CACIAM 66H1 | reverse complement strand
AAATAAATTCGAAGAATCTTTACATGAAAGTTAGACCGAGCGTAAAAATACTGCAATCACAAGGACTTGGCAGCCGTCGTGAATGTGAAAATATTTTCTGGAATTCTGAGATTTTTCGTGACGGGATGCGCATCGACCCCGAAATTGATGAAATTTCTTTGGGAGACCACCTGTTAATTGACGGCAAAAGCTTTGAAATTACCCAACATAAATATGTGTTGATGCACAAGCCAGCTGGCTATGAGACCTCCCACCTACCCAGCCACAACCCCTCGGTATTTGATCTGCTGCCCAAACACTATATAAAGCGCGGCTTGCAGGCTGCTGGCCGACTTGACGTGGACACAACCGGCTTACTGTTGTTCTCAGATGACGGTCAGTTTATTCATCGGCTGATCAGCGGCAAGGTAGGTACGAAACAGGAAATAGAAAAGATTTATGAAGTGACCGGCACGCAGCCATTTACTGAGTTGCAATTGCAACGATTGCTGGAAGGCGTTGACCTCGACGACGAGCCAGAGATTATCTACGCCAGCAAAGCCGCCTTATTGCCTGATGGAAGACTTGAATTGGGCATTACAACGGGCAAGTATCATCAGGTTAAAAGGATGGTTGCAGCTGTCGGCAATCATGTTGAAGCACTGCACCGACGAGTGGTCGGCCCTTACGAATTGCCGACAGACTTGGCCGTTGGCTCCTATATAGAAGTAGACCCGAGCCCGGTGTTAAACAGGAACATATCGAAAACAGTCTGAATTAAAAGGCTTTATTACCCTTCAACCCCTCAAAAAATGCCCTGAATTCACACGCGAAGATGTGTTGTGCCAACAAACACTTCGAGTACAATACGGGGCTTAAATTTTAAATCCTCATCAAACTCATGAAAACAGCACAAGAAGTCCGCCTAGGCAACGTGGTAATGGTTGGTAAAGACCCCATGGTGGTTTTGAAGACCGAATACAACAAATCAGGCCGCAATGCCGCAGTTGTAAAAATGAAAATGAAAAACCTGCTGACCGGCGCAGGAATGGAAAGCGTGTACAAGGCAGACGAAAAGTTCGAACTGTTGGTTCTTGAACGCAAAGAGGTGACTTATTCCTACTTCGCAGACCCAATGTACGTTTTCATGGATGCGGATTACAACCAGTATGAAGTGGAAGCCGAGAACATGGGCGACGCCCTGAACTATCTGGACGATGGAATGGAGTGTGAGGTTGTGTTCTATGACGGCAAGGCACTGTCTGTGGAATTACCGACAAGCTTGGTGCGTGAAGTTGAATACACGGAACCAGCGGTACGTGGCGATACTTCTGGCAAAATCATGAAGGCCGCACGTATCAAGCCCACCAGCTTTGAAATTCAGGTGCCCGCTTTCGTTGAAATTGGCGACAAGATTGAAATCGACACACGCACCGCAGAATATCGCAACCGCGTGAAGTAAATCATTCAATACAAAGTGGACTAGCAGGGGCCCCATAGGGGCCCTTTGTGTTTTTCCAGCTTGAGGTTCTATGCACATCGGGATTGTTTGCAAGGTAATCGATAATTTCGGCGATGCTGGCTTTTCCCTCCGATTGGCGAAAGCCTTGGCAGAGAGGGGCCATAGCGTCGATTTGTTTCACGACGACTCAGCCACTTTTCGGGCTTTGTATCCGACCCCAGACAACGGCAACCTCAAGCTAATCGATGCAATCAAGACCAACATCGAAACCGAGGGTCTACAAAAGCCAGATTTGATTCTGGAACCATTCGGGACTTCAAGTGAGCAAACCGCGTACCGCTTCGACTTGGTTCTGAAACGCCAGTTTCCCAAGACACCCTGGTTACTGATTGACTACCTCTCTTCTGAAAAATGGATTGAAAGCTTTCACTTAAGCAATTCTATTGACCCCAATACAGGTCATGTCACTACTTTTTTTTACCCCGGCTTTACCGAGCAAACGGGTGGGTTGATTCATTGCGACTACCCCAGGCACCTGGCTGGAAAACCATTGTTAACAAACAAGACATGCCTTCGAGTTTTTGTTTTTGCCTATCCGAACGCCCCCATCAGAGGCCTGATAAACACCTGTAATTCTTTAAATTCTCAGGGAAACGAAATAAGCATTGGACTTGCCGGGAATTCTTTAACGCTTGAGCCGGACGACTGCGCCAGCGCTATTCCATTTGTTGCACAAAGTGAGTTCGATAAATTGCTGGCGCAATATGACATGCTGTTTGTGCGAGGAGAAGACTCGTTCGTGAGAGCACAACTGGCCGGAAAACCATTCATCTGGCAAATCTACCCGACCGAAGACAATGCACATTTTGAGAAACTTGCGTGTTTTTTTGATCTGTACGCCAATGGGCTTGGCGCGGATTGCAAGTTAGCGCTTTGGAACAGCTGGCTGGCATGGAATGGCGTGAATACTCACGGCGATTTTGGAATGATCTGGATGGCACTCTTGCCACATTTGCCCGAATTGGACGTTCATGCGATGAAGTGGCAATCCCGAATTCTCAATGGGAAAGAACTTGTAAAGGAAGTTCTTACATGGCACGGTTCACAGACTCTTACTTTGAAGGAAAAGCCTGATTTATAAGGCTTTTCTCAACAAAACAAATATCAAGAAAGGACAGAAACTGAATTCAAGTTCAACGCTTGGATTCTGCAATGCTGTCATTTCTGCTCTCACTAGGTCTGGGTTTTGGCTCAATCAACCTGACACAACTGCCTGCGCACCAAGTTGAAGAAATTGCCAAGGAAGTTTTGGTTGAACTGGGTGCAGAAATGCGAACCAAACCCTCGCTCATTGTGACCGAACGTCCCGAGCCCACACCATTGGGCGCCTTGGCTTATGCCAATGGAAAATGCGTGGTCATCGTGAATACGAATGAGGCGGCCTGGGCGCAGTGGGGACGATTCTTGAATGATCAAAATCGCGCACATTGGCCTCAAATTATCGCAGCCTCCGTGGCGCACGAAATGGGTCACTGTTTCAGAGAAAGTCGTTCATTCGTGGCTAACTACGAGGTGAATGAGGACGAGTTCAGAGGGATTCAAAACACGGGAAGTTTTGGTCCAAAGCCAGAGATGGTTTACAAACAGGAACTGTTTGCCGACACGGTTGCAATTCTGTACGCAAAAGAAAACGCCGGGAATGATGCCCATCATGTAATCGAGTCGATGATCCAGGCGCGGGAGAAGTTCAGCGCCAATGACCCGACCCATAACACTTCAAAGGTACTGAACCGACTAATTGCCAAGGACACATCGCGTCAAGGCGATGAAACTTTGGGTTCAACAGCCACACGTTTGCTATCCGCGCTGTAAGGGCGACAAACCCTTATTTGGCGCGCGGAAAGGCGTTGTCATAGACGCTGGATAGATGATCGAAATCAAGTGCGGTGTAGACCTGTGTGGATGCGATGGACGCATGCCCCAACAGTTCTTGAACGGCTCGCAAGTTCTGCGTGCCTTGCAATAAATGACTCCCAAATGAGTGACGCAACATGTGGGGATGCAAATGCTGTCCCAAACCGCATTTTGAGGCATGCTCGGCGATATCCCGTTGAGCTTGCCTGACCGTCAATGCCAACCCTTTGGCCGATACGAACAAAGCGGTTTCTTGCCCTTTTCCATGCTTAAGCAGGTGACTCTGACGGGGCTCTGCGAATTCTCTGAGGCGGAATTGCAACGCATCTACGACAGGCACAATTCGGGCCTTGCGCCCCTTGCCTACGACCCTCAATTCTGTCGATCCATTCAAGGCCTCTGCTTGAAGAGTCAATGCCTCACTGATTCGAAGACCGGTGCAATACAGCAGTTCAATAAGGACATGCGCCTGAGCGAAACGAAACTCTTGCGGAAGTGGTTTGGCAAGCAAGGCAGCCAAAGAGTCAACCCCTACTGCTTTGGGTAAAGATCTTGGAAGTTTGGGAGTTTTGAGGCCCAGGGTGGGATCTACCTCGACAATGCCGTTGTTTAGCAGATATTTAAAGAATCCTCTCCAGCTTGATGCCAAACGCGCCAAGCTGGCGGGCGCAGCGCCGTTTGCATGGCGTTGCGCAAGGATTGATTTCAGTGTTGTGCCGGTGACCTGTCCCGGCGGCGTATCAATCAATGAAAGGTCACGCTGCGCCGCCATGACGGTGTTATTGCTGTGACGACACTCAAAGCGCAGGTAATCCAGATATCGCTGAATCAGGAGTGAGTGTTCTGGAGTCTGCTCAGCGCTGCGCATGCGGTCTCTGCCAGAGTGTTCAAGAAATCAGTTTCTAGAGTCGGCGAAAAACGGTCCTTATCCGGAGAACCAAAGCCCAAACAACCAAATGTAACGGGACTCACACCAACACGCAGAGGGATCAATACCACCGAACGCGGAACTACCTGCTCGCCATCAAAAACCGACAGGGTGGGCGCGTTCTCGGAAAAACCGCAGTAGAGACTTTTCATCCCATCGATAAGCGCTTTGTCGGAATCACTGATGGGTGAACCGTCCTCCTCCCAAAGCTGCAGGCGGACAATAGGCACGACAAACTTTTTTTTGATTGATTCAACCAACACAGAGGGCAAATCACTCGCATTTTTCACTGTGAGCAAGGTGCGCGTAATTGATTGAAGGTTATTAATAATCGCCTGGTTTTCGACGGCGGCATGTGTCATCTCGACCACCCGGTGCTCGAGAGATTTAACCTTCTCGCGCATGGTTTGAACCTGACGCTCATGCAGCGATGCCACGTTCCCGTTGCTTTGCTCTGGTAGTTTGATAAACGCGAGAATACCCGGATTCTTGATTAAAAAATCAGGGTGTGCTTTGAGAAAATCGGCAACCTGAACGGCCTCATCAGTCATAAGTAAAACTCTCCTTCGAAAACGGTTTGTGCCGGACCTGTCATCAAGACATCGCTGTCCTGCTGTCCACTCCATTCAATGGTGAGGGTTCCACCGGCTTTGACAACATCTACAGACTCGGCAATGAGCCCCATTTTCATGCCAACCACAGCGGCTGCACAGGCACCTGTACCACATGCAAGGGTTTCGCCCACCCCACGCTCATAGACCCGAAGATGAACCCGACTGCGATCTACAACATGAAGAAAGCCGACATTGACCCGTTCAGGAAACCGAGGGTGTGATTCAAGCGTAGCGCCCAAGCGCTGAACAAAATCGTCGGAGGCTGGTTGGTCCAAAAGAATAACCACATGGGGATTGCCCATAGACGCGACCCCGACCCACAACTCCTCCAGGTCAGAACCCGAGTCGACTGGAAGTTTGTATTGGGTCAGACCGCCCACCTTTCGACTGGACAAACCCTCCGCAATAAAGGGCACCTTGGCTGGATTCAGTTCGGCCGGGCCCATATTGACTTTGACCCAATTGTGTTTGATCAATTCCGGCTGAATAATGCCAGCGAGAGTTTCGACAGTGATTTGGTTCTTTTGAGTAAGCCCTTTGTCAAATACATACTGAGCAAAACAGCGTGCACCATTTCCACACTGCTGCACCTCTTGACCATCCGCATTGAAAATCCGGTATTTGAAGTCAGCAAGTTCCGAGGATTCAACAATTAGAACCTGATCAGCACCGACACCAAAATGGCGGTCCGCAAGCCGCTTGACCAAGTCATGACTCAGGTCTATTTGACCAGCGCAATTGTCCAACACAACGAAATCGTTGCCAGCACCATGCATTTTGGTGAACTTAAGTGTGTTCGAAGTTGTCATCGTCGCTCTGTCAAGAACCGTGGTTTGTCTGTTTCAAGTATCAGTATATTCTGGACTCGCCAGCCGGGCGGGTTTTGAATCGCTTGTGCAACCACAAGTACTGTGCAATGTTGTCTTTCACCCAAGACTCGATGTAATGGTTCATCAGTTGTGTTGATTCGGTGTCGTCGTCCAGCGGAAAGTTGGGCAATGGTTCATGAATATGAATGCGATATCGACCCTTGCTGTACTTGGTGGTGACCGGAACGACCCGCGCTTCGAGCAACTTGGACAACCGTGCCACTGCCGTTACGGTGGCGGCCTTCACCCCGAAGAAGCTGACAAATACTGAGTCACGCTCACCAAAATCCATGTCGGGCAAATAGTACAGGGGGCGCCCTTTTTTCATCGCAGTCAATAATGGACGCACTCCCTGTTGGCGAGACAACAGGAGTTGATCTCCAAACTTGGAGCGTCCTTGCAATATCAACGAATTCAACACGGGATTCTTCTGGTTTGAATACATCGTGACCATATCGATTTCAAGACAGAGGCGACTCCAAGCCGCATCGAGTCCCAAAAAAATGTGGGGCCAGTAATATGGTTGGAGATGCGTCACTTAAAGCGGTCAAAGCTTCGGGGTTCTCAATGTGGACCCGATCACGCACTATTGTTTCATTTCCCGACCACAGCCAGGCCCTGTCCAGAAAAGTGCGCAGGTAAAAGTAAATATGAGTTACTGCCCAGCATGTGCGCTGAAAGATGGACGACTCAGGAAAACACAAGGCAAGGTTGGTGAGCACCACTGTCCGGCGCTCACGGGCCAGTACGTACAAAAACATGGCCAGCAATAACGAAATGGACGAGGAAATCAGTCGATAGGCAAAAAATGGCAGCCGAGCAAGCGAAAACCATATTGAGATGAGAAATTGAGTCACGATTGTCCTTGATGGCCCTGTTGACCTTTAGGAGGTTTGTAACGTTCGTAGCCCCAATAATACTGCTCGGGATGCATTTGAATCAGCCGCTCCATCGCTGCATTAACTTGGGCGGCTGCCTCGACAGGATCCGCGCTGAGTGACTCGGGACCTTGGTACAACTCGAGGGTAAAACCCTGTCCACCCGGCTTTCTGTAACCGATTGCCAAAACAATCGATGCACCTGTTGCATGGTGGAGTCGACCCGGTAAAGTCATGGTGTATGCGGGCTGACCAAACATCGGAGCCCAAACACCCTCACCCTGCGCTGGAACCTGATCAGGAAGCATGCCGACAGCCTCACCTCGCTTGAGCGCCTTGAGCAGGATTTTCACACCACCTATCGTCGTGGGCGCTAGGGCAACATTGTCGCGTGCGCGGCTATCTTCAATGATGTCTTGAAGTTCGGCCTTCCGGTTGGGACGATACAGGACGGTGATGGGCGCACGAGTTGAAAAGATTTGAGCCGTTGATTCAAAACTCCCCATGTGCGGTGTGAGAAAGATGATGCCTTTCCCCTTTGCCCGGGCTCTTTCCACGACATCCCAGCCGGTGATATCAGTGCATCGCGCTGCACCTTGCTGAGTAGACAAGCCCCAAAGAAAAGGCAGTTCCAATAGTGCCATTCCCGCATGCCTGACCGAACCTTTCACGGCAGCAAGACGCGCCAATTCATCATGCGGAAAGGCAATTTTGGAGTGGATTTCAATTTTTCGGCGATAGCTGGCCGACAACCCATAGACAGCCCATCCCAAACACGCACCCAGCGCATGGAGAACCGGCAAAGGGAAAACCGACAGTGCTTTGAACAAATTTTTGATCATGGGGCAGATTGTAACCAGTACCCGCTTTGCCATCGCCCCCGAATGTTGTATATTTCGTGAGTTCGCTGAGTTAAATGACAACTTGCGGGGCGAACTAAAACAAATCTGCTAAAGCGTCGCCGGGCTTCAAACGAACATGGCGGCCGTACCAACCCCTTGTTTTTTTGGAGCTTTTTTAATGTCTAATGAATTTTTCTTCACTTCCGAATCCGTCTCGGAAGGTCACCCGGACAAAGTGGCTGACCAAATTTCCGACGCAGTTTTAGACGCAATTCTCGAACAGGACCCCACGGCGCGCGTTGCCGCTGAAACACTGACCAATACCGGTTTGGTGGTGATGGCTGGGGAAATCACAACCTCTGCCCAAGTGAACTACATTGACGTAGCGCGCGATACACTGAAAAAAATTGGCTACGACAACGGCGATTTTGGTATCGATTACAAAAGCTGCGCCGTGATGGTCTGCTATGACCGTCAAAGTCCGGATATCGCTCAGGGCGTGGACAAAGCGCACGACAATGATTTGGACCAGGGCGCTGGTGACCAAGGCTTGATGTTTGGCTACGCAGTGAACGAAACCCGCGAATTGATGCCACTGGCCATCAGTCTTTCACATCAGCTGGTTCAGCGCCAAAGCCTGCTTCGCAAGGATGGCCGTTTGTCTTGGTTGCGCCCGGATGCTAAATCGCAAGTCACCATCAAGTATGTGGACGGAAAACCTTTCTGTATCGACACGGTAGTGCTTTCAACCCAACACGCACCGGATATCGAGTTGGCAACACTGCGAGAAGCTGTGATTGAAGAGGTGATCAAGCCAGTTTTGCCCAAAGAACTCGTGAAAGGAAATATCAACTTTTTGGTGAATCCAACCGGACGCTTTGTGATTGGTGGCCCACAGGGTGACTGCGGTTTAACAGGTCGCAAAATTATCGTGGACACATACGGTGGCGCAGCTCCTCACGGTGGCGGTGCATTTTCGGGAAAGGATCCTTCCAAGGTGGACCGTTCCGCGGCCTATGCAGGCCGTTACGTGGCAAAGAACATTGTTGCAGCGGGCTTGGCCGAGAAATGCCTGGTCCAGGTGAGCTACGCCATCGGCGTTGCACGCCCTACTTCGATCATGGTGAATACGTTCGGTACAGGAAAAATTGAGGACAGTGCAATTACTGAATTGGTGAGAGCCCACTTTGACTTGCGTCCCAAGGGAATTGTACAAATGCTGGATTTGCTGCGACCAATTTATGCGAAAACAGCGGCTTATGGTCACTTTGGACGCGAAGAACCAGAATTCAGCTGGGAACGTACGGACAAGGCAGAAGCTTTGAAAGCCGCAGCCGGCGTTTAACAGAAAATACAGGCAGATCAGGAAAGTGCCAGCATGAATACTGCTTGGCCTTCCTGAGTCAACCCTGTTACAATTTAAGACGTTCGAGGAGCGTTGCGACACACCCATGCTTTTTTGGGGTGCTAGGCTCGAACAAGAAATAAACAACGGCGCTCACGCTTCTTTCTTTATGAACTTTAAAAAGGAGGGCGTGATGAACGCCATTGCAAAACCAATCACCGCCGACGGCGAAAACGACTTTTTCGTAGCCGACATCAATCTGGCCGATTTTGGCCGCAAAGAAATCGCGATTGCAGAAACTGAAATGCCTGGCCTGATGGCCATTCGCAAAGAGTTTGCTGCATCCCAGCCCCTCAAAGGCGCACGCATCACCGGTTCACTACACATGACCATTCAAACGGCCGTGCTGATTGAAACACTTGCTGCGTTGGGTGCTGAAGTACGCTGGGCCTCTTGTAACATTTACTCGACACAAGATCACGCTGCCGCAGCGATTGCCGCCGCTGGTATTCCTGTATTTGCATTCAAAGGCGAATCACTGACCGATTACTGGAACTTCACTCACCGTATTTTTGAATGGGCTGATGGTGGTTATTCCAACATGATCTTGGACGATGGCGGTGATGCAACCATGTTGCTGCACCTTGGCACCAAGGCTGAGAAAGACATTAGCGTGCTGAACAACCCAGGCAGTGAGGAAGAAATTTGCCTGTTTGAATCAATCAAAAAGACCCTGAAAAACGATCCGACCTGGTACTCCAAGCGCCTGAAAGAAATCAAGGGTGTGACTGAGGAAACCACGACTGGCGTACACCGTTTGTATGAAATGCACAAGAAGGGCGAACTGGCCTTCCCTGCCATTAACGTGAACGATTCTGTGACCAAGTCCAAGTTCGACAACCTGTATGGCTGCCGCGAATCGCTGGTTGACGGCATCAAGCGAGCAACCGATGTGATGATCGCCGGCAAAGTGGCTGTTGTAGCCGGCTACGGTGACGTGGGCAAGGGTTCTGCACAGGCCCTGCGCGCCCTGTCAGCCCAGGTTTGGGTGACCGAAATCGATCCGATTTGCGCATTGCAGGCTGCTATGGAAGGCTACCGTGTGGTGACCATGGACTACGCTGCTGACAAAGCAGATATTTTCGTGACGGCCACAGGTAACAAAGACATCATCACCCATGATCACATGCTGAAGATGAAAGATCAGGCCATCGTTTGCAACATTGGTCACTTTGACAATGAAATTGACATTGCCAGCGTGAAAAAATACCAGTGGGAGAACATCAAGCCCCAAGTTGATCACATCATTTTCCCCGACGGCAAGCGCATCATCATGCTGGCCGAAGGCCGCCTGGTGAACCTGGGCTGTGGTACCGGCCACCCCTCATTTGTCATGTCCTCAAGCTTTGCCAACCAAACCATTGCGCAAATCGAGCTGTGGACGCAAAACGAGAAGTATCCCGTGGGTGTGTATGTATTGCCCAAGCACCTGGACGAGAAGGTAGCCCGCCTGCATCTGATGAAAATTGGCGCCCAGCTTACGGAACTGAGCCCTGCGCAAGCAAGCTACATTGGCGTGAAGCAAGACGGCCCTTACAAGCCAGACCACTACCGCTACTAATTCGGTAAAGAGTCACTTTTGCGCGCTGACCTTGCCTTGGTTGAAAAAGGCCTGTGCCCCTCTCGGGCACAGGCCCAGAGTTTGATCGAGCAGGGAAGAGTGCTGGTGCGTAATGGACTGGTTCAAGCGCCCGTTACCGTGAAGAAAGCATCGCAGCAAATCGAACCATTCATGACTCTTGAATTGATTGACTGCGATGCGCCTAGTTTCGTATCTCGTGGCGGATTGAAGTTACACCATGCACTCGAACGCGCACGGATCGATACCCTTTCAAAACGGTGCGTCGACTTTGGACAATCCACTGGAGGGTTTACAGACTGCCTTCTTCAACGAGGTGCATTAAGTGTGGTGGGGATTGACGTAGGGCGGGATCAGTTACACCCACGTTTGAAGGACCACCCGGCTGTGCTGGCTCTGGAGGGGATCAACCTGTACAAGGTAAATACAAGTGATCTTGAGCAAGAGATTGCTGCGCTAAAACCAGAGTTCATGCCGTTTGATATTGCCGTGGCGGACTTAAGCTTTATCTCCCTGCGCAAGGTACTGCCAAATATTGCGAAGCTGATGCCTGCAGGGTGCGAAGGTTTGTTTTTGGTTAAGCCCCAATTTGAGGTTGGACCGGAGAATATCGGGAAAAGTGGTTTGGTGAAAAATCTCGACGACCTTATCGCTCAGTTGGAAGACGATGTAAGAACCTCCTGTGCCCAAGTCGAGTTGACTGTGAAAGATTTCTTTCCGTGCCAGCTCAAAGGCGGCGACGGAAATCAGGAATATTTTGTGTACGCGGTCAAGGATCTTCTCGCCGCGACAAACCGATAACTCTGTGAATGAATACACCATGATAAATATCAGCTTTGAGTTTTTCCCTGCGAAAACGGACGAAGGTGCGGAGAAATTGCGTGCCACGCGTGAAAAACTGTCCGAAAGAAAGCCAGAGTTTTTCTCCGTCACATTTGGGGCGGGTGGCACTACACAGGATGGAACACTGTCCACCGTACTTGAAATCAAGGCAGCCGGCGAGGAAGCTGCACCGCATTTGTCATGCGTGGGCTCCTCCAGGGAAAAAGTTGCCGCACTGCTAAAGCAGTACAAAGAACACGGAATCAATCGGATTGTTGCGCTTCGTGGGGATTTGCCTTCAGGCATGCTGGAGACAGGATCATTTCGATATGCAAGCGAACTGGTTGAGTTTATTCGACAAGAAACAGGTGATCACTTTTTCATCGAGGTAGCCGCCTATCCCGAAACGCATCCTCAGGCCAAAAGCCCCGCGGCCGATGTGGACGCTTTTGTGCACAAAGTAAACTGCGGTGCGAACTCTGCGATCACGCAGTACTTCTTTAATTTGGATGCTTTTTTATACTTCCGGGATCAGGTTCAAAACCGCATTTCAATCCCACTGATTCCGGGCATCATGCCAGTTACGAATTTCAGTCAGCTTGCTCGTTTTTCAGATGCATGTGGTGCTGAAATTCCACGATGGATGCGCAACCGCTTGCAACACTTTGGTGATGATCGCGAGTCCATTCGTGCCTTTGGGCTGGAAGTGGTGTCGAATCTGTGCGAACAACTCATTCGGGAAGGCGCTCCCGGACTGCACTTCTACACCATGAACAATGCACAGCCTACTTTGGCGATACTGGATCAAATCGGTTACTAGACAACACCTGGGCGAGTCCAGACAAGCTCTCGCTCAGTCAGTACGTAATCGAGCAACTCATCGTGCTGTTCTGAAAAGTTATCTTTGAACTCGGTCAATGCATAAGCCACACCGACAGTGATTGGCTTAACAGGCATTTGACTCAAGGTTCGATCGTACCAGCCGGCGCCATATCCGAGACGGACCCCCGCCCGGTGGAATGCCAGGCATGGAATAAGCAGCACATCGGGTTGAATCCACAATTTGAATTTTGGAACAGGAATATCGTATCGTCCGGGTTCCAATTCGTCGTTAGGCGCAAACTGCGCGAACTTCAACAATGCACCTGTTGGCGACTCACAACACACAGGCAAAGCCCACTGAAAGGCCTCGAGCGCCAAATTATTCATGATGCTCAGTACATTCGGCTCACCGCGTGTGGGATAGAACAGACCTACAGTGCAAGGCTGGAATGTTTGGAGTAGAGTTAATAGGGATGCGGAAATTTCTCTGCTCAGCGCGTTGATTTCTTCGGGCTGTAGCTGATTTCGATAGGCCAAGGCGGTTTGCCGCAATGATTTTTTCATGACAGGAATAATGACAATTTCTCACCACATTTCACGCTGGATTTCCCTACCCCTGTGTGCCTTGGGCGCCATGGCATTTCAACCCGCTATTGCCAGTAAACAATCGGATGCGGAGTTGATCAAACAAATTAAATCTGCCTACGCCGACGGCGCTTACGACAAGTTTAACCGCTTGGCCTCGGAGTTGCCGCAGAAAAGCGTCTTTAGACCCTACGTGGACATTTGGCAATTTCGCTTTTTCCAGAAAGGCGTGGAGAAACAGTTTCCCGACCGGGAAGTGGTATGGAACAAATCAGAAATCCTGCCTTTGCTCACCAGACATGACAACAGCTGGCCAGCCGAAACCTTGAGACGAGACTGGCTTGAGCAGCTTGCACGTACCGCGCAGTGGACCGATTTTGCAGAGCAGAGGCAACATCTTCGCTACCGACCTGACCAAGGCGTTGAGTGTGCAGACCTGATGTATGCAGCAGAACAGGGACAGTTGGTGAGATACAAACTGGATGCTGTGGTGAGTTTTGATAAACGCCTGCCTAAAACATGTCGGGTTCTTTTGAAAAACCTATACAAACTGGGCGGTGTAAGCGCGCAAGACCTGGATCGACATGTGCTGCAGATGGTGGCCGCCAACCAGTTGACCAACGCAGTGAAATTTGTCGACGAATTCGAAGACACCGCTTGGGGAAAGACGATCAGCAGCACTGAGCTGCGCGAGGCGATCTTCAATCCTGACAAATACCTGAAATCATCGGGCCAAAAAGCCGACACAGACCTTTACCTGACTGGTGCACTGGCGAGAAAAGCTGTAGAGGACTTTGAGCGTGTTGCGCGACAAATGACTGAGAATTATCAGGGCAAACTGTCGCCCAGCTCTGAACAATGGCTTTGGGCCCATGTGGGCTACCGTGCTGGCTTGGTATGGGACAGAAACGCACTGACCTACTTCAAGCGCAGCAAACCTGAGGTCATGAGTCAGGAACAACAAGAATGGAAAGTTCGCTCGGCGCTGCTTCTTGAGGACTGGAATGCAGTGCTCCAGGCCACCAACGAGATGAGTCCGAATGTGAAGGAGGACAGGGCTTGGACCTATTGGCGAGGACGCGCGCTGGCCCAGTCAGGCAAGTTGGTTGAGGCCCGGCAAGAATGGATCAAAGCCAGCAGTCCTTTTTCTTTTTATGGAAAATTGGCGCATGAGGAACTGGGTGACACAGTGACAGCGCCTAAGCGCCCTGAATTGCTAAGTGCGGCGGAGTTGGACTGGGCAAAAAAACACCCTGGATTATTACGCGCGCTTGCGCTTTACGATGCAGGGCTGCGCACTGAGGGATTTTGGGAATTCAATCTGCAAGTGGCTCAGATGAATGACCGACAGTTGCTCGCAGCCGCGACTTGGGCTGAACGCAATCAGCTGTACGATCGGGCAATTGCTGCAGCAGATCGCACGGAAACTGAACATGACCTTGCTTTAAGATACCTCACGCCGTTTCGAGACAATATGCGAGCGAAAACCCGCGAAATTGGTGTAGATGAATCCTGGGTTTACGGTCTGATCCGCCAGGAATCGCGCTTTGTAACCATCGCGCGCTCTGGCGTAGGAGCAAGTGGGTTGATGCAGGTCATGCCAGCCACCGCCAAATACGTGGCGAAAAAAATTGGCATGTCCGATTTCAAACCTGCTGACATTACCGAAATCGAAACCAACCTGACTTTGGGCACCAGCTACCTAAAAATGGTGTTTGAACAGCATGATCAATCACCGGTACTCGCCTCGGCGGGTTACAACGCAGGCCCGAGTCGCCCTGCCCTCTGGAAACGGCGCCTGGGTGACCGGAAGATTGAAGGCGCTATATTTGCAGAATTGATCCCGTTCGACGAGACACGTGGCTACGTGAAAAACGTAATGTCCAATACCATGGCTTATTCCCTGTTGTTGAACAATGCCTCGACCCCTTTGAAACAAAGACTGGGTATCATCTACGGATCCAAGTAATCAGGTGAATGCTGTTTTATGAGTAAGACAAAAAATGTATTGGTGATCGGTGGTTCAGGTTTTCTGGGCCAAGCTGTTTGTAATCAACTGGCCAAAGCTGGTTACCGAATTACTGTACCTACCCGTCGCTATGACAGGGCGAAGCATTTGTTGACCTTGCCAACCTGTCAGATCGTTGAAGCGAATATTCATGATCGTGCCACCTTGGGTCGCCTTGTCTCGGGACAGGACATTGTTGTGAACCTCTTGGGCGTATTGCACAGCAAACCCGGGAAGCCCTATGGTCAAAACTTCCGGGTCAATCATGTTGAATTTCCGAAAGCATTGTGCACAGCCATGTCAAAGCATGGGGCAAAACGGATTGTTCATATCAGCGCTCTGGGTGTAGGGGTACAGAATCCAGCGCCATCCATGTATTTGCGTTCCAAAACTGATGGTGAAGCTGTGGTCAAAGACAGCGGACTGGCTTGGACCATTCTTCGTCCTTCGGTGGTGTTTGGTCGAGAGGACAAGTTTCTGAATACATTCGCCTCATTGGCAAAAATCGCGCCTTTGATTCCCTTGGCCGGTGCTGATGCACGTTTCCAACCCGTGTCAGTGGGTGATGTCGCCAAGGCGATATTCGCATGTGTGGAGGATCAAGGCAAAGACACCCTTCACAACACCTATGATCTGGTCGGTACGGAGATCTTTACTTTGAAAGAACTGGTGCAACTTTCGGCCCGTGCCGTGGGTAAAAACCCAGTGGTTTTTGGCATCCCCGATTTCGCAGCAAAAGCCCAGGCATTTTTGATGGAATTGGCCCCAGGAGAACCGCTTATGAGTCGAGACAATGTCGATTCCATGAAAATCGACAATATTCGAACCTCGGGCCGAACTTTCCCGCTATCCAGCTATGAATGCCTGTCGGTTGTTGCCACTGAATATTTGAGAGCCAAGCATTTACCCTCTGATCTTGATGAATTTAGGACCCGGGCTCACCGGCAAGACTAGCCCTTAAGCCTTGATTCGTCGTACAATTTCGCTTTGCACAACGCAGCCGCACGTCAATCGATTGGCTGCGTTTGTTTTTAGAGTCCGCGTTTTGCCTGAACACTGCTGATAGAGAGTTTTACCGTGACAAATCACCTGATGAACACCTACGCCCGCCAGCCCATCGCCTTCACCCATGGCGACGGAGCCTGGATGTGGTCCACCGATGGTAAAAAATACCTGGATGGCTTGTCTGGCATTGCAGTCAATGGCTTGGGACACAATCACCCCAAGTTGGTAAAAGCCATTTCTGAGCAGGCAGGCAAACTGATCCACACCTCGAATTTATACGGCGTGGTTGAGCAATCAAAACTGGCGGATCGCCTGTGCGAAATATCAGGCATGGACGAGGCATTTTTCTGTAACTCTGGCGCGGAAGCCAACGAAGCGGCCATCAAACTGGCCAAGTATTACGGTTACAAGAAGGGCATCGAAAACGCGAAAATCATCGTGATGGAACGCGCATGGCATGGCCGTACCCTGGCCACGCTTGCTGCCACAGACAGCCCCAAGGCCAAAGTGGGGTTTGGCGAGCTGCCAGGAGGATTTGTGCGTGTGCCCTATAAAAACTTCGCCGCCATTGAACAGGCCGCAGATGAACACCCGGAAATTCAGGCAGTTTTGCTGGAAGTACTTCAGGGCGAAGGTGGAATTAATGTGGCAGATACCGAGTATTTGCAGGCTTTGCGCAAGTTGTGCACCGCCAAAGGCTGGCTGCTGATGATCGACGAAGTGCAAAGTGGCATTGGCCGCACGGGCAAATGGTTTGGCTACCAGCATGCTGGTATTCAACCTGATGTCATTACACTGGCCAAAGGTTTGGGATCCGGAGTACCGATCGGAGCCTGTTTGGCATGGGGTCCCGCGGCTGGCGTCTTTACACCCGGTACCCATGGCACCACATTCGGTGGTGGCCCCCTGGTTTCAGCAGCTGCACTGGCCACCATTGACATTATGGAAGAAGAGGGCTTGCTGGCCCATGCCGAGCAAATGGGACAGCTTATTCGCGCCATTTTGTCGCGTGAATTGGCAGGCATTGCCGGAGTCAAGGACATTCGCGGCCGCGGCCTCATGGTGGGTGTTGAACTGTGGAAGCCCTGTGGCGACCTGGTTGCAATTGCACGTGACAAAGGTTTGATCATTAACGTAACCCGAGACAATGTGGTGCGACTGTTGCCACCACTGGTGATTAAAAAAGAAGAAGCAGAAACGCTGGCCATGGAACTGGCCCCATTGATTAAAGCGTTTCTTGAACAATCCGCATAAGGAGGAACCGGCCTGCCAGGCAAGCCGGTCTACAAAAATGCCTATCAAACATTTTTTGCAGTTCAACGACATCAGCAAAGACGAGTTCGAGTACCTGATGCAATCGTCTCGGGATGTGAAAGCGAGATTTAAGCGTTATGAGCCGTATTACCCGCTGCAAGACCGCACCTTGGTGATGATCTTCGAGAAAGCATCCACTCGAACGCGGCTTAGCTTTGAGGCAGGTATGCATCAGTTGGGGGGCTCGGCGATTTACCTGAACACCAAAGACTCTCAACTGGGTCGGGGTGAACCGGTTGAAGACGCAGCGCAGGTTATCTCTCGCATGTGCGACATTGTGATGATTCGTACCTACGAGCAAGAGATCATTGAACGCTTCGCCGCCAACAGTCGCGTTCCAGTGATCAACGGCTTGACCAATGAATATCACCCCTGCCAGATTTTGGCGGATATTTTTACATTCATTGAACACCGAGGCAGCATTCAGGGTAAAACCGTGGCCTGGGTAGGCGATGGTAACAACATGTGCGCCACCTGGTTACAGGCAGCAGAGCTGCTCGACTTCAAGGTGAATATTTCCACGCCCAGCGATTACAACATAGACCCAGCAAAAACCAACATCAAGGGAACCCACCATGAGTGGTTTGAAGACCCAA
Source organism: Limnobacter sp. CACIAM 66H1 (assembly GCF_001601825.1). Classification (GTDB taxonomy): domain Bacteria; phylum Pseudomonadota; class Gammaproteobacteria; order Burkholderiales; family Burkholderiaceae_B; genus Limnobacter. The sequence goes on along the minus strand of NZ_LUJK01000008.1, from coordinate 68,447 downwards.
TGGACGCGTGCAAAGGCGCCGATTTGGTGACCACTGACGTTTGGACTAGCATGGGTTTTGAGAATGAGAACAAAGCCCGTCGCCGGGCATTTGCAGACTTTCAGGTGGACACGGAAATGATGGATGTGGCCAACCCGGAAGCCCTCTTCATGCATTGCCTGCCTGCCCATCGTGGTGAGGAAGTGGCCGCCGAAGTGATTGATGGGCCGAAAAGCGTAGTGTGGGACGAGGCGGAAAACCGCTTGCACACCCAGAAAGCCCTAATGGAATTCCTTTTGTTGGGCCGCAAGTAAGCGGACCTGTTACAACCTTTTTGAATCGAGAACCATGAGCGACATCAACAAAGTAGTACTTGCCTATTCCGGCGGTTTGGACACCTCAGTCATTTTGAAATGGCTGCAAGACACTTATGGTTGCGAAATCGTGACCTTCACTGCCGACTTGGGCCAAGGTGAAGAGCTTGAACCTGCACGCCAGAAAGCATTGAAGTTTGGCATTAAACCCGAGAACATCTACATTGATGACGTGCGCGAAGAATTCGTGCGCGATTTTGTATTCCCTATGTTCCGCGCCAACACCGTGTATGAGGGTGAATACCTTCTTGGAACATCGATTGCTCGCCCATTGATTGCGAAACGCCTGATCGACATTGCGCGTGAAACCGGCGCAGACGCGATTTCACATGGTGCAACTGGCAAAGGCAATGACCAGGTTCGATTCGAGCTGGGCGCCTATGCCCTGATGCCAGGCGTTAAAATCATTGCCCCATGGCGCGAATGGGATTTGCTGAGCCGAGAAAAACTGCTGAAGTACGCCGAAGACGCGGGCATTGAAATCGACATGAAGCACAAGAAAGGCGGAGCCCCCTATTCCATGGACGCCAACCTGCTGCACATCAGCTTTGAAGGCCGCCACCTGGAGAACCCGAGCGCCGAGGCCGAAGAGGCCATGTGGCGCTGGACGGTCAGCCCCGAGGCGGCACCCGATGAAGCCGAGTACCTGGACATTGAATATGAGAAAGGCGACATCATTGCACTGAACGGCAAGAAGATGAGCCCTGCGACTGTGCTAACAGAACTGAACCGCTTGGGCGGCAAGCATGGTATTGGTCGCCTTGACCTGGTGGAAAACCGCTATGTGGGGATGAAGAGTCGTGGCTGTTATGAAACCCCCGGCGGTACGATTATGCTGAAGGCGCACCGCGCCATTGAATCAATTACTTTGGACCGCGAAGTAGCTCACCTGAAAGACGACTTGATGCCCCGCTACGCCAGCATGATTTACAACGGCTACTGGTGGGCCCCCGAGCGTGTTGCCCTGCAAACATTGATTGATCATACCCAAAGCACTGTCAATGGTTGGGTACGTGTGAAGCTTTACAAGGGCAACGTGATTGTCGTTGCACGTGACTCGAAGACCGATTCGTTGTTCGATCAGAATATCGCGACATTTGATGAGGACGGCGGAGCCTACAATCAGGCGGATGCCGGTGGCTTCATCAAACTGAATGCCTTGCGTATGCGAATCGCAGCCAATGCCAAATTAAAGCGCGGCTGAGCGATCAATTTGTGATGTATCAAATTTGAAAACCGCCACCCACCAGGTGGCGGTTTTTTTATTTATTGATCAAATTCGGTTCCGACTCGAGCAATACACCAAACCGGGTCTGAACCTGTGCCTGAATATGAGAAATCAGCTGCAACAACTCCGCGCCTTGCCCATTTCCCAAATTCACGAGAATTAGTGCTTGTTTGGTATACACACCCACACCACCCAGGACAAACCCCTTTAGCCCACATTGTTCGATCAACCACCCGGCTGCTAGTTTGACCAGGCCATCATCCGCAGGGTAATTGACCAAATTTGGGAACTGCTGAACAAGGGCCTTGGCTTGTGCAGCGTCAACTATGGGATTCTTGAAAAAACTGCCACTGTTACCCAATACGGCGGGGTCTGGTAGCTTCTGCGTTCGTATTGTACTGACTGCCTTTAATACATTCATGGGGGTCAGTGGTCCCAATTCAGCCACACGCTGAGCCACATCCCCATACCCCAACACAGGCTGCCACTGCACGGGTAAGGCAAAATCTACTGCCGTAATCACATACCGTCCCTGCGCAGCATGCTTGAAAACACTGTCACGGTATGCAAACTCGCATTCATCCAGATTGAAAATGCATTCCTTTTGAACATCCAGATCAAATGCGTGCACCGCTGAAACGCGGTCCCTGAGTTCAACCCCGTAGGCTCCAATATTCTGAACAGGGCTCGCACCCACACAACCAGGAATCAGGGCGAGATTCTCCAGCCCACCCCAGCCCATGGCCACAGTCCACTCGACTGTTTGGTGCCAGTTTTCGCCAGCCCATACCCGCACATGGTGATAAACACCATCGCAACCCAAATACTGCCGCCCTTTTAAGGCGACTTTCCAAACCGTTGCGTCCACCAGTGGACTGGTGAACACCGTATTGCTGCCCTCGCCCAGCAACAAAAATGGCTGGCCTTCCCGCTTCATGCGGGCAAAAGCTCTCAGATCTTCTTGATTGGCCAACAAACGCAACTCGCGGGCACGGGCTGGCAAACCAAAGGTATGCAAGGGTTGCAGATCAACGCTGTGGGTGGCAGTGAGGGCTGACATAGGGGGTGGTCTAGCGATTACAATGAGGCATTATGCTTGAAGGAATGAACTATGCCGTCTTTTGATGTGGTCTGCAAACCAGACTTGATCGAATTGCGCAATGCGGTTGATCAGGTGAATAAGGAAATTGGTACCCGTTTTGACTTCAAAGGGTCTGATTCCAAAGTTGAATTGAACGAAAACACAATCATGGTGTACGCCGACGATGACTTCAAATTGGAGCAGGTCGCCGAGATTATTCGCAACAAATGTGCGAAGCGCAACGTAGATGTACGCTTTCTGACATTTGACAAAAAAGAAAAGATCTCTGGCGACAAGATCAAGCAAACCGTGACGGTTAAAAGCGGACTGGACAAGGACCTGGCCAAGCAGGTCGTGAAAGAAATCAAAGACAGCAAAATGAAAGTGCAGGCCAGTATTCAGGGCGATACGGTTCGCATTCAAGGCGCAAAGCGCGATGATTTACAAAGTGCAATTGCCTTGCTGAAACAGAAGGTGACGGAGACACCTTTGGGCTTCGAAAACTTCCGCGACTAAACAACATCGAAGGACACGCCATGAGCGCAGACCATTCACACGATCACGAACATGAACACGGCCCGGATTGCGGTCACAACCACGATGTGGTGTACAACAAAGTAGTAAAGGCCAACCACAAGGTGGCCGCCGTGTTGCTTCGCAACGCAAAAACCATTGAGCTCACTTTTGATGAACGCCAGGAAGTGCCACATGATGTTAAGGCAACTGACGGCAGTACCCTGATTTGCCACTTGCACGACACCGTGGAGGTGGGCGACAAACTGGTGTCAAACACCAATGAATGGGCCGTTGTGGCGGCTGCCCCAGAAGAGCTTTTCGAAGTGGCACGTGGTCAACAAGGCTTCGAAGAATTTCTGCATGTGGCAGGCCTTAACTTTTGGCCGGTTCAGTTAAATGAAAAAGGCGCGCGTGTTGTAGCAAGCCATGAATGCATGCACATGCTTGAGCATTTTGAGTTGAAATTCAGCACACTGACCGCTCCCATGCTGGAAATTGTGGTGCCGGAACTGAAACACCACGATTGCTGTGACCACGACCACGACCATGGGCATGGTCACGATCATGGGCACTCGCATGCACATGAACACAAGCATGGTCCAAATTGCGGTCACGACCACTGAGCGACACCACCCAGCAGTAACCACAGCAGTAAGAGGATTTCCAGGCATGAGAGACGCACAAGCACCCATCACCTTTTATCGCAAGGACTACACCGCGCCGAACTACAAAATAAGTCGCACCGATTTGACGTTCACGCTGAACCCTTCGCGCACCAAGGTGGCAAGTCGCCTGGAATTTGAAGTGTGGGCCCATTCAAACCCAGACAACCTTCCACTTGAACTGGATGGGGAAGACCTTGAACTGGATCAGGTGTTGCTGAATGGTGAAAAGCTGGATGCCACTCGCTACACTCAAAGCCTCACAGGCCTGACGATTCATAACCCTGGTCGCGAAGGCGTTCTGGAAATTACTGTTTACATTCAACCCGACCAAAACACCCGGCTTGAGGGTTTGTATGTCTCCAACGGCAATTTTTTTACCCAATGCGAGGCTCAGGGTTTCAGGCGTATCACCTATTTCCCGGATCGTCCGGATGTTCTTAGCCAGTTCACAGTCACGCTGATTGCCAACGAGGCCACTCACCCGGTCAGCTTGTCCAATGGCAACTTGATTGAAGAAAAGAAACTGGGCGAAGGCTTGCACATGACTCGCTGGGAAGACCCATTTCCCAAGCCCGCATACCTGTTTGCATTGGTGGCCGGTCGCTTTGTGTGCCAGGAAGAAACAGTGAAAAAAGGCAACGGCAAGCCAGCATTGTTGCAAGTATGGGTTGAGCCAGGCAACCTGGATAAAACCGACTTTGCCATGCAAAGCTTGAAGAAGTCGATTGACTGGGACCGTGAACGGTTTGGCCTCGACCTGGACCTGGACCGATTCATGATTGTGGCCACCGCCGATTTCAATATGGGTGCCATGGAAAACAAGGGTTTGAATATTTTCAATACCAAGTTTGTCTTTGCAAACCCCGAACTTGCCACGGATGTTGATTTCGAGAACGTGGAGAGTGTAGTGGGCCATGAGTACTTTCACAACTGGACAGGCAACCGGGTGACCTGCCGGGACTGGTTTCAACTCTCGTTAAAAGAAGGCTTGACTGTATTTCGCGACCAGGAGTTTTCCGCAGACATGATGGCCGAAGGGCTTGATGAAGTGCAGGCAGATTCTGCACGCGCGGTGAAACGGATTGAAGATGTGAAAGTGCTTCGCGCCGCGCAGTTTCCTGAGGACGCTGGCCCAATGGCGCATCCCATACGACCCGACAGTTATCAGGAAATTAATAATTTCTACACGGTAACTGTCTACGAGAAAGGCGCGGAGGTTATTCGCATGCAGCACACGCTGCTGGGTGAACAATTGTTTCAGCGCGGGATGCAAATTTATTTTGAACGTCACGATGGCCAAGCTGTGACCTGTGAAGATTTTGTCGGCGCCATGGAAACCGCCCTGCAGGAAGCCCACCCGGAACTGGATTTGAAGCAGTTTCGCCATTGGTATTCCCAGGCAGGCACCCCAGAGGTATCGGCAAGCTGGACGCAAACCAACGGCCAACTGGTGTTGACGTTGAAGCAAAACTGTCGCCCCACGCCGGGCCAGGCGATCAAACCCGCCTTTCACATTCCTGTGAAATTGGGTTTTGTAGAAAAAGCCAGTGGTCGCGATGTGCCCTTGCAGCTGGAAAGCAATACGAATGCACTACATGGCGATGTACTTGACTTTACCGAATTCACGCAAACATTCGTGTTCACTGGGTTGGACAAACCAGTGGTGCCCTCGCTGCTTCGCAGCTTTTCTGCACCCGTTATTCTGCAATCCGCACACACTACAGATGACCTTATCTTTTTAGCGGGTCACGACAATGACCCATTCAATCGTTGGGATGCCTGCCAAAAAATTTACGGCAAAGCGATTCTGGACATTTACCTTCAGCGCGGACAAACCGACGGCACCAATACCCAGGCCGCCATTCAAATTGTGGAAAACTTGCTGAAAGACAAACAGCTGTCTGACGGCTTCTTGGCCTTGGCCTTGCAATTGCCCGGTGAGGGAACACTGCTGGAGGCATTCGACGGACTGGTAGACCCGGTTGCGATGCATTTTGCACGCACCACCTTGCGCGATTTGTTGGCGTGTACCTTCGGAGCAGACTTCAAGGCGATCTATGATGCTCGCAGTTTAACAGGGCAACCTTACAGCTACAACGCGGTGGCCGCCAGCCAACGTGCATTGAAAAACGTGGCGCTGGCCTATATGGTGGCTGCAGGAGCGGATGAAGAACTGAATGTGGCAAAGGCTCAATATGCGGCCTCCAACAACATGACCGACAGGATGGCCGCCTTGAGCAATATTGTCCACAACGGCGCAGAGAACCCACCCGAGCTGGCCGATTTTTTTGAACGCTTCAAGAATGAAGCGCTGGCCGTGGATAAATGGTTTATGTTGCAGGCCACAGTACCTGCCAGCAATGAAAACGTGAACACTCTGCAAACGGTGCGCCAACTGCTGACGCACCCTTCATTCACCTTGAAGAACCCAAATCGCGCTCGCTCGCTTTTGGCGGCTTTTGCGATGCAAAACCCCAGTGTGTTTCACTCACACTCCGGTGAAGGTTATACCCTGTGGGCCGATCTGGTCATTGAGCTCAACACGATTAACCCTCAAGTTGCCGCAAGGATGGCGCGTGGGCTTGACCGTTGGACCAAACTGGTACCGGCCTTACAGGAAAAGGCACACCTGCAACTTGAACGTATATTCAACACCGACAAACTATCAGCCGATGCGCGGGAAGTGATCGGCAAAGCGCTTGACGCTTCAACCCACTAATTTTGAATTCAACAGAGGACGACAATGAGTATGAATTTGGCGCAATACCTGGAACACAATGCGGATGCGCACATGGGTGTGCTGATCTCGGCAATTGCTGAGGTATCGCAATCCATTTCCGCCGCAGTTCACAAAGGAGCGCTAGGCGGCGTATTGGGTAGTGCTGGTTCAGAAAATGTACAAGGTGAAACTCAGAAGAAGCTCGATATTATTGCCAATGACATGATTCTGGATGCACTTGCTGCAACCGGCGTGGTGGCGGGTATGGCCTCGGAAGAACTGGACGATTGCTCGCCAGTGCCTGGGCACTCCGATCGCCCTTTCCTGGTACTGTTCGACCCGCTGGATGGCTCCAGCAATATCGACGTGAACGTGTCGATCGGCACCATTTTCTCAGTTCTGCCCAATCCTGACGTTGGCGAAATTACCAATGAAAGCTTCCTGCAACCTGGCACCGAGCAACTGGCTGCAGGTTACGTGGTGTACGGCCCCCAAACCTCGTTGGTACTGACATTTGGCCGAGGCGTAGTCGCGTTTACACTCGACCGCGAGGCTGGCCAGTACATCCAAACCAGCGAAAGTATGGATGTGCCCGAAGACACCAAAGAATTCGCCATCAATATGTCAAACCAGCGCCACTGGTATAAACCTGTGCAGCGTTACATCACTGAATTGCTGGAGGGAAAAACCGGCGTACGTGGCAAGGACTTTAACATGCGATGGATTGCCTCCATGGTGGCCGATGTGCACCGAGTATTGACCCGGGGGGGTATTTTCATGTACCCCAAAGACCTGCGCGACCCCAACAAGCCTGGCAAGCTGCGCCTGATGTATGAGGCCAACCCGATGAGCATGCTAATAGAGCAAGCTGGCGGCAAAAGCTTCGACGCAACCCAGCGTATTCTGGACATACAACCGAGCGAGCTACATCAGCGCTGCGCAGTGATGCTGGGCTCGGCCAATGAAGTACAACGAGTCAGTGATTATCACAAGGATTAACTCAGCTTCGTTTGCTGGCTGATTGCCAAACTTAGTTTCAGAGCTTAGTTGCCGAACTTAGTTGCCAAACTTGGCGAATTCTCGCTCAGCGTCAGCTTTGCGTTTGTATTCGCGTTGTTTGGCGTCAATTTCGGCCAACAAGTAATAATTATCTCTCGCGTACCGTTTGGCAATTTCAGCTTGTTCAATCGCGGGCAGATAGGCTTGACGTGCGTTGTAAGACTGAGCCAAGGCCATGTGGTGTTCCGCCGGCTTTCGTAAAGCCAAAGCACTTTGGGCGAGCAAATCAAAAACCTCGGGCACAGAGCGATAGGCCTGGGAAAGTTCTTTCAGGTAAGCGTCTGATTCCTTAAACAAACCCAAGCGCTGTAACCCTTCGGCATACAGCAGACGAACGGACATTTCACTTCTAAATTCATTTCTCAAGGAAGTCAGTTGCCCAAGCGTGGCTTTTTCCTGCGCATTCAAGGCCGAACGCTCCCGAACTGGACGCTGGTCCATAGGTGCAGAGGCCAACGGCAAGCTAACATCCATGGCCATTCTCATACGTTGACTTTGAAGCAGCAAGGGCACCTCGGTTTTCTTGACCACAGATTGCCCGGATTTAAACCGCTCGATGGCCTTTTCACTGGCTTCAAGAGCCTCCTGCTTTCGACCCATGGAATTCAAGACCAGCGAGCGGCCGTACATTAACGCCACTGGATCTTTAATACCCTCTTGCTCATTGGGGGATTCAAATGTTCGCAAACGGTCTGCCAACTGTTGGTTGCTTCGTTCCGCAAACACAATGGACTTGACCCGGATCAGCTCGAATTCAAGGCTTGACTGGGCTTGACTTCGGTTTGAGCTGCTTTCCAGACCTGCACGGTTACGAATGTCAGCAATTCGCTCGGTGGTTAACGGGTGAGTACGCAAATAAGAAGGTGCATTGTTTTCATAGAGGCGCGATGCAGTTTGCAAACGACCAAAAAAATCCACCATGCCTTGGGTATCAAAACCTGCTTGCTGAAGTGTCAAAAATCCGACCCGATCGGCCTCACGCTCAGCGTCGCGAGAGAACGCCAACTGTTGATCGATTGAGTAGCCCGCACCCGCGGCCATCAAACCGGACGCTGCCTGCGGATTGGAGCCCGCCACTAGCAAGGCCGCGATCATGGCCGCTGTGGCAACGAGACTGGTTTGCTTTTGTTGGCCAAAACGGCGCGCAATGTGGCGTTGGGTCACGTGCCCCACCTCGTGCGCCAACACGGATGCCAATTCGGATTCAGTTTGGGAAGCCGCAATTAACCCTGTGTGCACGCCAATATAGCCACCCGGCATGGCAAATGCATTCACCGATTTGTCGGTGACCAGAAAAAACTCAAAATTGGACGGAGATTCGGACGCCGCTTGCACGATCTTGTTACCCAAACGGCTAATGTAAGCAGTGATCTCCAGATCATTATTCACCGCGCCAAAAGCCCGATAATCTTTCATGATCAGGGCACCCAATCGGCGTTCATCCTGAACAGAAAGCTCGGCCCCACCCGCATCACCCAAGCTTGGCAAGTTATTCAAGCCATCCGCATGCGCGATCGGCGACAGCATGGACGACAGCAGCAGGGTACTGCACAGCACACTCGCAACACTTTTCCGAAAATCAAGACGCATCATGGGCTTTTTACGGTGGTAGTCTGGGTATGATAGCGCGATGAAAAACAAGTTCAATCAACTTCGGGCGTAGCACGGCTTTTCCTTGGGTAAATTTAGGTAAACGCCTGGCAGGCCATGCGACCAGCACCTATGAAGTTAAGAAAATCAGTCAGCAGGGGATTAATACAATGAACGGACTTACGCACTTTGACCAAGAAGGCAATGCACACATGGTCGATGTGGGCGGGAAAACCGAAACCGAACGCAAAGCCGTTGCCACGGGCACCATTCAGCTGGGGCATGAGGCCTACGCTGCTTTAAAAGCGGGAACCGCCAAGAAAGGCGATGTGTTGGGGGTCGCCAGAATTGCCGCGATACAGGGGGCAAAACGCACCTCTGATCTTATTCCATTGTGTCACCCACTTCCACTGACTCGACTGGCAGTTGAATTTGAACTAAACGATGAACTGTGCGAGGTCCATTGCACCTGCACCGCGCAAACCGTGGGCAAAACAGGGGTGGAAATGGAAGCCCTGACCGGTGTTCAGGTAGGGCTTCTCACCATTTACGACATGCTTAAAGCGATTGACAAAGGCATGGTCATGACTCAAACCAGACTCGTCGAGAAACGCGGCGGCAAAAGTGATTTCAGTCGGTAAATCTTAGTTGACGTTGTTGTTGCGGCAAGCTGCGGGTAAGTAGCGCCGAAACTCAGCGGTAACGTTGGTGACGCAACGCCACTCACCCACTGGCTGCAAAGGGTTGGTATGTCTTACGCCACCGGTGAAGGGAATCAAGGCAATAAAATTGTTGTCAGCGATGCCCGCCGCTACCGTGTTGGCCTGGAATGTGACTTGAATTCTACCGTTCGCACCAACAGTCAGTTGACGTGCATACTGGCTCTGTGCGGCAACGTTAGACTGGCAACCCGCATCGCCGGCGTTAGCTGGCCATGCATTTGTTGTGGCTGTGAATTCAATAATACCTGCCTTGCAAGACTGGGCAATATTCATTAACTCAGTGACTTTGGAGCGATTCAAGTAATCCTGAAACGCCGGGATTGCAATTGCCGACAGCACGCCAATAATCGCAATGCCAATCATCAGTTCAATGAGGGTGAAACCCTTCGAAACCCTACTTCCAATCAAAATTCGTGGCGTATTCATCGTCGCATTCCTCACATCGAAAAGTGGTATTGAAAAACCATTCTTCGGTGTTCAGTCTGCGTGAAGAACCCCCGCTAGGGTTACAAAGAAAAACCCCACCATTCTGAGTGAACGGTGGGGTTTTTAATGAACCATGACTTGACTACTCAGGCCCCGATAGCCTTCTTCAGCAACTGGCCCATCACGGAAGGGTCTTTGGTCACGGTAATACCGCACTCTTCCATAATGGCCAGCTTCTCCTGAGCGGTCCCTTTACCGCCAGAGATAATGGCGCCGGCGTGTCCCATCCGCTTTCCGGGGGGTGCTGTAACACCGGCGATGAAGCCAACCACGGGTTTCTTCATGTTGTCCTTCACCCACAAGGCGGCCTCTTCTTCGTCACTACCACCAATTTCGCCAATCATGACCACGGCATCGGTGTCAGGATCGTCATTGAACATTCGCATCACGTCGATGTGCTTCAGTCCGTTCACGGGATCTCCACCGATACCCACGGCTGTGGACTGACCCAAGCCCAACTCACTCAACTGGCCCACTGCCTCATAGGTTAGGGTACCGGAGCGAGACACCACGCCGATACGTCCTTTTTTATGGATATGACCGGGCATGATACCAATCTTGATTTCATCAGGCGTAATAACACCGGGGCAGTTTGGTCCCACCACGATGGTTTTGCGCCCTTCCCTGCGCATGCGATCTCGTACCTCGATCATGTCACGAACGGGAATACCTTCAGTGATACAGATCACCAAATCCAGATCAGCTTCTACAGCCTCCCAAATGGCAGCCGCAGCAAAGGGGGGAGGAACGTAAATCACGGATGCGTTGGCACCGGTCTGTTTTTTGGCATCGGCCACAGTGCCATAAATGGGAACGCCCTCAAAATCTTCGCCAGCTTTCTTGGGGTTTACACCTGCAACAAAGCAGTTCTTGCCATTGGCGTATTCACGGCACATGCGCGTGTGAAACTGACCGGTTTTACCAGTAATACCTTGGGTGATTACCTTGGTGTCTTTATTAATGAGAATCGACATTGTGAAAATCCTTTTTCGTGTTGAATGGCTGTCAGGTATGGAGCACCAAGCGCTTAGGCGCCCTTGGTCGCAGCCACCACTTTTTGCGCAGCCTCACCCATGGTGTTCGCTGCAATAATCGGCAAACCAGATTCAGCCAAAATTTTCTTGCCCAAATCTTCGTTGGTGCCTTTCATGCGCACAACCAAAGGAACCGACAAACCCACAGCTTTTGATGCTGCTACCACGCCATCTGCAATCACGTCGCAACGCATGATGCCGCCAAAAATATTCACCAAAATGGCTTTCAGGTTGGGGTTTTTCAACATGATTTTGAAAGCTTCCGTCACCTTTTCAGTGGTGGCACCGCCGCCCACATCCAGGAAGTTGGCGGGCTCACCGCCAAACAACTTGATGGTATCCATGGTCGCCATGGCCAAACCGGCGCCATTCACCAAGCAACCAATGTTTCCGTCCAGGCTGATGTAGCTAAGGTCAAATTTGCTTGCTTCAATCTCCGCAGGATCTTCCTCTGCCAGATCACGCAGGGCCACGATTTCTGGATGGCGGTGCAGCGCGTTGGAATCGAAGTTCAGCTTTGCATCCAGCGCGATGATGTCCCCTGAACCCGTCAAGATCAGTGGGTTGATCTCGGCCAGGCTGGCATCAGTTTCCCAAAATGCCTTGTACAGACCTTGAAACGCCACTCGCGCCTTGGCAACCGAGGCCGCTGGGATGCCAATCTTCACTGCCAAATCGTCAGCTTCCGCGTCAGTAAGCCCCGCAACCGGATCGACGTACACTTTGTGAATCAATTCCGGGGTGTGTTCCGCCACCTCTTCAATTTCCATCCCGCCTTCACTGGATGCCATGACGCAGACACGCTGGGTAACGCGGTCAACCACCATGCCAACGTAATATTCTTTTTTGATGTCGGCCCCTTCCTCAACCAGCAAACGGCTGACTTTCTGGCCTTCCGGGCCAGTTTGATGGGTGATCAACTGCATGCCCAAAATTTGGCTGGCATAAGTTTTAACATCAGCCATGCTTTTGGCCACTTTCACGCCACCGCCTTTGCCGCGACCACCTGCGTGAATCTGCGCCTTCACCACCCAAACCGGGCCTCCCAATTTTTCCGCGGCTGCAATCGCCTCGTCGATTGAAAAACAGGGGTAGCCGGTAGGAACAGCAACACCATACTTCTTCAGAATTTCCTTGCCTTGATACTCGTGAATCTTCATTTGAATTCCTTGCTGGGAAAGTTAATGCACATCGGCTAGACGCAACAAGGCGACTGAACTGACAACATTTTAAAGTGGAGAGTGTTTTTTCGCGTGACAGCGCAAGCGGGTTCTCGGACGTAAAGCCGAGGCAAGGATGAGGCATGCCGGGCATGCTGTGAAGGTTTTTTATCCATCTCTTTCTTTGCTTCTTGTGTCGTTGAATAACGCTTCGTTATTTAACTAGACTATCACTTCTATGGAAACACATAAGCCGGGAAGAATGATATCACGCATTGGATTTGAACTCAGCTAGAATGCGCCGCCAGGCGCGCTCAATGTTGACAAATTCAAACCCACGGGCGGAGAGGCCGCGATAAACCTTGGACTTCAAAACCAACAATTCAGCTTGGTCGACCGGCGAATCGGAACCAAAGAGGCTGTCCAGACTTGAAAGTTGCCTACGCTTTATCCACTCAAACGCTCGGTCTTCTTCACTGTTCAAGATTTGGGTTTCAGAATCGTCATGCGAGAGCGATTTGACATCGCCCAAGCCGTGTTGCCCTAATTCGGCAGCAATTGCACGATCTCCAAAGGTTGGGGCTCGCCTGCGAAACAGGCTGAGTTTGAAACGCTCATCGGATTGAAATTGGTGCGAAGTTGTCCATTCAATGGCCTCCTCCACTTCACTGGGCTCGTAACCACGTTGCAATAACTTGGATCGAAGCTCAGTTTTGCTGTGTTCCCTGCGGGCAAGCAAGGCGACAGCCTTGGACTTGGCGGAAACCACGGGCTTGCTAGAGCCCGTAGTACCTCCGAATGAACGCCCATTTGACTTAATGGGCGACTTGATTGGTAACTTACTCGGCGTCTTCGACTTCATTCTTCTTCTTGGTCACTGGGGTTGAGGCCTCTTCAAGCAAACGTACCCCCAGTTTTTCTCGGATTTTATTTTCGATCTCAGCCGACATCGCAGGATTGGCTTTCAAAAAATCGCGGGCATTGTCTTTGCCCTGACCAATTTTCTCGCCGTTGTAGGAATACCAGGCGCCAGCCTTGTCGACAAAACCATGCAAAACGCCCAAGTCAACAATCTCTCCTTCGCGGGAAGTACCCTGACCGTACAAAATATCGAATTCAGCCTGCTTAAAAGGAGGACTTACCTTGTTCTTGACCACCTTGACGCGAGTTTCGCTGCCAATAACTTCCTCACCCTTCTTGATGGAGCCAATTCGGCGAATGTCCAGACGGACCGAGGAGTAAAACTTCAGGGCGTTACCCCCCGTCGTTGTCTCTGGGCTACCAAACATCACACCGATTTTCATTCGAATTTGGTTAATAAAAATAACCAGACAATTGGTCCGCTTGATATTGGCAGTTAATTTGCGTAAGGCCTGACTCATCAATCTGGCTTGAAGACCGGGCAGAGAGTCGCCCATGTCACCTTCAATTTCAGCTTTGGGTGTCAGGGCAGCCACAGAGTCCACAATCACCAAATCAACAGAGCCGGAACGAACCAAAGCATCCACAATCTCGAGAGCCTGTTCACCCGTGTCAGGCTGGGAAATCAATAAATCAGGCAAGTTAACGCCCAGTTTGGCTGCGTATTGGACATCGAGCGCATGTTCCGCATCAATAAAAGCACAGGTGCCGCCAAGTTTTTGCATTTCAGCAATAACCTGCAGAGTCAGGGTGGTTTTACCTGAGGATTCTGGACCATAAATTTCGACAACTCGACCGCGAGGCAGACCACCAATACCCAAGGCAATATCAAGCCCCAAGGAACCGGTTGAGACCGACTGAATGTCGTCGATGATCTCGTTTTCCCCAAAACGCATGATACTGCCCTTGCCAAACTGCTTTTCGATTTGGCTGAGCGCGGCGGCCAGGGCTTTGACTTTGTCTGAGGATTGGTTTTTGGTTCTGAGATCTTCCATGGTCTGCCTTCAACTGAATTGGATTGCGATGTTCGAATTATTGCACAGTTTTTACTGTAAATCTATACAGCCTTTTTGAGTGATACTTTTGACAGGATGGTTAACCCGGCTTGTACCGCCTGTTGGCGAACCGCCTCACGATCACCATCAAAAACATGGTGAAAAGCCTCAATCGACTTGTGCCGAACGGCCAAACCAAACCACACCGTGCCAACTGGCTTACCGGCCGAACCACCTCCCGGGCCGGCGATGCCTGACACCGAGAGGCAACAGTCCACACCCAAGGCAATCATGCCGCCATTGGCCATTTCCTTGACACATTCTTCACTCACTGCACCGTGCTGCTCCAAAGTCGATTCGCGCACGTAAACCGACTTCATCTTGACCTTGTTTGAATAGGTGATCAGCCCACCTTCAAACCAGTCGCTAGAGCCGGGTAGACTAGTCAATGCCGAGCCAAGCCCGCCCCCAGTACAAGACTCGACCACACCGAGTTTGCCTGCCGATGCATTGAATATGTCCGCAATTTGCAGCAAAAGTGCTTGGTCTGGATTACTCAAGAGGCTCCTCTCAGCGTTTTCAAAATTGAATTCACTTCAAAAAATACAAATAGACCGCTAAAGCCAACAAGGTCATGAAAGCAGCAACGATGTCATCGAACATTACACCAAAACCATTTTTCCAGTGGCGATCAAACCAGCGGATTGGGGGTGGTTTCACCATGTCAAAAAACCGGAACAAGACCACGCAAGCCAATTGTTCCAGTGGACTGGAAAAATGATTGGAGGCCACAAACAACACCAACCAGATCGCCACAATTTCATCCCAGACAATCCCGCCGTGATCGATAACCCCCAGGGCCTTTCCGGCAATCTGACAGGCCCAGGCACCGGCAACAAAAGCACCCACAATGACCCAAATCCACTGATTGGTTGCCAAATAGGGATCCAGCCAAACATACAATAGCCAGCCCATTAATGTGCCGAAAGTACCGGGCAAAATCCAGGCCAGACCGCTACCAAAGCCCAAGGCTATCAAGTGCGCTGGATGGGAGAGCATAAAACGCCAGTCAGGTCTTGAACGGTGGGGCAAACTCAATTCGGGACCTCGGCAAAATGATTATAAGAAAGGCTGGCCACGCGCGTGCGGCCTGCGCTGGGGGATTGCACCCATATTTCGCGTCCGGTTTCGATGACGCCCACACATGTCAGGTCATCTCCCAGCGATTGTATTGCACTGTGATGCTTCGGATGAGCCGTCCAGCACAATTCAAAATCATCTCCACCCCTCCAAGTTTGCATAAGCAACGTTTTCAACAATTGGGCAGCGTCCGCATGCTGGTCGATTTCAGGCCAACAATTGCGCCACATAGACTCAAGGCTTGATTGAAACAGTACGGCGGACACGCCGCTTGAATTGGAAATATGGGCCAAATCCCCACTTAAACCGTCGGACAGATCAAGGCAGGCGCTTGCAAGCCCACGCAACTGCAATCCAAGTTCAATGCGCGGAACTGGCATGCCAAGCTGACTTACAGCAATTTGCCGCAGCTGAGCCGGCATGGCCGCTAGCAACGCCTGAACCTGCGGTAGCTCGTGACCCTTACACAGCTGCTCCAAGCGACCTCGCCTTTGGTATTCAAGCAAAAGCCCCAGGCGAGCAAGCCCGGGGGTACCACTTAACCAAACTTCTTCACCAATTTTCGCGTGCGCCCGATTAAACCCGAGGTGAGAAGCAGGTGCCTGGCCAAACACGGTGATTGACAGGGTTTTCAATGGATTGGAGCCAGCTGAAGTGGTGTCACCACCCACCAACGGGCAATTAAAACGGGTGGCGATGTCGAGCAAACCTGCTGAGAAGCCAGCCAGCCAGTTTTCATCAATTTTGGGCAAACTTAAATTGAGCGTGAAGCCGAGTGGACTTGCCCCACTGGCAGCGAGATCGGACAAATTACTGGCCAAGGCCTTCCAGCCTATGACACTGGATGGATCGTCTGAAAAAAACTGAACGCCCTCCACCAGGGTGTCGGTGGAGGTGAATAGATGGTGATTGGGCAGGATCCGGAGAGTGGCACAGTCATCGCCAATGCCAAGCAGCACGGAGTCGGGATTGGCCTGAGCAAGCTCGCCAAAAGGAGTTTTGAAATAGCGATGAATCAGGTCAAATTCCAAAACGCCCCTTGAGTATTAACTGGACTGACTGTTCGCCTGAGCCTTGATTTCGGAATCACGCGCCTGGGCGGCCACTTTATCAAGCACACCATTGACGAATTTGAACGCATCGGTACCGCCAAAAGTTTTGGTTAACTCAACAGCCTCGTTGATCACCACTCGGTAAGGAATTTCAACGTGCGTATTCATTTCATGACTGGCCAGCACCAGCACAGCTTTTTCAACCGGACTGAGTTCGCCCCACGGGCGGTCGATAAATGGCTGTATTTGGTGCATCAAGTCTTCCAGATGGTGAACCGAACCATGCAAAAGAGATTCGTAGTGCTCCCGATCGGCCTTGTCGAAACCAGGAGCATCCCGAATGTGCGCATCCACTTCACCCACTTCTGTGGGATTTAAAAACCACTGATACAAACCCTGCAAAGCCAATTCACGAGATCGACGGCGAGCGTTGCGAGTGTGCCCTTGCCTTTTGCCCGAATCGGGCTTGCTGGCTTCACTCATCGTCTTCTTCCTCATCATCTGCGCCAGGTAAATTGTCATCCAGCGTCATCATCAAATTACCCATTTCCACTGCACAACGAGCCGCATCGACACCTTTGTCCTCGATTCGCTCTATGGCTTGGTCCTCGGTGTAGGTAGTCAACACCATGTTGACTACCGGCACATCGTGAGCCAAGGCGACGCTTGAAATGCCGCGAGCGCTTTCTCCACACACAATCTCAAAATGGTAGGTGTCGCCCTTGATCACGGCACCCAAGGCGATCAGTGCATCAAACTCGCCTGAGAATGCCAAACGCTGCAAAGCGATTGGAATTTCCATCGCACCAGGCACCGTAATGTGCAGAATGTCTTCATTCAACACGCCCAAGCGCAGCAATTCGCTGCAACAGGCGGCCCAAAGGCCATTGGTAATTTCTTCGTTGAAGCGGGCCTGAACCACACCCACACGAATGCCATCGCCGTTCAAATTAGCAGGCACACTTCCTGGACTGTTGCTCATTTCGTTTCTCCGTTGACATAACCTGATACTTCCAAATCAAACCCGGTCATGCTTGGCATTTTCCGTGGTCGGGACAGCAATTTCATTTTGTTCACACCCAGGTCGCGCAATATTTGCGCCCCGATACCATAGGTACGCAAGTCAGGGTTGGATCCCGCGCCTTTGCGAGCGGTTGTACCGCGCTGTTCGATGTCGTCAAGCGAAGCGAACTGCCCCAACAAACGGTCTGAGGACACATCACAGTTCAGAAGCACAATAACGCCCGCTCCCTCGTCCACTACTTTTTTCATGGCGGCAGGAATTGAAAAGGAGTGTTCTGACAAATTCACTTCGAGAAAATCGATTAGTGAGGTGGGTTCATGGACTCGCACCAAAGCCTCAGTGTCCGGGTTCAATTGGCCATACACCAGGGCAAAGTGTGCGCTGCCTGTGGGCTTGTCGCGGAAAGAAATACATTTGAACCGGCCCTGCACGGTGTCAATGACACGTTCGTGCATGCGCTCGATCAGTGACTCTTTGGTGCTGCGGTACTGAATAAGATCCGCGATGGTGCCGATCTTCAAGTTGTGTTCTTTGGCAAACTCCACCAAATCAGGCAACCGGGCCATGGTGCCATCGTCTTTCATGATTTCACAAATGACGGAGGCAGGACTAAGGCCAGCCATGGCAGCCAGATCGCAACCCGCTTCGGTATGACCAGCTCGCATGAGTACCCCACCATTTACCGCGGTCAGGGGAAAAACATGACCAGGTTGTACCAGGTCTTCTGGCTTGGAGTTCTTGTTCACCGCGATACGAATGGTGTGGGACCGATCGGCCGCAGAAATACCTGTGGACACACCTTCCGCTGCTTCGATGGAGACGGTGAAATTGGTACCGTGAGAGGAGCCGTTGGCTGCAACCATAGGACGCAAACCAAGCTCGCGGCAGCGGGCCTCGGTCAATGTCAGGCAAATGAGACCACGACCATACTTGGCCATGAAATTGATGGCCTCTGGCGTAACAAAGTCGGCGGCCAGCACGAGATCACCCTCGTTTTCACGGTCTTCCTCGTCAACGAGAATGACCATGCGACCGGCACGCATTTCTTCAACGATTTCGTTGACTGGACTGATTGACATGGCTTTTAAACTTTACGGATTGATTGAATGGGCTCTATTGTAAGCCCTCAAGCGCCATTCACGCACGCACAGCAGTAGAAGGACTACTCCCCAAATTGAAAACCACAGGCGATCGCCCCACTTTGCAAAGAAGGTTTGCCCCAATCGGCCTTCGATTTGGCCCGACCACAGCAGAGCCTGCCCAGGTTCAACACGGTAGATCCATTGCCCCTGCTCGTTCACAATGCCTGAAACACCTGTGTTGGTGACGCGCAATCCTGGCTTGCGATGTTCAGCCGACCGAGTGCGCCCCATTTGGGCATGCTGATCAAGCGCCCAAGACTGGCCAAACCACGCAAGATTGCTCAAATTCACAAAAATGGAGGGCTCTTGGGTGGAATTGGCGACCAGCCCGGCAAACTCACCGCTAAAAATATCTTCGTAACACACGGTGGAGGCTAGAGCGTTGCCATTGACCAAAAAGGGTTTTAGCGGCCCCGAGCCAGAGGTGAACTCTCCCATGGGCATGTTCAACATCGCCACAAACCACTTGAAGCCAAGCGGAATAAACTCACCAAACGGCACCAGATGCCTTTTGTCGTGGCGTGTTTCAGGCACCTCAAGCGCCTCCAGTGATTCATCACCTTGAAACATCACGATTGAATTGAAATACTGCGACCCCTCTTGAATGGCCGACCCCATGATCACTGTTGTCTCGCCCGGGGTAGCAAAATCACGAAAGGTGGTACGCCATTCAACCGGTGTGTCGGTCCATACCAATGGATTCACGGTTTCTGGAAAAACTAGCAAACCGCCCCCCTGATTCGCCAGCTGCTCCTTGGCCAGTTCCCCCAAGGCAAATGCTTTTTGCATGTTGGACACAATCAGATCAGGATCAAACTTGATACTTTGATCAACATTGGTTTGAACACCAACTACACTCAGCGGACTCGCAATTTGGGTTTTGACAGGAACCTGTACCAACACCAGCAAACTGCCCAGCACTGCTGCGGCAGCCAGCATAGTGTTAAGCCGGCGCTTGAAAGCAACAGACAGGAGAAGGTGAGCAAACAGCATCAAGACAAACAAACTGCCGTAACTCCCCAACCAAGGCAACAGGTTGGCAAAAGGAGAATCCACAAGAGCATCGCCCAGCCCAAGCCATGCGAAACCAGTCATGAATGTGCCCCGGGCCCACTCGAAAAAAGTCCACAATGCAGCCCAAAGCGAGGCGTTGAACGCCGCACCTGGCAGCGATTCAGCCTCCAGAGTGGCGAAGCGATCGTATAACCACAAAGCCAGCGCAGGGAATACTGCGAGGTAAAGGGTAAAAGCTGCGACCGCGACCCAAGCCAGCATGGAGGGCAAACCGCCATAAGTGTGCAGGCTGATGTGCAACCATGACACACCGAAGCCATATGCCGACCATCCAAATGCCAAACCTACAAGCCAAGGTTTACCGGTTTTCCGTGCGACAAAAGGCAACAAGGCAAGTAACAGCAAACCAAGCCACCAAAGTGAATGGGGGGCAAATGACAACACCCAAGGCACTCCCAAGAGCGCACCAGCAAAAAAGGAGTACATCAATTGGGCCTGTCGGAGTCAGCGTTCTCGGTCGATGAATGGGTATCTATATCGTCGGGTGCGGGTTCAATTTTCTGAACACGAAGCAAGTGAACTTGTCTGGCGTCGGCACGCAGTACTTCAAAACGAAAAGGCGGTAACTCAACTACATCACCACGCACAGGCAGACGGGCCAGTTCGTCGGTTAACAAGCCCCCAAGAGTATCGGCATGTTCGTTTGAAAACGCGGTTCCGAATGTGTCATTGAACTGTTCAATCGTCGTCAGCGCCTTGACGCGGTATAAACCCAATTGGTCCCCGCCGAGGCTCACGATATTGTCAGCTTCTTCATCAAAGTCATATTCGTCTTCAATGTCGCCCACAATTTGCTCAAGTACATCTTCGATTGTGACCAAGCCAGCCACGCCACCATATTCATCAACCACCAGCGGAATGTGATTTCGGTTCAGGCGAAAATCATGGAGCAATACGTTCAGGCGTTTACTCTCGGGAATAAACACTGCAGGGCGCAGCATGTCGCGCAAATTGACTTCCGAATTGGCATGAATGCGCAGCAGGTCTTTGGCCAGCAATACACCGATTACATTGTCCCGCTCACCCTCGTACACAGGGAAACGGGAATGTGCTTTTTCCACTGCGAAAGCCACGATTTGGTCGATGGAGTCTTCCGCGTTGATCGCATCCATCTGCGCGCGGGGCACCATGATGTCGCCCGCAGAAAGGTCACTTACCTGCATGACACCCTCAATCATTGAGAGTGCATCGGCGTCCAGTAGGTTTCTTTCATGGGCCTGTTGCAACACTTCCAAGAGTTGCTCCCTGTCCTCAGGCTCACGAAGTAGCAACGAGGAAAGGCGTTCAAGCAGGCCCCGTTCTTTTTTATTGGGGACCTGCGACGGACTCGGTTCTGACATACGGGAGGATGAACCTCTGTAAACAATAACGGCTCAAGGATAACCGAAAAAAATGACGGATATCAGGCAGCCATGATCGGCACCTGCCCGCGCAATGAATTGGGATAGGCCTCGACGATGTCCAACTCAACAATTTGCCCTACCATGCGGGCACTACCAGCAAAGTTAACTACCCGGTTATTCTCAGTGCGGCCCGCCAATTCAGTGGGGTCTTTTCTGGATGGGCCTTCGACCAAGACCTTCTGGCGTGTTCCAACCATTGATTGACTAATGCTTGTGGCGTGATCCTGAATGGTTTTCTGCAATCGTGCCAGCCGCTTGAGCTTGGTGATCTGGTCTACTCCGTCCTCCAAGTCAGCAGCAGGCGTGCCAGGGCGAGGACTGTACACGAAAGAAAACGAGGTATCAAAGCCCACTGCGTTGATCAAATCCATCGTTTTCTCGAAATCGGCTTCAGTTTCACCAGGAAAACCGACAATAAAATCGGACGACATCGAGATATTGGGACGAATTTCTCGGAGTTTACGAATGATCGACTTGTATTCAAGTGCGGTGTATCCCCGTTTCATGGCCGCGAGAATGCGATCCGAACCCGCTTGAACAGGCAAATGAAGGTGATCTACCAGCTTGGGCAGCTTTGCAAAGGCTTCAATCAGGCGCGGGCCGAACTCTTTGGGGTGCGAGGTGGTAAAACGAATGCGCTCCACCCCCGGCACTTCAGACACGTATTCAAGCAGCAGGGCAAAATCGGCTATCTCGTTTGTATCGCCCATTCTCCCGCGATAAGCATTCACGTTTTGCCCAAGCAAGTTGATTTCTCGAACACCCTGATCAGCCAAATCAGCAATTTCCATCAGTACGTCCTCGAACGGGCGGGAAATCTCTTCACCGCGTGTGTAGGGGACCACGCAGAAACTGCAATACTTGCTGCAGCCTTCCATAATAGACACAAACGCGGTGGCGCCTGTGTTTTTGGCCAGTGGCAAATTGTCAAACTTCTCGATTTCAGGAAAAGAAATGTCCACCTGCGGTCGGTGTGTATCCCGACGCTGCCTGATCAATTGCGGCAATCGGTGCAAAGTCTGAGGACCAAATACCACATCCACATAAGGAGCGCGCTCTACAATTGCCTTACCTTCCTGACTGGCCACGCAACCCCCAACGCCAATAATCAGGTTGGGGTTGGATTTTTTCAGGTGTTTGACACGGCCCAGGTCGCTAAACACCTTTTCCTGCGCTTTCTCTCGCACCGAACAGGTGTTAAACAGAATAATGTCTGCATCATCCGGGGTATTTGTCCGCTCTACTCCATCAGAGCTACCCAGCACATCAGCCATTTTGTCGGAGTCATACTCATTCATCTGGCAGCCAAAGGTTTTGATGAAGAGCTTTTTCTTGGAAGTCATGGTTTGCCTAAAATATGCCACCATGAAGCAGGCCGGTTTCAGAATTGAAACAGGAGGCAACACGGGGACGTTGTAATTCGTTGCGCGTTGACGCGGATTTTACTTGCATCCCTTGCTAAAATGAAGACTTCATTGAAAAAACTCAGGATTGGTGCGTAGTAATGCCAAATCAACCTCCCCGCTTTACTGGCCTTCCCGGCTTTCCAAGCCTCCCGAAGCTGCCTTCTCTGGATGCAGTCATTGGCGAACTGGACAAAGCATTGAAAACTTTGGCCGCAACGCCTGTGGCACAACGGCCCAACCCAGCCGGACAAACCTGGCCGGTAGAGCAACTCAGCGATTCAGACAAAGAACAGGTAATTGGCCTGATGCGTGTAAACCACGTGGGGGAAATCTGCGCACAGGCGCTTTATCAGGCTCAGGCACTGGCCAGCAAGGACCCTGAAAAAAAGGCTTTGTTTGATCACGCTGCCAAAGAGGAAGCCGACCACCTGGCATGGACCCAAGAGCGCCTGGACCAACTGGGTGCGCGTCCCAGTCTGTTGAACCCATTTTGGTACGGTGGTGCATTTGCTTTGGGATTTGTCGCGGGCACACTGGGCGACAAAGTGAGCCTCGGTTTCATGGCTGAGACCGAGAGGCAGGTTGAAAAGCACTTGAATGACCACTTGGGCAAACTGCCCGCGGGTGATCAGAAATCAAGGGCAATTCTGGAACAGATGCGCCAGGACGAGATTGAACATGGGCAAACTGCAATCGATCAAGGCGCTAACAATTTGCCGATGCCAGTGAAACTGGCCATGACCGCAATGTCGAAGGTCATGACCACACTGGCACAAAAAATTTAATCTTCGATAATTTCGTGCGTAAACACCAACTCAGCTGTTTTGCCAAGCATGGCGGACGCTGAGCAGTACTTCTCATGAGACAACTTGATTGCGCGGTCAACCAAATTGGGCTTTAGCCCCCGCCCGATCACCTGAAAATGAAAGTTGATCTTGGTGAAAACCTTCGGCGCCTCTTCGGCCCGCTCGGCGCTCATTTTCACCTTGCAATTGCGAATATCTTGACCGCTTTTGCGCAAAATCAACACCACATCATAGGCAGTACAGGCACCGGTGCCTGCCAAAACCACTTCCATAGGGCGAGGGGCCAGGTTATTACCGCCACCGTCCGGGGCACCATCCATACACAACATATGTCCACTGCCTGTCGTGGCTACAAATGACATGCCGGGTAACCCCGACCAGCTAACTTCGGCTTCCATAAAACTCCTTATTTATGATTAATCACTCATTATGCGTTGCACAATATTTGTTGAAAAGAAGTTGAAAAATTGCTCTATTTTAATAATTCCGCTTAACAAATAACCGGTCAGTCACTATTAATCTTTGCAAGATATTGTTTTTATTATATTTTTTTAAACCACTTTTGAATTGTGGAATAAGTTGCTTTTTTCGGACAACAAAAACATACTCTTGCGCCGCAACAGAAAACTCTCTAAAATTCGAATTGTAGTCACTTGAATGAACCACGTACCACGGGTCGCAGAGTTTCACTCAGGTGCAAGATTGTCTCCTCCACCCTCCTCCTTTGGTGGATTAAACCCAAGCACCTCACAGTGCTTGGGTTTTTTTTATCCAACATCCAAAAAAGTTTAACCGAAAGCAAAAAACTTTGCTAAAATTGCGGGTTACCTGTTGGGAGAGCCCTTCGGCTGCAGACCGGCATATTAATTGCTGGCTGCATGTACAAGTAGGGAGACAGGTAAAAAGCACTTTTTTATCTTTAAGGAAAAATCATGAAAACCTACTCAGCGAAACCCGGTGAGGTTAAACAAGAGTGGTTTGTGATCGACGGCACCGACAAGGTGTTGGGACGTGTAGCCAGTGAAGTTGCACGCCGCCTCCGTGGTAAGCACAAACCTGAATTCACACCGCACATCGACACAGGCGACTTCATTGTTGTTGTAAATGCCGGTAAATTGCGCGTTACAGGCACCAAAGGCCTGAACAAGAAGTATTTCCGCCACTCTGGTTACCCAGGCGGTATTTACGAAACGAACTTTGACAAGATGCAGGAACGCTTCCCTGGCCGCGCGCTGGAGAAAGCTGTGAAAGGCATGTTGCCAAAAGGTCCTCTGGGCTACGCGATGATCAAGAAATTGAAGATCTACGCTGAGGCCGAGCACCCGCATTCCGCACAACAACCCAAGCCACTTGAAATCTGAGGTGAACCATGATTGGTGAATACAATTACGGAACCGGTCGCCGCAAAAGCTCAGTGGCCCGTGTTTTTATCAAGAAAGGTACTGGCCAGTTCATCGTGAACGGCAAGCCTTTGACTGAATACTTCGCTCGTGAAACAGGCCAGATGGTTGCTCGTCAACCCTTGGTACTGACCGAGAACGTTGAAACTTTTGACATCAAGGTAAACGTGCGCGGCGGCGGCGAAACTGGCCAGGCTGGCGCAGTTCGCCACGGCCTGACACGTGCCCTGATTGACTTCGACGCCGAACTGAAGCCAACTCTGTCCAAAGCAGGTCTGGTTACTCGTGACGCTCGTGAAGTTGAACGTAAAAAAGTGGGTCTGCGTGGCGCGCGTCGTCGCAAGCAGTTCTCCAAGCGATAAACCAGCACCAAGCTGTCATATCGTTTACACCCAGCAGCCCTCCCAGCTGGGTTACAATCGAAAGCCGCACAAATGTGCGGCTTTTTTTCTTTTCAGCGCAAGGAATAATCATGATCAAGGTAGGCATTGTTGGCGGAACCGGTTACACAGGCTCTGAACTTCTTCGCCTTTTGGCCCTGCACCCGCAGGCTGAACTGAAAGCCATCACCTCCCGCGGCGAGGTCGGACAGCCGGTCGCAGACATGTTTCCAGCACTGCGCAAACGCGTGAACATTGCCTTCACAGAACCTACCTTTGAGTCTTTAAAGGATTGCGATGTGGTGTTCTTCGCCACGCCACATGGTGTGGCCATGGCCCAATCGGCTGAACTGGTGAATGCCGGCATTCGCGTCATCGATTTGGGAGCAGACTTTCGCCTGAAAGACACCGCCGAATTCGAGAAATGGTACGGCATGCCTCACTCCGAGCCAGACCTGCTGGGCCAAGCCTGCTACGGCTTGGTTGAATCGGCGCGTGCGGAAATCAAAAAAGCGAAACTCGTGGGCTTGGCGGGTTGCTACCCCACTGCCGTGCAGTTGGCTCTCAAGCCTCTGATCAGTGGGCCAACGCCTTTGATCGACGAAAACAGCATTGTCGCGGATTGCAAATCGGGCGTGTCCGGCGCAGGTCGCAAAGCAGCGGTGGGCTCTTTGTTCTCTGAGGCGGCTGAAAGTTTTAAAGCGTACGGTGTGAGTGGACACCGCCACTTGCCAGAAATTGAGCAAGGCCTTGAATTGATTTCGGGCCGAAAAACCCAAATTACCTTCACGCCACATTTGGTGCCTATGGTGCGTGGTATTTTGGCCACCACCTATGTGAGATTAAACGATCTGGGCAAAAGCACTGATATTCAATCTTTGTATGAACAGCACTATGCCAGCGAATACTTTGTGGATGTGATGCCCAAAGGCTCACTGCCTGAGACCAAATCCGTGCGCGGCTCCAATTTTGTGCGCATCGCACTGCACCGCCCACAAGGTCGCGACACGCTGGTGATCGTCTCGGTGATCGACAACCTGGTGAAGGGTGCGGCTGGACAGGCTGTTCAGGCCATGAATGTGATGTTCGATTTGCCAGAGCATATTGGGCTGGAGCAACTGCCACTGGCACCCTAATGTAAGGATTTCCCGGTTTGAACCCCAAGAAAACCCATCATTCACGTCGAACCCTGTTACCAGGAGTGCAACGTTCATCCCGGTTTGCGTTCGCTTATGGCCTGCTGCTTGGCCTGTCCGTTCTTGGGGTCTGTGCGGCTTACGCAATGTGGGGTCCTGCAGACAACGCCATTCAAAAACTTTTCTCAACCCAGGAAATTGAGGTGCTCAATGAGCAACTGACTGAACTTCAAACGAAGACAGCAGAACTTCAAGACGAAATATCCCGTACCAATGAATTGGTAAAACTGGACAAAGAGGCCCGCAGCAAACTCAACCTCCTAATTACGAATCTTGAATCTGAGAATGCGAAATTGAAAGAGGATTTGGCGTTTTTTGAAGGATTCATACCTGGAAGCCTTCAGGGCGCCATTTCACTCAAGCGGCTTCAAGTGAACAAAGACACGGTTCCGGATCAATACCGTTATAAAGCACTCGTGATCCAGGGTAGCCAGCGCCCCGAGGTGACATTGAATGTACAGGTGTTGATTAAAGTGTTGAACAAAGGGGAATCCAGTGTCATAGTTTTACCGAACGCTGAATCTTCCGAAGACCCCCAGTTCAAAATCAAACTGACTCGTTTTTCAAGGGTATCGGGCATGTTTTCCCTTCCCGAGGGCAGCAGATTGCAAAGCGTTGAAATGAGAATTCTGGAAGCAGGCGCTATTCGCGCGCAGTCCACCATCAAACTTTGAAGGGGTTTTAAAAGCATGTTCTCGAAAAAAAATACAAAGCGGCTGCTGCCAATCCAAAGCCTGGTGGGCGCAGACATGATTCTTAGAGGCGATTTGCGCTTCAAAGGCGGCCTGCGCATTGATGGCGAAGTGGACGGCAATGTGATTGCAGACGAAAGCGCACAGTCACTGCTGGTGATTTCCGAAACCGGCAAGGTACGAGGCAGCGTGCGCGTTGGGCATGTCGTAGTCAGTGGCCTGATCGAAGGTCCGATCGAAGCCAATCAGCTTCTGGAGCTACACCCTTCCGCAAATGTCTCGGGTGACGTAAGATATAGGGCATTGGAGATGCATCCAGGTGCGGTCGTAGACGGTACCTTGCACCATGAGAGCGAAGAAGTGATGCCAGGTAAGCTGGCCTTGGCTTCAAGCAAGTAATTCCAGCAAAAAGGCAGGACAAGATGGACGTAACTACAGAACAACCCAGCGTATTGGTTTTCACTGACTCAGCCGCGGCCAAAGTGCGCGACCTGATCAATGAAGAAGGCAACCCCAACCTGAAACTGCGCGTATTCGTGCAAGGTGGTGGCTGTTCCGGTTTCCAGTACGGTTTTACTTTCGATGAAGACGTGAATGAAGACGACACGGCCTTGGACAAAGGCGGCGTAACTTTGTTGATCGACTCCATGAGCTACCAGTACCTGACTGGTGCCGAAATTGATTACAAAGAAGACATTAACGGCGCGCAGTTCGTGATCAAGAACCCAAATGCGACCACTACATGCGGTTGCGGCTCCTCGTTCTCTGTTTAAAACAGTTACGACATCAACAATAACCCACCCTCGGGTGGGTTTTTTATTGGCTCAATGACAAAACACCACACGCAAACAATTGTCCCCACTACTTCTTTTCCCTGATTTCGCAATCATCGCCCTGGGCTACTTGCTGCGCCGTTTCTGGATGGCGCCTGCCGCCTGGGTCACCATAGAAAAACTGGTTTACTTTGTGTTGTTTCCATGCCTGCTTTTTTTCTCGGTGGTGTCGAGCAATTTTGACGTGAACACAGTTGGGGCTTTTGCTCTGGGTGGGCCTGTAGTCATATTCACGGCATTTTTGCTGGGCTGGTCAGGATTGCTCTTCAGCAATATGGGGCGCGTGGACTTTGCATCAGGCCTGCAAACGGCGTACCGGTTTAACTCCTACATTGGTTTGGCTTTGGCCAGTCGCTTGGGTGGCCAATCGGCGGTGGCCAATATTGCGATTTTGCTGGCGCTGGGTGTGCCACTGTGTAATGTATTGGCCGTGGGCACCATGAGCAAAGGCGGTCGTTTGAGCGCGTTTGTGGATATTCTTAGAAATCCGCTGATTATTGGGACCTGCCTTGGGATTGCAGCGAAATTGATGGGCTTGCAGGTGCCTGAACCGGTCATGCTGACTCTAGAGCGATTGGCACAAGCAGCGGTGTCGCTGGGCCTGCTGGCGGTAGGGGCGGGCTTGGTATTCTCCGGCTTGAAAGGCAATTGGCCGGTATCGGTTTGGTGGCTATTTGTGAAACTGTTGGTGTCACCTTTGGTGGCGGTTCTTTACGCTCACTTCACCGGGCTTGGGCAAGAACAGACCATGGTGCTGCTGGTATTCTCTGCCATTCCCTCTGCATCGAGTGCCTATATTCTGGCGGCGCGCATGGGCGGAAATGCACCACTGGTGGCTTGTCTCATTTCGATGTCGACGGTGGGGGCTGCTATAACCTTGCCTTTGGTGTTTGGGCTGGCGCAGCGTTTCCCCTTGTAATAAAGCTTGTTTGTTGGGCCCGCTTAGCTTGGGTTCCGGTCTCTCGGTGCTGGTTCATCGCCCAATCGGCTTGGGTTCTGGTCTCTCGGTGCTGGTTTATCACCCAATCGGCTTGGGTTCCGATCTCTCGCCAGAAAACCTGTTTCTCCCTTGCTGAGCCTCGCGATGCCTGAGAACGGCCCTCCTAAACTGCGGGTCGGGTCCGTTCTCTGTCGCCCATATTGGGCGACACCGGCCCAGCTCGGCACGCAAGGGCAGGTTTTCTTGAAGGCGAGGCGATCGAAACACCGCCGCCGACTGGGCGTTGCGCCAGCGGTGACTCGGAGCTGAACTTGCAATGGGTCGCACGATGACCAGTCAGAAAACTTGCCGGCTTGGTGCGCCGAGACTAACGATCGCGCCCTGGCGCGAAAGCCAAGACCCGACCGTTACTTTTGGATGGCTTGGCTTAGTGCAGGCTCAAGACGACAAGCCGAAATGCCAAGTTTTCGGGCAGCGGTGACCCTGCAAGCTCAGCTCTCAACAAACCAGTCCAGTGCGATACAAGGTACCCACGCCGAGTTGAGCAAATAACCGCAACGAACGGCGACCCTTCAAGCTCAGTTCCCAATAAACCAGTCCAGTGCAACACAGGCAACCCATGCCAGGTTGGCAAGAAACAGCTGCGACGAGCCATCAAGGCAACAAAGCCTCGATCTGATTTTGTATCCAGGGTTTCACGGTTTGAAGCCAATTGGACTGCAACGGGTCAACTACTTCTTTGTTGGAGGTTGAACGCAGCCACGTTATTTGCCGCTTGGCCAATTGGCGTGTAGCAGCGACACCCCGGTCTATCATTTCCTGCCGTGTGCAATGGCCGTGCAAATGCTCCCACACTTGCCTGTAACCGACACAACGCATCGAGGGCATGCTGTCATCCAACACGTAATTGTGACGAAGCTCGATGACCTCTTCTACGAGGCCCTGCTCCAGCATGTTCAGAAAACGAGACTCAATGCGCTTGTGCAGGACAGACCGGTCAGACAGTTCGATAGCCAGGGTGGGAATTTGCAAATCGGCCTGCTGATCCCGCTGATGAAAGCTTGAAAGTGGCTGGCCGGTAATTTGAAAAACCTCCAGCGCGCGCTGCAAACGCTGGGAGTCATTGGGCTTTAAGCGCTGGGCTGTAAGGGGGTCTACCTCGGCGAGGCGAGCGTGAATGGCGGGCCAGCCCTGCTCCAAGGCATGTTGTTCAATGGCCTGGCGAATTTCAGGATTGGCGGCAGGAAGGTCGTCCATGCCACTGATCAGCGTTTTGTAATACATCATGGTGCCGCCCAAAATAACAGGCACTTTGCCTCGCGCACGGATATCCGCAATCAGCGCATGGCATTGAACGACAAACTCAGCGGCGCTGAAAGTGTCGCTTGGTGTGATGAGATCGATTAAGTGGTGCGGCACCAAAGCCAGTTCTTGAGGGGTGGGCTTGGCGGTTCCGATGTTCATGTCCCGAAACACCAGTGCCGAGTCGAGACTGATAATTTCTATCGGGAACCCCTGATCGGCCATCCACAAGCCCAAGGCAGACTTGCCCGATGCCGTGGGCCCAAGTACAGCCAGGGCTGGAATAGTGCCGATGCTCACGTGATTCAAAGCCCCCCCTGTGCTCTATTGGCCGCGCAAAAACCACTTGTCCATTTCAGACAAACTGAAATGACGCCATGTGGGCCGGCCATGGTTGCATTGATCCGACCGCTCGGTGCGCTCCATGGAACGCAATAGCGCATTCATTTCAGGTACGGTGAGCTTTCTGTTTGCACGCACTGCGGTGTGGCAGGCCAAGCCAGCCAGCCATTCATTGCGCTGGCGTTCAAGCACATGCGCCACGCCGTACTGGTGCAAGTCTTCAAGCCACTGTTGCAGCAATGCAGACAAATCCTGACCCGCCAACATGGTGGGCACGGCGCGCACCGCGATTTCCTGAGTTGAAATGAGACTCAAGCGAAAACCCAGTTTTTCCCAAAGGTGCTGACCATTGTCGACTTCACTGGCTAGGCGAGGATCAATTTGTACCAACAGAGGCACAAGTAACTCTTGGGAAGAGATGGTTTGCTGATTGTCCAGCGCATTCTTGAACTGCTCATAGAGAACACGCTCGTGGGCTGCATGCATATCGACCACCACCATGCCATCGGGACGCAAAGCGAGAATGTAAATACCGTGTACCTGCGCAATCGCCTGTCCCAAATACTCAGACAATTCTGCATGATCGGCTGCCTGGCTTTGCTGGCTTTCTTGCACCAAGGGTCGCGGCGTAATTACGGCAGGACGCGGCGCGGATTCAATCGGGCGATAGGCTTGAATATAATCGGCAAGCTCCTCCCGCAGGAAAGGAAGCGCTGCACTTTTTGCTTGAACCTGAACCACTGGCGGGGAAGCGCTGGACGCTCTCCACACATTGCCATTGCCTGACACGGAGGGTGTGACGACAGAAGGTGCCCCGACCTCCACACTTGCGGACGAATCACTGAGAGGAGCGACAGCCCTGGAAGGAGCAAGACAGGCCTGAATCGATTGACGCACCCATTGATGCACTGCCCGCGCGTTTCGGAATCGCACCTCTGTTTTCGCGGGGTGCACATTCACATCCACCTCATTGGCGGGTAAATTCAAAAAAAGCACAAAGGCGGGAAATTTGTCGCCATGAAGTACATCTTCATAGGCTGACCGGACCGCATGCCCAATCAGTTTGTCTTTCACAAAGCGGCCATTGACGTAGAAAAACTGCATATCGCCTTTTCCACGGGCTGCGTCAGGCAGGCCAACCGCACCATGCAATTGCATATCGGCAGTTTGGACGTCAATTGGCTTGGAGGCACCATTGGCCATGGTTTCGAGAATGCTGAAGACCCGAGCACTCCAGCTGCTTTCCTGAAAACGGCTTTGTAATTTGCCATCCCGATACACCAGCCAGGTGACCGAGGGGTTGGCCAAAGCCATGCGTTTAACGACGTCCAGACACTGAAAAAATTCAGTTTGCTCTGTTTTCAGGAACTTGCGGCGTGCGGGTGTACTGAAGTAAAGCGATTGCACATCGACCGTGGTACCAGGGCTTGCCGATGAGGGCTCGACAAGCCAGCGCCCACTTTGGTTACTGATGCTGTATGCGCATTCCTGACCTTTCGGATAACTGCTCAGCGTAAACTGACTTACTGAAGCAATTGAGGCCAAAGCCTCTCCTCGAAAGCCGAGGCTCATCACACTTTCAAGCTCACTTAGCGATTGAATTTTTGAAGTGGCATGACGTGTGACCGCCAACTCGAGCTCGTCTTTGGGTATGCCTTTGCCGTTGTCCTGAATGCAAATTCGTTGAATACCGCCACCATCAATGCGAATGGTGATCTCCGACGCACCCGCATCCAAAGCATTCTCAAGCAGTTCTTTAACAACTGACGCTGGACGATCAACCACTTCGCCTGCGGCAATTTGGCTGATCAATACATCGGGCAACAGGGATATCGGGCGGTGGTTCATCCACTCATTATAAGTGGCAGCGCGCCCGGTTTAGGTCAGGGGAGTGCGGGCGACAGGAGGGTTCTTGGCGAAGTAATTTGCAATACCCTTGGCGATCGCTTCAGCCAATTCCTGTTGATGGGCCGGGTTGGCCAGTTTTTTCTCTTCATCCGGATTGCTGATGAAGGCCGTTTCAATCAGGATAGATGGAATATCAGGCGCCTTCAGTACGGCAAACCCCGCCTGTTCCACACGCGGCTTGTGCAATCGATTCACCTTGCCCAAATTGCCGAGAACGGCATCGCCCAACTTCAAGCTGTCATTGATTTGAGCGGTGGTCGACAAATCGAGCAGAACGCGAGCCAATTGCGAATCAGTGCCTTTGATATTGACCCCACCGATCAAATCCGAGGCATTCTCCTTGTTGGCGATCCACTTCGCAGCAGTGCTTGTAGCGCCTCGTTCGGATAGAACATACACCGACGATCCGCCCGCAGTGGGACGAATAAAGGCATCTGCATGCACAGAAACAAACAAGTCAGCATTGACGCTGCGGGCCTTTTGCACACGTGTATTCAAAGGTACAAAAAAGTCACCGTTGCGAGTCAACATGGCCCGCATGCCCGGCATTTTGTCAATTTCTGCCTTCAGTTTTTTGCTGATGGCCAACACCACATTTTTTTCGTAAGTGCCCCCTTTGCCAACTGCACCAGGGTCTTCACCGCCATGCCCTGGATCGATCGCAACCGTGATCATTCGTCTCAGTTCTGGAGACGGCTTCTTCTCAACAGGTGCATTGGGCTGTGCCTTGGCAACTTCGGTTTTACTCCCGCCTTTTTCAGGAGTGACACCTTCCAGCTTTAAAGTGCCACTGGTCTCCGATTCCGCCAAGCGCAGCGCACGAGAAATTTCGTCCTCTCGCATCGCCGGGTCATCCGACTTTTTTAGCAAAGCCAGCAATGGATCTGCCGGATTCTTGGGGTAAAAATCCACGACAAACCGATTTTGATACTCGGCGATTGGATCAATCGTGAAAATTTCTGGTTTGACTTCCGCCTTCAGATCGAACACCAGTCGCACAGTGTTCGCATCGTATTGTCCGACCCGAATTTGTTGCACATAAGGGTCTTCGGGATGCAGGCGACTGGTGAGGTCTTTCAGCGTGTTGTCGAGTCGCATGTCAAGCAAATCGATCACCATGCGCCACGGATTCTCAATCAGGAAGTGTTTGTACTTGATCGCGCCCGCGTGCTCTAACGTAACCCGGGTGTATTCATCAGCGGGCCACAGGCGTACATCGACAAACTTAACCTGGTCAGCAGCAAAAGCGCCCACAGGCATCAGTTTCAGAAGCATTCCTGCTCCAACGGTTTTCAACAAATCGCGACGCGAATTCATAGGCTATTGTTGTTCGTTCAGTTGTTCAACCAAGTGCTGCCCATATACCGACAGGGCTTTCACCTCAATGCTTCGCCCAGTGGTTTCCTGGCCTGGCTGCTGGTGATAACTGAGCTGAATTTCGAGATCCGCTCGAGGAAGCAGGCCACCAGCCTTCTCAGGCCATTCGACCAAACAAATGGCATTTTCCTCGAAGTAATCACGAAATCCGGACTCCTCCCATTCATTTTGATCGAAGAATCGATAAAAATCAAAGTGATACACAGAATAATTCGAGAAATTGTAAGGTTCTACCAACGCATAGCTGGGACTTTTAACTGCACCCTTCACTCCCAAGGCCCGCAAAAACGCCCGCACCAATGCTGTTTTGCCTGCACCCAAGGGGCCTGACAGGTAGATGCGAAGCGGCGCTTGCGCAAGTTTGGCTAGCTTTTCCCCTACACTGTGGGTTGCGGCGTCGTCGGGTAAATAGCGGGTATAAGTTTTCATGCAGGCTCATCAAGAACAAGAGAACTGGGCATTGTTGCAACGTGTGGCCAAAGCACAGGGTTTGGGCTGCATGGGTGTCAGCGACACCCATTTGCAGGCCTGTGAGCCACATTTGCAAGCCTGGCTAAACCAGGGCATGCATGGCGAAATGGCCTACATGGAGCGCCACGGACTAAATCGCCTGAATGCAGACACCCTGTTTCCCGGTGCGATTCGAATCGTATCACTGCGTGTGCCTTACGTGCCTGAAACAACGCTGAACCAGCCTGATGCGACGACATTCACCGAGAAAACCCTGATGGAAATCGAAGTCCGCAACAAACCCTATGTGAGTTTGTATGCGCGTGGACGTGATTACCACAAAGTAATACGGCAGCGTCTGAAACGGTTCGCCGCTGCTGTGAATTCCGAGGTAGGTGGATTCGGGTTTCGTGTCGCTGTGGACAGCGCTCCCACCGCTGAAGTCGAAATTGCACGCAAGGCTGGCTTGGGCTGGCGAGGCAAACACACTTTACTTATTCACCCCGAGGAAGGCTCCCTGTTTTTTTTAGGTGAAGTGTTCACGAACATGCCTTTGCCTTTGAGTGGTGAATTTGGCAAAAACCACTGTGGTACGTGTACCAGCTGCATCACAGCCTGCCCTACCCGCGCAATTGTAAAACCCTACCAGGTGGATGCCCGGTTGTGCATTTCTTACCTGACCATTGAACACGACAGCGAAATACCCCTTGAACTTCGCCCGCTCGTGGGTACACGAATTTATGGTTGCGACGACTGCCAACTGGCATGCCCGTGGAACAAATTCGCCAAACCCGCGCAGTACGCCGACTTCAATCCGCGCGCCGAGTTTGATAAACCCGACTGGTTTGCCATGATGCGCTGGACCGAGGAGGAGTTTTTAAAAATAACCGAGGGCAGCGCCATTCGCCGTATTGGCTACAGGCGGTTTAGACGAAATTTGGCCGTGGCTGCCGGCAATAGTGTAGGTGTTATAGGAATGCGTGAGGCACTGCTCGAAATGCGCTCAAGCGCCGATGCATTCCTGATGGAACACATCGACTGGGCTTTATCCCGGCTTGATTAATCAGTGAACACTTATTTTGCTGGGCGAACAATGGTGTGTGCTTCGCCCTCAACACGCGGGCGAACCGCGCCCACTTGATACACCTTTTCACCCGCTGCGCTTAACAAATCGATTGCAGCCTTGGCTTGTTCTGCCGGCAGCACCACAACCATGCCGATGCCGCAGTTGAAGACGCGGTTCATTTCATCAAACGGCACTTGACCGTTTTGCTGCAACCACTTGAACAGCTCTGTTTCTGGCCAAGTACCACGGTCGAGCTCGGCCACCAAATTGTCGGGCAACACACGTGGAATGTTTTCGACCAAACCACCACCAGTGATGTGAGCCAGCGCATGAACCGGCACCTTCTTGATCAACTCAAGCACAGGCTTCACATACATGCGGGTTGGTGCCATGATGGCCTCGCGCAAAGGCATGCCATCACAAAGCTGGTTTAAATCGGGTTGGGCACGTTCCAGAATTTTTCGAACCAGCGAAAAACCATTGGAGTGAATGCCATTGGACGCGAGGCCCAAGATCACATCGCCGGCCTTCACCTTGCTGGCATCCAGAATTTCGGATTTTTCAACAATGCCTACCGCAAAACCAGCCAAGTCATATTCACCGTCGGGATACATGCCTGGCATTTCGGCGGTTTCACCACCAATGAGCGCACAACCCGCCTGTTCACAACCATAAGCAATACCGCCCACTACGCTTGCGGCTGTTTTAACGTCAAGTTTGCCGCACGCAAAGTAATCGAGAAAATAAAGGGGCTCTGCGCCTTGCACCAAAATATCATTGGCACTCATGGCCACCAAATCAATACCCACGGTATTGTGAATGTTCCACTCAAAGGCCAAACGCAACTTGGTACCCACACCATCCGTACCGGAGACAAGCACAGGTTCCTTGTACCCCTTGGGTACTTCGAACATGGCGCCAAAACCGCCAATACCAGCCAGCACTCCTGGGCGCATGGTGCGCTTTGCCATAGGTTTGATTGCGTCAACCAGATCATCACCGGCTTGCATATCAACGCCGGCGTCTTTGTAGGTCAAGGGAGAATTCATTGAAATTCGGTCCGAAAAATTGTGGTGCTGGGTTGCTTGCTTCAGGTTTATGGCCACAAGCGCGAGTGGTTGTATTTTAACCGAGACAGGGCGTAAAAAGTGTCATTCAAGGGTATTATTGGGGGCTGCTCGATTCCCCCCGCTTTGGCAATGCCCATGCAACAGTTGCTTCTCGATGTGTTCACGCCGCCTAGGCCGACACTGTCCAACTTTCTGGTTGGGCAGAACGGGCAACTTGTGCATGAACTGCGAGAACTGATCCAAATGAAGGGAACCAGTCCGTTTGTATACATGTACGGACCTTCAGGTTGCGGAAAAAGTCATTTGCTGCGGGGCGTGGCCAGTCAACTGGGAGTGAATGTGCTTGCCGGCGGCAATCGCTTTGTGTTCAAGCCCGGCGAACAGGCCTTGGTGATCGACGACATTGACCGCCTGACCCCATACTCCCAGGTGCAATTGTTCAATGCGTTCAATTCAAGCATGGCCGAGAGCAAACCCAGTAAAATCGTATTGGCGGCTGAGCACCCCACCACCGAACTGAAACTGCGTGATGACTTGCGCACACGCATTGAAGCTGGCTTGTGCTTGCGGGTGCACCCCCTGAGCGATCAGGAAAAACATGCCGCACTGCAAGCCACGGCGAAGTCGAGGGGCCTGCAGTTGAGCGAAGAAGTGATTGAGTATGCACTTCGCTATTTCCAGCGTGACATGGGCTCGCTAATGGCGGTGATGGACGGGCTGGATCGCTTTTCCCTTGAACAACAAAAACCAGTGAGCGTGAATTTGCTGCGCCACTGGATGAAACGACGAGAAAGTCTGGTAATTCGAGAATATGAAACTCGCACTGTTTGACCTGGACAACACCCTGTTGCCCATTGACTCTGACCATGGATGGTCGCAATTCCTCATCAACAAAGGTGTACTGGACCGGGCCGAATTTGAGGCGCGCAACAATCAGTTTTTTGCAGACTACAAGGCAGGTACACTGAACATCGACGAGTTTTTGGACTTTCAATTGCGCCCGCTGCGCGACAACAAACGTGCACAACTGGCGGCTTGGCACCATGAGTTCATGGCTGAAGTCATTCGACCCAACTTGAAACCAAGCGCAATTGAGCTGGTAAAACAGCACCAGGCGGACAATGCCGTGTGCGTGATCATTACGGCCACCAACAGCTTTATTACCCAACCAATTGCACAGGCATTTGGAATTGAAGCCCTGATCGCTACCGAACCTGAATTGGTCGATGGTGAATACACAGGCAAGGTCACTGGTGTGCCCAGTTTCAGGGAGGGCAAAGTGACCAGACTGAACGAGTGGTTGGCCGCGAAGAACTGGACTTTGAGCAGCTTTGAGAGCAGTTACTTTTACAGTGACTCCATCAACGACCTGCCCCTTCTGGAATGCGTGAGCCACCCGGTTGCGGCAAACCCCGACAACAAACTGGCTGAAATTGCACAAACACGCGGCTGGCCTGTCCTTGAGTTGTTCAAATGATCAAGAAACTGTTCAAACGAATGTTTTCCAAGCCAGCCACGCTGGGGCGTGAAACCCCGGGGCCTCCTGCTGCTCACTTGAACCTGGGGACGCCCAAGAAAGTGAAAGCAAGCTACGGCGTGCACAAACCCAAGGTATGGGGTGTAGCCGAGCACAAAATTGATCGCCGCCTGGTCAGCCACAATGCGATTCGTGTTTGCGAAACCTTGCAAAGTAAGGGTTACAAGGCATTTGTTGTGGGCGGCGCTGTGCGCGATTTGCTCTTGGGCATGCGTCCCAAAGACTTCGACGTGGCCACTGACGCAAGCCCTGAGCAAACCCAGCGGCTGTTTCGCCGCGCACGGGTCATTGGCAGGCGATTTCAAATTGTGCATGTGATGTTTGGCCCTGAAACCATTGAAACCTCAACTTTCAGAGCCTTGGCCAGTGCTAGCAATGAGAAAGATGAGCATGGCAGGGTGCTGCGCGACAATGAATTCGGTCGGCAAGACGAAGACGCCTCAAGACGCGACTTCACCGTCAACGCCATGTACTACGACCCCAGCACGGAAACCGTGTGGGACTACCACCATGGCATGGAAGACCTGCGCGCGCGCGTGCTGCGCATGATTGGGGAGCCAAGCCTGCGCTACCGCGAAGACCCGGTTCGAATGCTGCGTGTGGTGCGTTTTGCAGCCAAACTGAATTTCGAGATTGAACCAGCCACCTACGCGCCCATCGCCGAGTTGTCTGACTTGCTGCGCAATGTGCCCGCCTCGCGCCTGTTTGATGAAATGCTGAAGCTGCTGATGAGCGGCTCGGCCATGGCCTGCCTGAAAGGCTTGCGGGAAGCTGGATTGCATCATGGAGTGTTTCCCTTGCTCGATGCAATTCTGGAACACCAACGCGGGGAACCCTTCCTGACCGAGGCTTTGGCCCGCACCGACAAACGCGTAAAAGAAGGCAAGCCACTCAGCCCGGGCTTCCTGTTTGCCTGCTTGTTGTGGCATTTGGTGCTTGAAAACTGGGAGAAAAAATTAGAACAGGGGGAACTGAAATTTCCGGCACTGTTTGCAGCGATGGACGATGTGCTGGCCGAACAGGCCGAGCGCACGGCCATTCCGCGTCGCCTAACCGGCGACATGCGTGAAATTTGGGCATTTCAACCACGTTTCGAAAAACGTGCCGGCAAGGCGCCATTCCGCATGCTGGAGCAACAGAAATTCCGGGCATCTCTCGATTTCTATGAATTGCGTGCCATGGTGGGCGATGTAGACGCCGATGTTGAATTGGCTGAATGGTGGCGCGAATTCAGCGATGGCGATGTCAACAACCGCCAAAACATGCTGGACGCCCTGCGTGGAACACCTGCAGGTACCGATGGGACAGTCAAGAAAAAACGTCGGCGAAGAAAGCCAAAATCCGGTGGAAGTACGCCCGGCCACGGCCAGGGACTGCAGGGCGAGTGAACCACACAGTGAGCCATGCATTGAACCCGGCAACAGACCACAGGCTGTGCTACCTGGGTTTGGGTGGAAACTTGGGACATCCCATGACCCTATTCGACGAAGTCTTCGAGTATTTCCGGACCCATGCTTGCGCGCAAGCGGTGCGAGAATCGCTGCGGTTCGAAAGTGCCCCAGTCGATGCCACAGGTCCGAACTATGTGAACTCCGTGCTGGAATTGATGTGGAGAGGGAGTGCTGAGCAACTGTTACATGAATGCATGACAATCGAGGCACAATTAGGGCGCATTCGTACCACGCGCAATGCCCCTCGGCCCATCGACGTTGATGTGCTCTTGTTTGGTCAGGAAACCGTTAACACTCCACAACTGACAGTGCCACACCCCCGTATGCATTTGCGGCGCTTTGTACTGGAGCCGTTGTTGCAGTTAAACCCCGAAATTGTGATACCCCGCCTGGGTCTGGCAAAAAACCATCT
This sequence comes from Limnobacter sp. CACIAM 66H1, assembly GCF_001601825.1. GTDB lineage: Bacteria > Pseudomonadota > Gammaproteobacteria > Burkholderiales > Burkholderiaceae_B > Limnobacter. Next base: position 28,515 of record NZ_LUJK01000008.1, on the reverse strand, counting down.
GCCCGGCACGCTGGACCAGATCGTCAAGGCAATTTGAACTTTTTTTCCAATACCAGCCTCACCCCTGCGCTACACTGAGGCCGCGCGTAAGCCACCGATCGGAGAATAAAACTTGTTGTCAGAAAAGTATCGCCACATCGTGATTGAAGGCCCCATCGGCGTGGGAAAAACCTCGCTGGCCCGACTGATCGCCCAGCGATTTCAAGCAGAGCTGTTGCTTGAGAAACCTGAAGACAATCCCTTTCTTGAGAAGTTTTACCAAGAACCCGCCCGTTACGCCCTGCCCACTCAACTGTTTTTTCTGTTTCAGCGAATTGGGCAGCTGAGGGATTTAACCCAGCGGGACTTTTTCGAAAACATGGTGGTCAGCGACTTTCTGCTGGAAAAAGACCGCATGTTTGCCAGCCTGACACTGGACGAAGAAGAGCTGAAGCTATACCAGCAAATTTATCAGCACCAGAGCCCACAAACCAGCGTGCCTGATTTGGTGATTTACCTGCAAGCCTCGCCGCAAGCACTCATTGAACGGGTACAAAAACGCGCAACGCCCTATGAGGTGAATATCACCGAGGCCTATTTGTCGCAGTTGAGTGATGCCTATAGTCGGTTTTTTTACCACTATGACGACGCGCCACTGTTAATTGTGAACACCGAGCATTTAAATCCTGTTGACCATTCCGAAGACTTTGATTTGCTGTTAAACCAGATTGACGGGATGAAAGGTCGACGCGAGTTTTTCAACTGGTCTGAGTAACACCTACCCCTCACGAGAGCACACCATGAGCGCACAACCCCAAGCTACTGCTGGCAGCACCCGCAAGGCTGTTACCTTGCCCACGTTGCTTGAGATGAAAAAAAATCAGGAAAAGATCGCCATGCTGACCTGCTATGACGCCTGCTTTGCCAGCGTGCTCGATGCCAGCGGGGTGGATGTTTTACTAATTGGTGATTCACTAGGTATGGTATTGGCCGGGATGCCTAGCACCTTGCCTGTGACCATGGACATGATGGAATACCACACGCGCTGTGTGGCCGCAGGCAATAAAAATGCATTTGTGGTGGCTGATATGCCGTTTGGCAGCTACCAGGAAAGCGTAGAACAGGCCTATCGAAATGCCGCCAAACTGATGGCAGCAGGCGCAAACATGGTGAAACTTGAAGGCACTGCATGGCTGGCTCCGACAGTGGAATACCTGACCACACGAGACATCCCAGTGTGTGCCCATTTGGGCCTGACGCCGCAATCGGTCAGCGCCTTGGGCGGTTATCGCGTGCAAGGCCGCGATGCCAAAGCCGCGAAAACTCTGAAAACCAATGCCAAAGCCATGCAGGAGGCTGGCGCCCAAATGGTGCTGTTCGAACTGATTCCGGGCAAACTTGCGGCCGACATTTCCAAAAGCCTCTCAGTACCCACCATCGGCATTGGCGCTGGGGTTGATTGTGACGGACAAGTTTTGGTACTACACGACATGTTGAATGTTTTTCCGGGCAAAAAACCGAAGTTTGTACGCAATTTCATGGATAATCAGCCCTCGATTCAAGCTGCTGTGCAGGCCTATGTGTCTGCCGTGAAAGACAAATCCTTCCCCACAGCAGAACACACATTCTGAGTATTTGATGAGACAGATTTCTTCAATTTCCGAACTGCGCGATCAACTGCGTGGCCAAAACCGCGTGGCTTTTGTGCCCACCATGGGCAATTTGCACGAGGGCCACATGTCCCTGATGCGAATTGCTGCCAAACACGGCGACCCGGTTGTAGCGAGTGTGTTTGTAAACCGCTTGCAGTTTGGCCCGAATGAGGATTTCGACAAGTACCCGCGTACCATGCAGGAGGACGCGGAAAAACTTGAGAAGGAACAGGTGTATGTCATGTTTGCGCCCACCGAGCGCGACCTCTACCCCGAGCCACAGGATTATCGAGTAAAGCCGCCAGACGATCTGGGTGGCACGCTGGAAGGTGAATTTCGCCCTGGCTTTTTTGAGGGCGTCTGTACTGTAGTTACCAAATTGTTTAACTGCGTCCAGCCAAAAGTGGCCGTATTTGGCAAGAAAGACTATCAGCAACTGATGATTATTCGGCGCCTGGTGGCCCAGCTGGCCATGCCGATCGAAATTATTGCAGCCCCCACGGTACGGGCCGAGGACGGTTTGGCCCTTTCGTCGCGCAACCGCTACCTGAATGAGAAAGATCGTGCCGAAGCGCCATTTTTGTATCGACTTTTGAATGATCTCTCGAATCAGGTAAAATCGGGTCGCCCGAATTTGGACCAGTTGGTACAATTGGAGCGCGTTTGCGCCGATACACTGGCGAACCGTGGCTGGAAGCCCGATTATTTTGAGGTACGCAGGCAATCAGACCTGCAACGCCCCACCGATGAAAACCTGTCCGATCAAACGCCGCTGGTTATACTGGCCGCGGCCAAGCTGGGTCAAACCCGCCTGATCGACAATCTGGAGATTGACTGATGCATCGTGAGATGTTGCTCGGAAAAATACACCGAGCCAAAGTAACCCACTGCGAACTGCACTATGAAGGTTCTTGCGCGATTGATGAAAATCTTCTCGAGGCGTCAGGCATTATTGAATTTCAGCGCATCGACATTTACGTGATTGACAATGGCGAGCGTTTTTCAACTTATGCCATCAAGGGCGAACGCGGGAGCGGCATGATTTCCCTGAACGGTGCAGCTGCACGCCGTGCCCAAAAGGGTGATTTGGTAATTATTGCGGCCTACGGCACGCTGGATGATCAGGAATGCAAAACATTTCAGCCCAAGCTGGTGTTTGTGGATGACAACAATGTGATTGCCGAGCAACGCGGGCACATTCCAACCCAGCAAATGTGATTAAACCAAGCAGTGTGGTAACTCAGGCGGAAGCGCGTTTCAAGCGATCATTGACCGCTTCCCAATCCGGGGTTTGCCCAGGCTTTTCAAACAATACTTGCCTGCACGCCAGTTCATCGGCCTGACGCAAAGTGGCGTAAAGCGCCTTGGCGACTTCGCCAGGTTTGTCACTCAAGGCTTCAACCAGCACTTCCCCGAACTTTTCTCTCAGTGCATCGGCCTGCGCCAGAAATTCATCGGTCCAACCCACACACAAGGTTTTATTCTGCAATTCCAAGGCAGCTAATTCGCCAGCCGGTAATACCCACACCTTGGCATCAGGGCTGTAGTGTTTTTCAAGCGCACCGGAAACCCGCGGATTGGAATTTGGAGTTTTGGATACCTCGCCGTGACTTTTCACAGGCACGCCCAACACTGCCTCTATTTGCTCAGCGGTAATGGCGCCAGGCCGCAGTATGGCAGGCTGATCTTCCAACAATGAAACAATGGTCGATTCAATACCTACCTCAGGCACATCACCATCCAGAATAAACGGAATTCGGTCGCCAAGCTCAGCCAACACATGGCTTGCTCGAGTGGGACTGACCTTGCCAAACCGATTGGCCGAGGGTGCTGCCACCGGCACACCAGTGGCTTTTAACAGCTTAATTGCAACCGGGTGCGAAGGACAGCGAATCCCCACTGAAGTCTGCCCGCCAGTCACTTCGAAAGGCATGCGCTCGCCTTTGGGGACCACCAAAGTGAGTGGACCAGGCCAGAACGCATTCATCAACTTGTGCATCGTAGCGGTCAATTCAGCCACCCAGCCGGTTAAATCGGCACCGGGGGCCACGTGGGCAATCAGCGGGTGTTCTGAGGGTCGCCCCTTCGCCTTGAAAATGCCTTCAATAGCGCCCAGCTGAGAAACAGCTGCACCCAAGCCAAACACGGTTTCAGTTGGGAAAGCGACCAACTCGCCGCTTTGAAGCGCCTGAGCGCAACGCTGAATGTGAATATCACTTGGATCCAGCAGCGCGGCATGCAAGTGAGGTCTGCCGGAATCAGTCGTCGTCATCGCCAATGCCAAGAATGTCTCTAACTTCTTGTGCAACCGCCAGGGCACGGTCGAGGGTTTCTGCAATCACCGTGATGTGGCCCATTTTGCGCCCTACCCGGGCTTGTTCCTTGCCATACAGGTGCAGCTTCACCTCGGGAATGGCCAATACCTTTTCCCAGGCAGGTTCACGAATGCTGCCATCTTCGCCATACCAAAGGTCACCCAGCAGGTTCACCATGACGGCGGGGCTGTGCTGGCGAGTGTCGCCCAATGGCAGCCCGGCAAGCACGCGAGCCTGTTGTTCAAACTGGCAAGTGACACAGGCGTCAATCGAATAGTGCCCGCTGTTGTGCGGGCGCGGTGCAATTTCATTGACCACCAAGCCAAGATCATCGACCACAAAAAACTCGACGCACAGCACCCCCACGTAATCAAGTGCCCCGGCAATTGAAATAGCATTGGCCCGTGCTTGAGCGGCCATGGCTTCATCGATGCGGGCTGGCACAATGGTTGTAGCGAGGATACCTTTGCGATGGTGATTTTCCGCCACAGGAAACGTCGCACATTCACCCTTGTGATCGCGGGCGACAATCACTGACATTTCTTTTTGAAGGTTAAGGCGTTTTTCAAGGACGCAGTCCACCTCATTCAAATCGGCAAAAGCCTTTCGTACCTCGTCCAGCGTTTTCACACGAACCTGACCCTTGCCGTCATAACCCAAACGGGCCGTTTTCACGATACCCGGCAGCAAGTGCTCCAAATCAGCGGTGATGTCGGCCATGCTGCGAATGGCCGCATGGGGTGCAACTGGCACGCCGCAACCAGTGATGTACGCTTTTTCTTCAATGCGGTTTTGCGCAACACCCACTGAAAACGCTGATGGACTCACAGGAATGCTTTTGGACAAGGTGTCGAGCGCCAAAGCAGGTACGTTCTCAAACTCGGTGGTGACACCCACACAACGCTGGGCCAAGCGCGCCAAGCCCTGATCGTCGAGGTAATCGGCAAGCACCTGATCATCAGCCACGGAACCAGCGGGGCCGTTGGCGGCGGGATCCAGCACCAACACGCGATACCCCATGCTTTGCGCTGCCATGCAGAACATGCGGCCCAACTGGCCACCACCCAACAGGCCTAGCCACTGGCCAGGTTTAGCTGTTTTGAATTCGATCTTGCTCATGTGTTTGGCTTAAGAATCAACGCAAAGGAGGCAGTTCCATTTCACGGGCCACATTCGACTGGCTTACGCGAAACTCCTGCAATTTCTGGTTTAGTTCAGTGTCGGTCAAGGCCAAAATAGCGACAGCCCCCAAAGCGGCATTGGCCGCACCCGCCTCACCAATCGCGAAGGTGTGCACTGGAATGCCTTTGGGCATTTGGACAATCGACAACAGTGAGTCTTCACCACGGAGGTACTTCGAGGGAACTGGCACACCCATCACCGGCACAATTGTTTTGGCCGCCAGCATGCCGGGCAGGTGGGCCGCACCACCAGCACCGGCGATAATGACCTGAATGCCGCGGGTGGCTGCTGTCTCCGCGTAAGCAAACATTTCATCAGGCATACGGTGAGCTGAAACCACACGGGCTTCATAATCCACTCCAAAATCGCGCAGCACCTGCACGGCGTTTTTCATCACTTCCCAGTCGGAAGAGGAACCCATGACTACACCCACTTTGGGATGGTCGGAGGTGTGCATGTGTGTGGCTTCGGTCATTTGCTTATCCAATCCAAAGGCGGCCAGTCAAAATTTCATAGGCTTGTCGATACTTGGCCGCTGTTTTGTCAATGATGTCTTGTGGAAGTGTAGGCGCTGGTGCCTTTTTGTTCCAGCCCGGTACGCTTTCAAGGTAATCGCGTACAAACTGTTTGTCGTAAGAGGGTGGCGAAACACCCACCTGATATTGGTCGGCTGGCCAAAAACGCGAAGAGTCGGCGGTCAACACCTCATCCATCAGGGTCAAGGTACCGTTTTCATCGAGACCAAATTCAAATTTGGTGTCCGCAATAATAATGCCCTGGCGTGCGGCATAATCGCTGGCCTTGGTGTACAAGGCAATCGATACGTCACGAATTTGTTGGGCTAGGTCACGGCCAACTACATCGCTCATGGTGTCGAAGTCGATATTCTCATCATGCTCACCCATGGCGGCCTTGGTGGCTGGCGTGAAAATTGGTTCATCCAGCTTGGCAGCCATTTGCATACCAGAAGGCAATTTGATGCCACACACGGCACCTGTGGCCTGGTAGTCTTTCCAGCCAGAACCAATCAGGTAGCCACGTACCACCGCCTCGATTGGCAAAGCTTTCAGTTTTTTTGACGACCATGGAACGTCCCTTGATCTGCGGTGCTTCTTCGGCCGACACCACTGTTTCGGGAGCTACTCCAGTCAGATGATTGGGAACCACATCAGCCAGAATGTCGAACCAGAACTGGGCCATCTGGGTCAGCACCATGCCTTTCTCGGGGATGGGTTGGTCCAGAATGACATCGAATGCGGACAGGCGGTCACTGGCCACAATCAACATTTTGTCGTCGCCAACGGAAAAATTTTCCCGAACCTTGCCTCGGTGCAGCAAAGGCAGGGAAGTCAGCTTGGTTTCAAACACAGTACTCATTCAAATGGCCTCTTGGGATTCAGGCTTTAAAAATAAAACACGCGGGGCTTAGCCCGCGTGAGCTTCTACAGGCTTTTTCTGGCTGTTTACTGAACGATTTGCGCGAGTTCGCCCTTGGCATATTTCTGTGCAATTTCGCTCATGGCAACTGGTTTGATCTTCGCGCCCTGCCCTTCACAACCAAACTCCATGTAACGCTGCTTACAAATTTGCTTGGCCGCTTCACGCGCGGGTTTCAGCCACTCACGCGCGTCGAATTTGTCGGGGTTCTCGAACAAAAACTTACGCACTGCGCCGGTCATGGCCAGACGAATATCGGTGTCAATATTGATTTTGCGCACACCATACTTGATGGCTTCCTGAATTTCCTCTACGGGAACACCGTAGGTTTCCTTCATTTTGCCACCGTACTGATTGATGATGGCCAGCAATTCTGCGGGCACCGACGATGAACCGTGCATTACCAAGTGGGTATTTGGAATACGGGCATGAATTTCCTTCACGCGTGAAATGGCAAGGATATCGCCAGTGGGTTTGCGGCTGAACTTGTAAGCACCGTGGCTGGTTCCGATGGCAATGGCCAAAGCATCCAGTTGAGTCGCTTTGACAAATACGGCAGCCTCTTCTGGATCGGTCAGCATTTGGCTGTGATCCAACTTGCCTTCAGCGCCAATGCCGTCTTCTTCTCCAGCTTCACCAGTTTCCAGGTTACCCAAACAACCGAGTTCACCTTCAACAGTCACGCCCACCTTGTGAGCCATTTCCACCACCTTGCGGGTCACCTCAAGGTTGTAATCAAAAGAAGCTGGCGTTTTGCCGTCTTCCATCAGAGAACCATCCATCATGACCGAACCAAAGCCCAGGTCAATGGCGCCCTGGCAAACCTTGGGGCTGGTGCCGTGATCTTGGTGCATAACCAGCGGAATGTGCGGAAATGCTTCCACAGCCGCCTGAATCAAGTGCTTGATGAATGGCTCACCCGCGTACTTGCGGGCACCAGCGCTGGCTTGAAGAATGACAGGCGCGCCAACTTCATCAGCAGCGGCCATGACGGCCTGAACCTGTTCCAGGTTGTTCACGTTGAACGCGGGAATGCCGTAGCCGTTTTCAGCGGCATGGTCCAACAGTTGGCGCATGGATACGAGAGGCATTTCAAAGTCTCCGAAAAATAAAATTAGTCAAATAACTGGTTAATTCAGCAAGCCAATGTGTTCGCCCACACGAACAATTTTCATGGTGTTGGTTCCTCCGGATTTACCAATTGGCTCACCAATGGTGATCACAATCAGATCACCGAGCTCAACCACTTTGGCATCCAGCAAAGCCTGCTCTGATTTCGCCAGCAATACTTCACGGTCCTCAGTTTCGTACTGCATCATGACAGTGCGCACGTCACGGTACATCGACAGACGACGTCGGGTTTTTTCTTCAGGCGTCAGTGCAAAAATGGGTACGCCACTGTTCAAACGCGACATCCACAGGGCAGTAGACCCAGACTGGGTCAACGCCGCAATCGCTTTCACCTCAAGGTGGTGTGCAGTAAACAAAGCGGCCATTGCAATCGACTGGTCCACTCGCTTGAACTTTCGATTCAAAAAATCAGTGTCCAGATTGATGGTCGCGGACTTCTCTGCTTCAACGCACACCCGGGCCATGGCCACAATGGTTTCTACTGGGAACTTGCCCGCAGCGGTTTCAGCTGACAGCATCACGGCGTCTGTGCCATCGAGCACTGCATTGGCCACATCGGACACTTCAGCGCGGGTGGGCACGGGGCTTTCAATCATGCTTTCCATCATCTGGGTAGCCGTAATGGTCAGCTTGTTGGCTTCCCGGGCTGCTCGAATGAGACGCTTTTGAGCCGCAGGTACAGCGGCGTCGCCAATTTCAACCGCCAAATCACCACGAGCCACCATCAAACCATCGCAAGAACGGATCAAATCATCCAGATTCTCAAGTGCCTCACAACGTTCAATCTTGGCAATCATCATGGCATGGCCGCCGGCAGCGCGAGTCAGTTCGCGAGCCATGTACATATCCGCACCACTTTTGGGGAAACTGACCGCGATGTAGTCTGCCTCGAAAGCCACTGCAGTGCGAATGTCTTCCATGTCTTTCGAGGTCAGCGCTGGCGCGGACAGGCCGCCGCCCAATTTGTTGATGCCCTTTCGGTTTTTGAGCACGCCCCCCACTTCCGTTTCACAGTGAATTTGGCTGGGAGTTACTTTTTTGACTTTCAGCACGATCTTGCCGTCATCCAGCAACAAAGTGTCACCGGTTTTTACATCGTTGACCAATTCCGGATAGTCCAGACCCACCCGCTCATCGTTGCCTGAGTCGCACTTGGCTTCCAGCACAAAGGGCTGACCGTTAACGAGGTTGGTGGAGCCATTGGCAAACACACCAATTCGAATTTTGGGACCCTGTAAATCGGCCATCACCGCAATATCGCGCTTCAAGCGGGCTGCAATGTCACGCACTGTTCTCACCCGGTCAATGTGCTCTTGGGCAGTGCCGTGCGAAAAGTTGACCCGCACCACATTCATGCCCGCGGCAATCATTCTCTCAAGAACGACGGGGTCAGTGGAGGCTGGCCCCAAAGTGGCCACGATTTTGGTTTGTCGGGGTACATACACGTTGGGCACCAATTTGCTCCCTGAGTTGACCATCAGGCCGCTCTCTGTTGAAGAATTTCTACGGCCGGCAGGGTTTTACCCTCCAAAAATTCAAGGAACGCACCGCCACCGGTGGAAATATAGCTGACCTGATCACCAATGTTGTATTTGGAAATAGCCGCCAAGGTGTCGCCACCTCCCGCAATTGAAAATGCATTGGAATTCGCAATGGCCATGGCCAGGCGCTCAGTGCCCTTGCCAAATTGGTCGAATTCGAACACCCCCACTGGACCGTTCCATACAATGGTGCCAGCTTTGTCCAGAATCGCAGCGAGTTCTTCGGCTGTGTTGGGGCCGATGTCGAAAATCATGTCATCTGCAGCGACGTCAGCCACTTTCTTGCTGGTGGCATAAGCAGTTGGAGAAAATTCTTTGCCTACCACTACGTCACTGGGAATTGGCACGGCAGCACCGCGTGCCTTCATGTTGTCGATGATGGTCTTGGCCTCGCCCACCAAATCGTGCTCGGCAAGCGACTTGCCGATTGGCAAGCCCAGAGCAGCCATGAATGTATTGGCGATACCACCACCCACAATCAACTGGTCCACTTTATCGGCCAGACTATTCAGGATTGTCAGTTTGGTCGACACTTTAGAGCCCGCCACAATCGCCACCATTGGGCGTTTGGGAGCGGAAAGCGCTGCACCCAAGGCATCAAGTTCAGCAGCCAGCAAAGGGCCAGCACACGCCACTGGCGCATATTGTGCCGCGCCATGAGTGGTGGCCTCTGCGCGGTGGGCGGTGCCGAAAGCGTCATTCACATAGATGTCGCAAAGTGCGGCGATCTTTTGTGCCAATTCCGGGTTGTTCTTTTTCTCCCCTTTGTTGAATCGGCAATTTTCCAGCAGCAACACTTCACCGGCTTTCACATCCACACCATTCACCCAGTCTTTCACCAAGCGCACAGGGCGACCCAACAATTCGCCCAAACGCGCTGCCACGGGTGCCAAGCTCAATTTTTCGTCGTACTCCCCTTCAGTGGGGCGGCCAAAGTGGCTGGTCAACAACAAGGCTGCATTGTTGTTCAAACAATATTCGATACCCGGCAAAGAGGCACGAATGCGGGTGTCTTCCGTGATGTTGCCATTTGCATCCACTGGCACGTTAAAATCGACGCGGATCAACACACGTTTGTTGGATACGTTTTGGTCAGTCAGGCGCAGGAAACGCAACATTGCTTTTCAACTCTCAAGGAAGGTTATTGGAAACAATCCGGAATTATAACGCCCCCAGCCCACTTTTCCTCGGGGTGGTCTACTCCTTTGTGATTGGAATATTGGCAATTGTCGGCCAAGTTTTTGCACCTGACTTTTCAAGACAAGGGCTTGATTTAATTGACTCATTCTTCATTTACATTCTTGTAGCGCAGTTTACCCACCTGGGGTGGGTTCACCTGGGCCTGAACCTGACAGGCTTGGCAATTGTGGCTTGGGGATTCTCGAACCAGCGAAGCCAAAGCGAATGGCTTTGGATACAACTGCTGTCATTGTCTTGGATTGCGTTGTATTTAAGCTGGATTGAGCCTGTTCAGTGGTATTGCGGATTAAGCGGCGCCCTGCATTTTCAGTTCGTGGCCTGCCTGCTACTTGCGCTGCACAGAACCCCAAGCAAACCTGCTCTGTGCTGGCCTTTGTGGGTCCTCGCTGCGGGGCTGATTGCAAAGCTGATACTTGAATGGAATTCAGGCCACACCACCGATGCTTTGGTGGGTGGCCCGATTGCATTTGAGGCACACAGGGGTGGTGCCTTGGGTGGCCTTGTATTTGGACTATCTATGATTTTGCGGTCATGGTGGCTTGGTCAGAACCCACCTTCCTGAAAAACCCAATCAGCAGAGTAAGCAACAGCAAACCGGGCAATGTGGTGGTGCCACCGCCACCGCCTCCACCACTGCCGCCACCAGCAGAAACAGTCGAACCGGAGCCCGAACCATTGTCGGTGGTGGGTGTGGTGGTGCCACCTGAACTGGCACTGGCCACCGATGAGGGTGAACTGCCATCGTCCCCGTTGGCCACCACACGCAAGGCTGTGAAGCTGCTGTGCGCTTCGCCAACCGAGTCGGTCACGGTGAGTTGAAACACCAAGTCGGAGCTTGAAGTCGGCGCCGGCAGGTCAACATCGGCAGTGGTTTGTGTGCCTGTCATCAACTGTTCACCCGACACCTGCGTCCAAGCGTAAGAGGCAATGCTGCGCCCTGCTGCAACGCCACTGGACGAGCCACGCAAACGAACAGGATGCAAGCCGGTGGCACTCTCCTGATATCCGCTCGTGCCCAAGCCATTGGCGGATACAGAAGCATTGGCCACAGGACGCGTGCCTTTCGCCGCAGACACGGCCGCAAAAGCATCGAGCATGCCCGCGCCACACACTGCCGTGGTGCAATTGCAACTGCCTGAACCCTGGTTGGCTGTACAAGTGCTGCTTCTGGGCGTTAAAAAATTTGAGGTACTTGCAAGAATTTGGCTTCGCAGTTGGGCTGGCGTCAGTGATGGATTAATGGCGCGCATCAACCCAGCCGTGGCTGCCACCAAAGGCGCAGCGAAGGACGTACCGGTTTTGCTCACCAAACTGGCCGACGCCGGTGTGGTGGCGCCTGAATTACCCAAGCCCACCAGGCCGTTGCTGAAACCGCCCGGTGCCATCAGGCTGACTGCACTGCCGATTGCGCTGTAACTGGCACGGCTGCCATCGCGGTCCAAAGCCCCCACTGAAAGAACATTGTTGCAATTGGCTGGCGAGTCGACCGAACCTCCGCTGTTTCCAGCTGCAGCAACAACCAGAGTGCCTGCTGCATTGACTCTATCCACCACAGTTTGCTCAAAGGAGCTACAGCTAGTCGGGCTGCCCAAACTCAGGTTGATCACATCGGCGGGGTTGGGATTGCGTGGAACACCCGGCACGTCCAGACCCGCTGACCACAACATGGCGTCCAGCACATCTGACAACAAACCTCCACATTTGCCAAGTACGCGAACAGGCAGAACTTTCACATTCCAGTCCGCACCAGCAACATCGGAATCACTGTGTGTATTGGCCGCAATTTGCCCCGCCACAAAAGTGCCGTGCCAGCTTGAATTCTTGACGCTGCATCCAGAAAAAGTTGAAGTTTGTGCATCTGAGTTACTGATCCAGTTGCCAGGATCTGCTGCATTGGCATCGCGACCATTGCCATCATTGGCTGTGGGCACATCAGATACAAAATCGTAACCGCTGAGCAATCGGCCCATCAAATCAGGGGTTTCGAAAACCACACCTGTGTCGAGCACAGCGATGATCACATCAGCACTGCCACGCACTACATCCCAAGCCCGATCAAACTTCGCACCAGCCGTGTTCAATGTCGAGCGCAAAGCCCATTGATTCAGGAAACTGGGATCATTCGGTGTGGCAAAAGCGCGCATTGGGCGGTCTTCGATTGCAAACTCCACCTCAGGATCGCTAGACAATCGATTCAGCATGGACTGCTGATCACTCGCACGCACGCCACTGCCCCAGCGCATCACATGAGTACCCACCGATCCAGCACGCAACCAGCTTGCATCCACATTGTTGCGGGTCATGACATCGGCCAGGAACTCACCCTCTTTCTCCAGACGACGCAAAGACGGCGCGCTACTTAACTCAACCGAATTCCTTAATTTGATGATGAATTGAGCACCACCACTTTGCGCATGGGCAGGTGTCACCAAGAGAATCCAGAGCATTAGCAAAACGCCGGTGACCAGCACACGCAGGGGCGTCAGTTTTTGCTTTTTGGGACGGAAGGTCAACATGGCATTACTCGCTTATCACAATGGGTTCAGGTTACCCAGCGAGGTGTCCAATCAATTTATTGAAAAGAAAGCAGAACGGAGTCTACTTCTCAGTCACCTCGTCAAGACCCGACGAATGTCTTGATAACGGCGTGAAATAAGGCTTGGAACATGGTCAAATGGGGTAGGGGTTACCGCAAAAGGGGGTGGTTTTTGGGCAAATCCGGAGACGAAAAAAAACCGGGCTCAAGGCCCGGCTTTTTCATTCAAAACGCGCATTTGCATTACTTGGCGTTCATCAGTGCAACTGTGGTGTCCAGCATGCGATTGGAGAAACCCCACTCGTTGTCGTACCAGCTTGATACCTTCACCAACTTGCCACTGACTTTGGTCAAGGTGGCGTCGAATGCGCTGGAAGCGGGGTTGTGATTGAAGTCGATCGACACCAAAGGTGCTTCGTTGTACTCCAGCACACCCTTCAAGGGACCTTCGGCTGCCGCTTTCAGAATGCTGTTCACTTCTTCAACTGTGGTGTCGCGCTTGGCGATAAAGGACAAGTCAACCATGGACACATTGATGGTGGGTACGCGAACCGCATAACCGTCCAGCTTGCCATTCAGTTCGGGCAATACCAAACCAACGGCAGCAGCCGCACCGGTTTTGGTGGGGATCATGCTCATGGTGGCTGAACGTGCGCGACGCAGGTCTTCGTGGTACACGTCGGTCAACACCTGATCGTTGGTGTAAGCATGAATGGTAGTCATCAGGCCGGTTTCCAGACCAATCGCATCATTCAAGGGCTTGACCAGCGGGGCCAGGCAGTTGGTGGTACAAGACGCGTTAGAGATCACTGTGTCAGTGCTTTTCAGTACGCTGTGGTTCACACCAAATACAACTGTGGCATCCACGTCTTTACCGCCGGGGGCGGAGATAATCACTTTCTTGGCACCGCCTTTCAGGTGGGCAGATGCCTTTTCCTTGGAGGTGAAAAAGCCTGTACATTCCATCACCACATCCACACCCAACTCGCCCCATGGCAGTTCAGCCGGGTTGCGGTTGGCCAGAACCTTGATTTTGTCGCCATTGACAACCATGTAATCGCCATCGACAGTCACTGTGCCGGGGAAACGGCCGTGCGCAGTGTCGTACTGGGTCAGGTGAGCGTTGGTTTTGGGATCGCCCAAATCATTGATCGCCACGATTTGAATGTCGTGTTTTTTGCCACCTTCATAGTGGGCACGCAATACGTTTCGGCCGATGCGGCCATAGCCGTTGATCGCTACGCGAATGGTCATGACAAATCTCCTTGAAAGTAAATCAAATATTCGGTTTCTTAAGCCAATGCCTGTTATTGAGCCAAAGCCAAAGCGGCCTCCGTAAACTTCTCGGTGGTTAGCCCAAAGTGCTTGAACAGAGCGCCAGCAGGTGCAGATTCACCAAAGGTGCTCATGCCCAGCACGGTGCCTTTCACACCAGCCTGTGCAATGTACTTGTACCAGCCATCGGTCATGCCAGCTTCAATCACGGCAATCGGCGCCGTGCCCAATACCTCAGCCCTGTACGCTGCGGTTTGGCGATCGAACACGCTGGTTGAGGGCATGGACACCACACGCGCTGCCACACCTTTTTCGGCCAAAGCCTTCTGCGTGTTCATGGCAATTTCAATCTCGGAGCCCGTGGCAATCAAGGTGACCTTGGCATTGGCGACATCGGACAACACGTAGCCACCTTTGGCAATTGAGTTCAAAACGGGTTCAGCGCGTGCCAGGAAAGGCAGGTTTTGACGGCTGAACAACAAGCTGCTCGGACCGTCTTTACGCATCACCGCGCTGTTCCAGGCAGCCATCGATTCCACTGAATCAGCAGGGCGCCACACGTCCATATTGGGTAGCAAGCGCAGGGTGGCGGCATGCTCAACAGGCTGGTGAGTGGGGCCGTCTTCACCCAGGCCGATTGAATCGTGCGTGAACACAAAAATATTGCGCTTCTTCATGAGCGCAGCCATGCGCAGGGCATTGCGGCTGTAATCAGAAAAAGTCAGGAAAGTAGCGCCAAAGGGAATGTAGCCACCATGCAGGGCCACACCGTTGAGCGCAGCACTCATGCCGAACTCGCGCACACCCCAGTTGATGTGGTTACCGGCCGTAAAGCCATCTTTGTTGCGACGAACCGCCACACACTTGGGCCAGTTGGTGAGGTTTGAACCTGTGAGGTCCGCAGATCCACCCAACAATTCTGGCAGTTCAGCAGCCAGCAACGTGATCGCATTTTGGCTGGCCTTGCGGGTGGCAATGGTTTCACCCTTGGCGGCCACTTCAGCCAGCAAGCGGGCCGCAGTTTGTTCAAACCGGGCGGGCAGTTCGCCTGCCATGCGGCGCTTGAACTCAGCAGCCTTGGCAGGAAACTTGGCAGAATATGCCTCGAACAGCTTGTCCCAGGCTGACTGGCGCGCAGCGCCTTCCACCTGTGCGTCCCACGCGTTGTACACCTCGGCAGGAATCTCGAAAGGGGCATGTTCCCAACCAATCGCAGCACGGGTTGCGGCAATTTCAGCATCGCCCAACGGTGCGCCGTGTACTTTGTCCGTACCAGCCAGGTTCGGTGAACCCTCGCCAATATTGGTTTTGCAGCAAATCAGGGTTGGGCCCTTATCAAGCGCGGCATTTTGCTTGGCCTGCGCGATTGCGGCATCTACTGCGTCCACATCATGACCGTTGACACTCGGAATCACATTCCAGCCGTAGGCCTCAAAACGCTTGGGCGTGTCATCGGCAAACCAGTGCTCTACTTCACCGTCAATTGAAATGCCGTTGTCGTCGTACATCACGATCAGCTTGGACAAACCAAGAGTGCCCGCCAGGGAACAAGCCTCATGGGAAATACCTTCCATCAGGCAACCGTCACCCAAAAACACATAGGTGTTGTGATCAACAATCGGGAAACCCGCTTCATTGAACTCGGCGGCCAACAGCTTTTCGGCCAAAGCCAAACCCACCGCATTCGCAATGCCCTGCCCCAATGGACCAGTTGTGGTCTCCACTCCGGGCGTAATGTCCACTTCCGGGTGGCCCGGTGTTTTAGAATGCAGCTGGCGGAAATTCTTCAGTTCCTCAATCGGCAAGTCGTAGCCGGTCAGGTGCAGCAGCGCATAAATCAACATGGAGCCGTGGCCGTTGGACAACACAAAGCGGTCGCGATCAGCCCATTGGGGATTTTGCGGATTGTGTTTGAGGTGACGGGCCCACAAGGCCACGGCTATTTCGGCCATGCCCATTGGCATGCCGGGGTGCCCGGATTTGGCGGCTTGAACTGCATCCATGGCGAGCGCGCGAATCGCGTTGGCCATGTTCTTTGACGAAGAGGACATAGGTATGGGGATTGAGGGTTATGCCTGTGGCAAAGTTGGAAAAACATGAATTTTATCAAAGCTATTCCAATAAAGCGCCCCCTTGCGGACAAACGACTGAATAAAGACAGGGAATCATGAAACACGACAAAGGCAGGCGCTTACCGCGCTTCCTGCTAGAACACTGCAACAGCGTGGGCCAAGTGCTTGATCTGTCGGACGACTTGATGCACTACGCCTCAAGGGTTTTACGCCTGCGTGAAGGTGAAGCGTTACGGATTTGGAACGGCAAAGGATGTGAATACCACGCCACAATTCACTATGCCTCGAAAAAACTCGCACAAATTCGGGTTGAAAACCAAGTTGCATTGCAAAACACCGAGCTTAACCGGCCCGTGCATGTGCTGCAGGCCCTGCCCGAGGGCGACAAAATGGATTGGGTGCTTGAAAAATGTACAGAATTGGGCGTGGCTGGCTTTCATCCGGTTCAGGCTCATCGCAGCGTGGTTAAACTGGAGGGCGAGCGGGCAAACAAGCGGCAAACTCACTGGGAAAGGGTTGTGTTGGCAGCAAGCTTGCAAAGCGAGCGCGCGCAACTGCCTGTGGTTGAACCGGTCCGGCACCTGGGCGCAGCGCTTGAACACGTGACATGCACATGGCCCGACGCGCATGTGCTTTGGTTCACACCCCAGGCCGAACAGAGTTTGAAAAACTGGACCCAACATTCGGCATCCCGGGGACCTTTGGTCATTTGCGTGGGCCCCGAGGGCGGTTGGTCCGCTGAAGAAACCGATGTGGCAACTCAAAAGGGAGCCTTGCCACTGAATTTTTCGCAACGTGTATTGCGAACCGAAACATTCGCAGTGGCCTGTACGGCGCAGTTGACAGCCCTGCTAAACCTTGAAGCACACTGAACAACGAGAGAGACGGACATGAGCAGTACCCAAAACGAAACCATGAGCAACACATTTGAATTCAAGAATCCGAGCCTGTTGAAAACCAATCCGTTTGTTTACGGCAGCTTTCATGAATGTGAAGTTGATTTTCCAGTAGACAACCCCTCCACCGGCGAGACCATTGCACACGTTGGCAACACATCAGTTGCATTGGCCCATGACGCCATTCTTTGTGCCGAAAAAGCGTTGAACAGCTGGCGCAACACCACTGCCAAGAGCCGGGCGCAAATGCTGCGCAAGTGGTTTGACCTCATCATTGACAACGCCGATGACCTCGCATTTCTGATGACCCTGGAACAAGGCAAACCACTGGCCGAGGCCAAAGGCGAAGTCATTTATGGCGCAAGCTTTGTGGAATGGTTTGCCGAGCAGGCCAAACGCATCGAAGGCAGCGTGCTGGAGTCGCCGCAATTGGGTCGCGAACTGCTGGTATTGAAACAGGGCATCGGCGTTTGTGCAGCCATTACGCCATGGAATTTCCCGATCGCCATGATTACCCGCAAGGTGGCACCCGCCTTGGCTGCTGGCTGTACAGTGGTGATCAAACCCGCCGAACAAACCCCGCTTAGCGCATTGGCGCTAGCTGAACTGTCGCGACAGGCAGGTATTCCGGCCGGTGTGCTGAACGTCATCACTGGCGACGCTGAACGATCCGTCGATATTGGCAAAGTGCTCTGCGAAAGCGAAGTGGTCCGCAAGCTGACCTTCACGGGCAGCACGGAAGTAGGCCGCATACTGATGCAACAATGCGCCCCAACCATCAAGAAACTGAGCCTGGAATTGGGCGGCCATGCGCCGTTCATCGTGTTTGAAGATGCCGACCTCGACAAAGCAGCCGACGGCTTGATTGCCTCAAAATTCCGAAATGCGGGCCAAACCTGCGTGTGCACCAACCGCATTTACGTGCAGCGCAGTGTGCAACAGGCTTTTGCCGACAAGCTGCAAGCCCGAATTGCCAAACTGGAAGTGGGTGACGGCCTGAAAACCAAAGCCAGCATAGGCCCTATGATTGATGACAACGCTGTTGCCAAAGTGCAAAAACATGTGGACGACGCACTCGAAAAGGGTGCGAAACTGCTGCATGGCGGCAAACCACACACTCTAGGTGGCCGTTTTTTCCAGCCCACCCTGATCGACAATGCCGACCACCGAATGCTGGTAGCAACAGAGGAAACCTTTGGCCCACTGGCGGCCATTTTCCCGTTCGACACTGAAGAACAGGCCATCAACTATGCCAACAACACGCCTTTTGGCCTGGCCGCCTATTTCTACACCGAGAACTCGGCACGCACCTTCCGAGTCAGCCGCGCCCTTGAATATGGCATGGTGGGCATCAATGTGGGAGTTTTCTCCAATGAAGTGGGGCCTTTTGGTGGCGTGAAGCAATCAGGTTTGGGACGAGAGGGCTCGGTGTGGGGCATTGAAGAGTTCCTGGAAATGAAGTACCTGTGCATTGGCACACTGTAAGTAAGAAAGCCCTGGCAACCATTACAATACGGGGCAATTGATGTACAAAAAATTGAATCACGAAGGACACCGGTGCACATGCAAAAGAAACCGCTGACGTTTCAACAGGCCATTTTGACCCTGCAGAACTATTGGGACCAACAAGGTTGCGCCCTGTTACAACCGTTTGACATGGAAGTGGGTGCTGGCACCAGCCACACAGCCACCTTTTTGCGCGCCTTGGGGCCTGAGCCGTGGAACGCCGCGTACGTACAGCCTTCGCGTCGCCCCAAAGACGGCCGCTATGGTGAAAATCCCAACCGCATGCAGCATTACTATCAATTTCAGGTTGTACTAAAGCCATCGCCAGAAAACATCATCGACCTTTACTTGGGCAGCCTGGAAGCCTTGGGTATTGATACCAAGCAAAACGACATTCGTTTTGTGGAGGACAACTGGGAAAACCCAACATTGGGTGCCTGGGGCTTGGGTTGGGAAGTGTGGCTTAATGGTATGGAAGTGACCCAGTTCACTTATTTCCAACAAGTGGGGGGTCTGGATTGTTCGCCAATTCTGGGCGAGATCACCTATGGAATTGAACGCCTGACCATGTATTTGCAGGGCAAGGAAAACGTGTACGACCTGGTGTGGACCGAGCGCGAAGAAAAAGGCGTGACGAAAACACTGACCTACGGCGACGTGTTCCATCAAAACGAAGTGGAACAATCAACTTACAACTTTGAGCACAGCAACGCCGACATGTTGTTTCGCCACTTTGGTGAATATGAGGCAGAAGCCAAACACCTGATCGAAGTGGGATTGGCCTTGCCCGCCTATGAAATGATTTTGAAAGCTGCACACACGTTCAACCTGCTGGATGCGCGCGGTGCCATTTCCGTGACCGAGCGCGCGGCCTATATTGGCCGAATCCGCAATTTGTCACGCGCAGTGGCGCAAGCCTATTTCGACTCCCGCGAGAAGCTGGGCTTCCCCATGTGCAACACTCCCAATACACAAGCGGCCTGATATCCATGAATCCAACATTACTGGTTGAGCTATTTACTGAAGAGCTCCCACCCAAAGCATTGCAAACACTGGGTACTGCATTTGCAGAACTTCTAAGCAAAACGCTGCGCGATGAAGGTCATTTGACCGACAACAGCGAGGTGGAAGGCTTTGCAAGCCCCCGCCGTTTGGCATGCCGCATCACCAACGTGGCTGCTGTAAGCCCTGAAAAGAAAATTCAGGAACGCCTGCTGCCCGTTAAAATTGGCTTGGATGCCAATGGTCAACCCACCCCTCCCCTCCAGAAAAAACTGGATTCATTGGGCTTGGGTGCAATCTCTGTGGATCAACTGGAAACCATCAGCGATGGCAAACAGGATGTGTTGCACATTTCGCGCACCCAGGCTGGCAAAGCGCTTGAAGAGTCGCTGAACAAGGCGCTTGAAGTGGCCACCACCAAACTGCCCATTCCGAAAGTAATGAGCTACCAACGCCCCGATGGCAGCACCGTGCATTTCGTACGCCCGGCACACCGCCTTGTTTGCCTGCATGGCGACAAAGTGGTGCCTGCGCAAGTATTGGGACTCGAAAGTGATCGAATTACCTTGGGGCACCGCTTCTTGAGCCAGGGCGTGCTGAACATTGCCAGTGCAGACAGCTACGAAGCCCAACTTGAAACCGAAGGTAAAGTGATTGCCAGTTTCGAGAAGCGCAAAGCCGCGATTGTCAAAGCCTTGGCTGAAAAAGCCGCTGGCGACAAAGTGGTGCAACCCGACGATTTGGTTGATGAAGTGTGTGCGCTGGTTGAATGGCCTGTTGTATATGAAGCCGGTTTCGAAAAAGAGTTTCTGGAAGTGCCACAAGAGTGCCTGATTTTGACCATGCAGGCCAACCAGAAGTATTTCGCGATTACCGACCAAACCGGCAAAATGAAAAACCGTTTCCTGCTGGTTTCAAACCTGTTGACTCCGACACCCGAATTAATCACCTCAGGCAATGAGCGCGTGCTTCGAGCGCGCTTGGCCGATGCGAAGTTCTTCTTCGACCAAGACCGAAAAAAAACACTGGAAAGCCGCCTGCCTGGCCTGGCCAATGTGGTGTACCACAACAAACTGGGTACCCAAAAAGACCGCAATGGTCGTCTGATTGAACTGGCTGCTGCCTTGGCACCCGTGTGTGGCGCTGACGTTGAACAAGCCAAACGTGCAGCCCTGCTGTGCAAGGCCGATTTGCTGACTGACATGGTGGGAGAATTTCCCGAACTGCAAGGCAATATGGGTGAGCACTACGCCCGCCACGATGGCGAACACGCCGATGTGGCGCAAGCCATTGCCGACCATTACAGCCCGCGTTTCGCAGGTGACCAATTGCCCCGAAACGCGGTGGGTGTGGCCGCTGCCTTGGCCGACAAACTGGAAACTTTGGTGGGTATCTACAGTATCGGCTTGGTTCCTACGGGCGACAAGGATCCCTTCGCCTTGCGCCGGCATGCGTTAGGGGTCATTCGCATGATCATCGAGAAGAACCTGAAACTGGATTTGATGGATGCCCTGAACAAAGCCAGCAAATTGTTCGCGACCTATCCAGATTTCAAGCACAGCGTGGAAGGTATAGCTGGTTTCATTCAAGACCGCCTGCGTGGTTATCTGAAAGACCAAGGTTATTCCACTGCTGAAGTTGAATCGGTGCTTAGCCAAAACCCAAGCAAGTTCGCCGACCTGCCCAAGCGCCTGGAGGCAGTGCGTGCCTTCTCGCAGTTGCCTGAGTCGCAAGCTTTGGCAGCAGCCAACAAACGCATTACCAATATTCTGAAAAAAACCGAGGTGGGTTCCGCTGAAGTGGATACAAACCTGTTGCAGGTGGACGCTGAAAAAGCACTGGCCACACAGGTAAAAGAAGTGGAGCCACACGCCACGCGGGCATTCGAACAGGGTGATTACCAGCAAGCCTTGCTGGTTCTGGCTCCATTGAAAGCCAATGTGGACGCCTTCTTTGAAAACGTCATGGTCATGGACAACAACGAAGCGCTGAAAAACAACCGACTTGCTTTGTTGAAACACATGCATGGTTTGATGAACCGTGTGGCCGACATTTCGCAACTGGCCGCTTAAAGCCAGAACACAACGCAAGGACAGTTCATGAAACTCATCGTGCTGGATCGGGATGGCGTCATTAATGAAGACTCGGACGAGTACATCAAGTCGGTGGATGAGTGGATTCCAATTCCTGGCAGCATGGAGGCCATAGCGCGATTGAATCGCGGTGGTTTTCGGGTGGTAGTGGCCACCAATCAAAGTGGCATTTCACGCGGCATGTTCGATCTTGAAACCCTTTCGGCCATGCACAAGAAAATGCATGAATTGGCGGGCGTTGCTGGCGGGCACATTGAGGGTATTTTCTTTTGCCCACATGGTCCCGATGACAAATGCAACTGCCGCAAGCCCAAGCCTGGCTTGTTTCAAGAAATTCAGGCAAGAACCGGTTTCAATCTGGAAGGCGTACCCTGTGTGGGCGATTCACTGCGCGATCTACAGGCTGGTGCCAGCATGGGTTGCACCACCTTTCTGGTGAAAACTGGCAAAGGTAAAAAAACACTGGAAAAAAGCAAGGACGAATTGCCCAAAGGCACCTTGGTGTTCGACAATCTGGTTGAAGTCGCCGAGCATTTGGTGCCCGACGATCCATTCGCAAATAATCGATAACAACTAAAACTGGCTCGGAGGCTTGTGGTGAGATCCTTCATTGGTTCTGTCCTGTTTTTTATCTACGTCGTGGTGTACACGCCCATCCACGCGACGCTCTTGCTTTTGGTCTCACCTTTCATTTCGATTCGAAACAGGTATGTTTTCGCCTGCTGGTGGAATGCCATCAACATTCGCATGCTGCGCCTGCTGTGTAACATCCAGTACAACATCGAGGGCATGGAACATTTGCCCAACACGGGTGCGATCATTCTGGCCAAGCACCAGTCCGCTTGGGAAACTTTTGCAATTCCTGCCAATTTGTTGCCGCGTCAACTGTGTCTGGTATACAAGAAGGAACTTCAGTACGTGCCATTTTTTGGTTGGGCTTTGTGGGTATTGCGCATGGTGCCTATCGATCGCAAGAATGGTGTTGAAGCATTCGAGCAGGTAAAGACCATGGCGGGCAAACGCATGAAAGAAGGTGCGTGGATGATGTTTTTTCCCGAAGGCACGCGCGTGCCTGTGGGTTACAAACGCCGCTATAAAACCGGGGGAACACGGCTGGCCGTCGCAACCGGTACTCCCGTCGTGCCAGTTGCGCATGATGCTGGAGAGTACTGGAAACGCAAAGGTTTCTTCAAAAAAGCGGGTACTGTCACCTTGCGATTTGGCACACCCATCTCGCCAGAGGGCCATGATGCCGATAGCTTGATGCAGGTGGTTGAAAACTGGATCGAAGGTGAAATGCACAAAATCAGTCCTCACCGCTACACCAGCGACGACACACCACTGGTACCCAAAGGCGACAAGTAAAACATGCGTTTCTCAGCAGCACCCAACCCCACTGAAGTTCGGAGCATTGAACTGCCGTGGGGAGTTTGCAGCTACATCTTGAAACGCAGCAAGCGCAAATCGGTTGGTTTCCTGATCGGCGACGATGGTTTGCAAATCTCGGCACCACTGCGCCTGTCCATCACAGAACTGCACAATATCATTGCCAGCAAATCGACGTGGATTGAGCAACGGTTAAGGCAATGGGAAACCCGCAGCAAACAAACCGTTTCTCTGTCTACCTTGCTCGAGGAAGGCAAGCCCATTCCAATTCGAGGCGAAGCCTACCATTTGGAAACCCTGCCGGCGCGAAGCAAAGCCCTGCTAAACCCTTGGACAAAAAGCATCGCTGTGCCAACCTGCGACAGTGCGGCGCAACGCGACAAAATCATCGAAAAAGTACTTAAGGCGCATGCCAAAGAGGTGTTTACACACATGGCCTCCAAGTTGGTTGACCGTCAAACCACAGCGCAACGTTTGCCCAACTTTTCAATTCATTTGAGCAGCCCGAGTTCGCGTTGGGGCAGTTGCAACAGCCGCCGGGAAGTTCGCCTGAACTGGCGCCTGGTACACTATCCACCGCAAATGATCGAGTATGTCATTGCTCACGAACTGGCTCATCTGGTTGAAATGAATCACAGCGCACGCTTTTGGGCTGTGGTTGAAAGCCTGATGCCCGGCTATCAGGAACCGCACAAATTACTGTCAAAAATGAATCCCGCTGAGGTACCCGTGTTATGAGAATTCTTCACACCATGCTGCGCGTTGGCGATCTTCAGCGCTCTATTGACTTCTACACCAGGGTGATGGGTATGCAGGTGATTCGCACCACTGAACGGGCTGATCAAGGCTACTCACTGGCCTTTGTGGGCTATGGCAGCGAACTGGACGGTGCAGTGCTTGAACTGACCTACAACCACGGCGTTAGCAGCTATGAGCTGGGCACTGCATACGGGCATATTGCAATTGCAGTGGAGGATGCTTATGCGCAGTGCGAACGCATCACAGAAGCTGGCGGGAACGTAACGCGTGCAGCAGGCCCGGTGAAAGGTGGAAACACGGTGATTGCATTTGTGACCGACCCGGACGGTTACAAAATCGAGTTGATTCAGGTATCAAAGCCTGCATAATTGAAGGTGTTCAAAAACCTTGTTTGCCCTCATGGCAAGCAAGGCCTTACCGCCCACTTTGACAAACAGAAGTCAAGTAAAAAATTTCCGTTTTTTTCCTGTTTTAGGGTCGAATAAAATTTCACCGCCCGTTACAATGGGCTGCTCGAAATTTGCTTAAATTTTGTGCAACGTGCGCATTGCTCATTTAACACTTCCAAATAATCTGTTCTTGGCCCCAATGGCCGGCGTGACAGATCGCCCCTTCCGCCAGTTATGCAAAAAACTGGGCGCGGGACATGCTGTGTCGGAAATGGCCGCAAGCAACCCCGCTTTGTGGAAAACTGACAAAAGCACGCGCAGGTTGAACCACTATGGCGAAACCAAACCCATCGCAGTACAAATTGCAGGGGCCGACCCGGAAATGATGGCGCATGCCGCTGCCTACAACATTGAACGCGGCGCACAAATCATCGACATCAATATGGGCTGTCCCGCCAAAAAAAGTGTGTGCAGTCGCGGCAGGTTCAGCCCTGTTGCAAAACGAAAGTTTGGTCGAGCAAATCTTGAAAGCAGTACACGCTGAATGCGAACAACGCGGCGTACCACTTACCCTGAAGTACCGCACAGGTTGGTCACCGGAACACAAGAATGCCATTCACATTGCGCAAATGGCGGAGTCTATTGGCATTTCCCTTCTCACGCTTCATGGCCGCACCCGCGCCTGTGGGTACACAGGTGACGCCGAGTACGACACCATCAAGGCCGTGAAACAGGCAGTCAATATTCCGGTCATAGCCAATGGCGACATCACCAGCCCTGAGAAGGCAAAACACGTGCTGGAGTACACGGGCGCAGACGGCCTGATGATAGGCCGGGCAGCCCAAGGCAATCCCTGGATTTTTAGAGAAGTACTGCATTACCTGAAAACGGGTGAACACCTGAATCCACCCACACTGCAAGAAGCCCATGAAGTCATGATGCATCACCTGCGTGATCATCACGAATTTTATGGAGAGAAAACGGGCATGCTCACCGCCCGAAAGCATTTGCAATGGTATCTTTGCGGCCCAGCCGGAAAAAACAACAGCGTGGTCGACCAACTGATGTTGGCGCAAACCACAAGCGAACAGTTGCGCATTGTTGATGAATTTTTTCTGAACTGGTTATCAAGCGGCCAGCAGTACTTCGCCGCTGCAAACGATTCACTCCAACCAACACAAACAAGAAGATTGGCAGCATGAAACCCAATGACAGTGATCTAAGCCCCATCACCATATCCGAGTGCATCCGCAGCAACCTGGACAAGTTCTTCGACGACCTTGAGGGTGAATGTGCCAAGTCGGTTTACGACATGGTGTTGTCTGCGGTGGAACGCCCCATGCTTGAAGTGGTCATGGAAAAAGCCAATATGAACCAAACCATTGCAAGCCAAATGTTGGGCATCAATCGCAACACACTGCGCAAGAAACTGCAGCAACACGGCCTCATCTGATTTTTTATTTTTCCAGCCGCATAAAAACCGGCACATGAAACCATGACATCAAATCCAACCATCAAACGTGCGCTGCTCAGCGTATCCGACAAAACCGGCATTCTTGAACTGGCCAAAGCATTGGCCGAACGCGGCGTGGAAATTCTATCCACTGGCGGAACTGCCAAACTGCTGGCTGAAAAAGGCTTGGTCGTGAAGGAAGTGAGCAGTCACACCGGGTTCCCGGAAATTATGGATGGTCGTGTAAAAACGCTGCACCCGAAAATTCACGGTGGCATATTGGCGCGACGCGATTTGCAAAGCCATCTGGATGCCATGGAAGAGCACGGCATCGGCGCAATCGATTTGGTAGCAGTGAACCTGTACCCATTCGACAAAGCCACCGCTGGTGACAATGTGAAACTGGAAGATGCGATCGAGAACATCGACATCGGCGGCCCGGCGATGGTGCGTGCTTCTGCCAAAAACTACACTGGCGTGACCATCATTGTTGACCCAGCCGATTACGACAAAGTCATCGATGAAATCAAAAGCAATGACGGATCGACCACACTGAAAACCCGCAGTGGTTTGGCAGCGAAAGCCTATGCGCACACCGCCCGTTACGACGGTGCGATTGCTGCCTTCCTGACCAGTCTGGAAGGCACGGAAGGGGCACTCGAAGATACTCCCGCTCGAATTGAGTATCCTGAAGTACTCTCGATGCAATTTCACAAGGTGCAAGACATGCGCTACGGCGAAAACCCGCACCAAAGCGCTGCTTTTTACCGCGAAGCCAAGGCGCCCGTGGGTTTGCTGGCGAACTACCGCCAGTTGCAAGGCAAAGAATTGAGCTTCAACAACATTGCCGATTCCGATGCCGCCTGGGAATGTGTCAAAACTTTTGAGGCACCGGCCTGCGTCATCATCAAGCACGCGAATCCCTGCGGCGTCGCTGTGGCTGAAAGCACATTGAATGCCTATCACAAGGCTTTCAAAACAGATCCCACTTCTGCCTTTGGCGGCATCATTGCCTTTAACCGTCCAGTCGATGAAGCCACCGCGCAAGCTGTGGCCAAACAGTTTGTCGAAGTGGTGATTGCGCCTTCATTCGATGAAGCTGCCCGCGCAGTATTTTTTGCCAAGCAAAACGTTCGATTGCTTGAGATTCCAGTCGAGACCGGCATGCACAAGTTTGATTACAAACGTGTGGGTGGCGGCTTGCTGGTGCAAAGCCCCGATGAACGCAACGTGCAGCAAAGTGAAATTAAAGTGGTCAGCAAACGCCAGCCTACCGAGCAACAATGGTCAGATTTGATGTTTGCATGGCGCTGCGCCAAGTTTGTAAAGAGCAATGCAATCGTATTCTGCAAAGACGGCATGACCATGGGTGTTGGCGCTGGCCAGATGAGCCGCGTTGATTCAGCACGCATCGCATCCATCAAAGCACAAAACGCGGGCCTGACTCTGGCCGACAGCGCTGTTGCATCCGATGCATTCTTCCCCTTCCGCGATGGTTTGGATGTCGTAGTTGACGCTGGCGCAAGCTGCGTGATTCAGCCCGGTGGCTCGATGCGGGATGATGAAGTGATCGCCGCGGCCAATGAGCGCGACATCGTGATGGTGCTCACTGGTGTGCGCCATTTCCGCCATTAATTTCAACACCTCACACACCCAGCTGTGATGCGCATACTTGGCATAGACCCAGGCCTGCGCATCACAGGTTACGGTGTGGTCGACATCATTGAAAGCCAGCAAATTTACGTGGCCAGTGGTGTGATCCGTTCCAATTCCGAGGCCTCCCTCCCTGACCGTTTGCACACCTTGTTTTCCGGTTTGTGCGAGTTGTCTGAGTTATACAAGCCAACCGTCGCAGTGGTTGAAAAAGTATTTGTGAACGTGAACCCCCAATCAACTCTGCTGTTGGGGCAAGCACGAGGTGCTGTGCTGACCGCACTGACCCACAGCGGCTTGGCAGTCACCGAATACACGGCGTTGCAAATCAAACAGGCAATTGTTGGGCATGGCAAAGCCAACAAGGAACAAGTACAGGAAATGGTGAAGCGTTTGCTGAAACTGCCTGCCCACCCATCTGCGGATGCGGCCGACGCCTTGGCAGCAGCATTAACCCATGCACAAAGCAGCAGGCTGTTGGGCGCACTGGCCAATAAAGATTTGCCTACCAGTATTTTCAAAACCCGCACCCGAAAGGGCCGCACGAGCTGGAAATGACTTCGCTTGGCGTATAATCAAATTCAGTTTACTGTGATTATGAACAGTGTGGAGAAACTGCAATGATTGGTCGCATGAAAGGCATTTTGCTGGAAAAAAATGCACCCTGGATTCTGGTCGATGTCCAAGGCGTAGGCTATGAGCTGCAGGTGCCCATGAGCACACTGTTCAACCTGCCGGAAATCAACGGCAGCTGCACACTGCTCACCCACCTTGTGGTGCGCGAAGACGCTCACACCCTGTACGGCTTTCAAAATATCGCTGAGAAAAACCTGTTCAAAACCTTGATCAAGGTATCTGGCATTGGGCCTCGAACTGCGCTTGCAATTCTGTCTTCCATTTCCACCAACGACTTTCTGTTGGCAGTGCAAAGTCAGGAAACAGCCCGTTTGGTGAAAATTCCCGGTATTGGCAAAAAGACCGCGGAACGTTTGCTGCTCGAGTTGAAAGGTCAGATCGTAGCGCTGGGTGGAACGGCCAACATTGCAGAGGGAATGCCA
>NZ_LUJK01000007.1 GCF_001601825.1 Limnobacter sp. CACIAM 66H1 | reverse complement strand
AATGATGTTGCCGGCCACAGTACCGTGCACCAGGTTCAACGCTCCGCTTTCATTGTTCTTCACCTTCTGGAACCAGTTGTACTGAATGACCTTCTGATATTCAAAGCTCAACGCACCGCGAGCTGCGCGGTCGGTAATTCGAACCCCCTCAAAACCAATCAGGTTGCGATACACCACTTGCAAGCCAACATCCAAGGACAAAGACTGAACAACAATGCTTTGACCAAAGTAAGTGCAGCTTGGGGTGTCACGGTAGTTAACCGACTTGGGCTTGATAAAAGCACTGAAATCAACACCCACCACAGAAGCGTCAACTACGTCGGCATACAGGCCAGTGAAGGCAAATCGCATCACAGGAATACCTCGCGCATCAAAGGCAAATGACACCGTGCCCTTGCAGTAAAGCGCTTTGTGCTGTACACCATCAAGGTTGTAAATCATGGTGACGGTTTTTTGTGCATCAGGGCTTTCCGTGATGGGCTTGTAACGCGCATCGATTGGAACGGGTGTGGCATCCGCACTCATGGTTATTGTTTCCGAATGCGCGCATGCAAGCAAAAGCGGACTGTATGCAGGCGCATCTCCAGCGGTGCCAGCCCCGGCTAGCTCCACCTCAAACGTAATGGCAATTCGTGTACCCACGGGAATTTGCTCATCGTTGCCAAAGTATGGGCGCTGCAAATCACGTTGCACTGAATCTTGCTCCAATGGCGAGACATTCACCGCCTTGGCCAAGATGGCATTCAAAGCCCCAGTGGGAGTTGCATCCACACCCGGGGTAGTCTCCAGCTTTGCAAGCAAAACTGAATTACGCATATTCAAACCCATGACAAGTTCCTCCAAATCAGGGCAATTCGATAAAAGGTTCCCGCCGAACTGCCCAAAGGGTTCGGTGAGGTTTTCTAAAAAGGTGGGTGGGGTTTACGGCTGGTATCTAAAGCTCATGTCAATGAGCCAGGTAAACAATTGGGTGTCGGGCTCATACCCGTTTGAATCAAAGTTTTGCTCCATGAACTCATTCAAACCACGAAGCTCCTCTATCACCTGCGCGCGCAAAGCGCTGCACTGGTCGTAATCCTTCGTATAAATGTTCAACTGAACCCGCAAACGCTCGATCAACTGCCCAGCGTCCACAAAAGGCTCTTCGGTATTGCCAATGTACTGGTAGGTGCATGCGGGGTACACAGCGCCCTCAGGCAACTTTACCGGGTAGGCCCGCGATGCGAACAACGGGCTAAGTGCTGCGAACAGTATTGCGTCCATATCTCTTCTTGAACCTTTCAATGCTGCTGCGCAGCCGGTTGGCCATAGCCTGCTTTACTTTCTCTACATTGGCCTCAAAGGCTGGGCGCATAAACGGTCGAGCTGGCATCTTGCTGGTACCGAACTCATGAAACCACCAGTAAAACGGGTCGTTTTCATAGGTGACCTTTTTTCTTGTTCCACGGTAATGAACGACTTTCCGCGCGTTTTTCGATTTGCTGCCATGACGCACACCCACGTTGTACTGAATGCGGTCGCGGCCTGTTTTCTCGCGCTTGATTGCGATGTTTTCCAGCAGAGCACCCGACGATTCAAGGCCTTGGGCCTGGGCGTTTTTCTTGGCCTCGTTAGCCACCAGCCTTGCGCCGCCAGCAACAGCAGCGGCAGCGGCTTTCAACTTCAAATCATCATGCAGGGCGCGGAAGTTCTTAAGCAGCTCATCCATACCCTGAATTTGGGCACCGCTCTTAACCATCGTTCGCCCCGGTTTCGCACATCAGCTCCAGGTATTCGTTCTGGCCGGTAATATCCAGGGCGTAGTGGATGTTGTAGTACTTGCCCTTGCACACCACACGCATTTCGGCCACCACATCCTCACGGTAATCAATACGAAACCGTGCGGTTACCTTGCTCAGGTCTTGATTTGACACAAAACCCTGCACACCACTGCGGTCAAACTTCTCGGCCCACACTTGCGGCGTCACAGGAATGTTTTGCCAAACGTGCGTAACCGCGCCGCTTGGGCTTTGGGCCTTCACTTTGGCCTGAATGGTAATTGGCGTGTTTTTCTTACCTGCTTCAAGAATCATGACGCGGCCCTACACAATGTTGATTCGGTAGTCGTCGAGCAACCCGCCGATGAATTCAAGCTCGGTCATGGTCTTGTCGCTGTGCGATTCACGACTGCGAAACATGCTTGCGGCCACAGCCATAATCCAGTTTTTTACCGGCTGGGGTACGTCCGCAGCCGCTGCACACCCCGCAGTCACCGTAACCACAATTGTGGGCTCTTGGCAGTTCAGGGCTGGCCAGTCCTTGCCAATGGCTGGCAACACCAGAAGCAAGTGTTCTTTCTTGATGCGATAGTCAGTGCTGGGCAAGGTTTGAACTGCACCGGCCGTGTCCACATACGTGATGGATTCAATTTCAACGTCATGGCCCATGCGATCAAGGCGCAAACCGGTGCCCCAAGCGCTGTAGGTTAGCTCTGCACGCTGCCTGCGAAGCTTGCGGTTTAACTCAGCCTCGCAACGGTCGCGTGCACTTGCAATGTACCCGCCGATCAGCGCATCTTCGTTGTCAAACACAAAACGAAGCTGCGACTTCACCTCTGCAGCCGTCACAGGCTCCTCTTGGGATACCCACTCCTTGCGCTCGATGAAATCCGGGCGACTTTGAAAGGTGCGCACAAACTTCTCCCGTTATGCCTTGGGTGCTTTCAGTGACTTGGCAAATGCCACCGCATCAGGGTGATCATCCACATAACCCAGCGATTTCAAGCCAGGCAATGAGCCTTTGGGTACCTCGGCCACATCATTGGCTACGCCAAGTTGGCAAAGTGTCAGCACGCGAACTTCAACAAGGTGCTCTTCGCCCTGTTCATCAGGATCAGCAAGTTTGGCTATCGCCTCGTTTTCTACTGCATCGAACATCTTGACAGTCTCAGCCAGCGGAGCACTCTCGGGCGCATCGCTCGGGGTTTGAACAACCGGCTCAACTTTGGGTTCTTCGGTTTTGGCAGCTTGGGTATTCTTGGACATGGTGTTGCTCCACAAAAAAGTGGCCAGGACTTGCCCGGCCACGAACTCCATTCAAATGAAGGGAGGAGACATTTCAGAAAAAGATCAGGTTGCGCTGTTCTGGTAAACCTTGAAGCCACCACCCACATCCACGTAGTTACCACCATGGCGAGCCCAGGCCAAGAAGCCTACCTGGCCTTTCTTCGTGTAAGCGGAATCGGTGAAGCGGAAAAGCTCCATAGCCATCACATCGCGAATCTTGTAATGGAACAAATCGCCAAAGCCGATTGGTTTTGCGTTTGCACCCAAGTCCGCCATGAACTGGTTGATCACAATGGCACGGCCCATCAAGGTATCCGGGGCACCACCTGGAACACCAGTTTCGTAGCCAGGCACAAAAATCGGGCGGCCCTGAGTATCTTTGATCTTGCGGATATAACGCAAAGTCAAATCATTAAACATGAACGCACAGGTGTTGTTGCGGTAAGCCGGGTCAACAGAGTGCTCCAGGTCAACCAAGTGATCGTAGGTCACCGCTGCGGCGTTGCCAGTGGCGGCAGTTACGCCAACGGTTGCAGCAGTCACCAAACCACGGGGCTCGGAAGTACCAGTACCCACAGTGAACTTGCGCTCGGTGATGCGACCCAAACGTTGCGCAATGCGATTGCGCACCATCGCCTCAACATCCACGCTTGAGTCTTGCAGCAGCTCAATTGGAATAGTGACCACCTTGGAGCTGAACTTGTACACCGGGATACTGATAGAGCCAAAGCTTGCATCCTCATCTGTAGCAGCACCGTTTTCAGCGACAATCTCGCCCTCTTCGGCTGTGCCATCTGAAGTGGCGAAGCTCAGCTCGTTGCCCTTCTCAGTGCGAATAATTTCGCACAGGCCACTTGAACGCAGGCCCGAGTAGCTTTTCATCGCGTCAATCAACGTGGAAGACACATCGGTTTGAACGGTGAAACCACCCTCGGAACCAGTGGTGGTGCTCATCGTGTTTCGAATGGCTGTCCATTCTTCAGCAGTAATGGCTTTGTCGCCATGGCGAAGCCACTTGGAATACAAAGCCTGAACCTTGTTTTCCTGCTTGGGTGTGGGGTTACCTTCGCCAATGCCAAACTTAGCCTCGGCATCCAGGTCCATCATGCGCTGGGTGCTCTTGATCTGGTGATCAACATCCTGAAGCGCATTGTCAAACTCATCGTATTTGGCCTGCAGTTCCTTGTTCCACTTGTCCTTGTTGTTGTCCAACAGGCTGCGCATTTCTACTGCCAGGGAGTTTCGCTTCTCCCGCAATTCGGCTAGGACTTTCATAGTGATTTCCTCATTGGTTAGTCCAAAATAAAAAGGCCCGCACATGGCGGGCCCGTTTCGCAAACAGCAGGAGCTGGTTTAAGCGATTCTTTCCAGCATCTTCAAATGGCGTTGAAGGTGCTCAATATCAAAGTTCTCATCATTGGTTGGCTGGTTTTCCAAAAGCGCCTTGGGTACCTTGTCGTATCCAGACAGGTCCCACATATTTGTGGCTTTGGGGGCATGCTCAACAATTGAATCGATGAAGCCGTTGGCCAGCGCTTCGTCAGCGTTGAACCAGGTTTCTGCATTCATCCAGTCTTCAATCTGGGCTTGCGACTTGCCGGTTTTGCCCGCGTATTCCTGAACAATGGAATCATTTACCTTTTTCAGCACATCGGACATGCGTGCCATGTCGCGGTAATCACCGCCAACAAACGACCAAGCGTTGTGAATCATGAACTGGCCACCTGGGGCCATGCGCACCTCATCGGCACCGATGGCAATTGTGGTGGCAGCAGAGGCGGCAAGGCCGTCGATGATCGCCACAATCTTTGCTTTGTGGCCTTTCATTTGCTCAACCATTGCTTTGGCCGCGAACACATCACCACCTGGTGAATTAATGCGCACATGGATTTCAGGCGCGTCAATCGCGTTGATGTCATTTGCAAACTGCTGCGCACCAACGCCCCACATATCGCTGATCACGTCATAGATGTAAATGGTGGGCACGCCCTCGTTTTTGATGGCGTAAAACGGCTTAGCCGCCGCGCCCTGGAGCAAGCGGAACTGGAATTTCAACATGGTGATTACCCCGTTAAGTTGGGTTTGATGGTTCGTACTGGCGAACCTTGCGCTCAAGGTTTTCAAGCTTCACGCGAAGCTCGGCCATTTCTCTGAAGCAGGTTTCACGCTCCAAGAACAATTGCTTTTGCATGTTTTCTCGATCAAGGGCATAGCTGATTTTCAATTCGGTCAACTCAGCACCCATGGACTTCACCAGCCCCGAAAGGCGTTTGTTATCGTCGATCAGCAGTTTGTAGGTTGAGGTTTCTGCCTCATCCTTTGTTACAGCTTTGCCAATCTTTTTGAGATAAACCCAGCTGCCTAGAAAGCCTGCGACCAAAGCGCCTACATACGCTGGCAGGCCCTGCCCTACTTGCAACATGGCTTTGAATACATCAAGTTCATTCATCCTCTGCGGGCTCCGGTTTTGGCTCCGCAGGTACTTCATCAACGGGCTCTTCTTTGGGTTCGGCGTTTGGGCCAGCAGGCCCATTCCATGTCACCAATACATCACCACCAGGTATCGGCTTTAAATTTTTCAGCTTTCGGATTTCATTGACTGTTTGCCAACCAGGTCCGTTGGAGCCACCCAATGAGGCACGGAAAGCCTCAGACTGCGCCTTGGAATCACCACGTAACAAGCCACCTGTTTCAAATTCGAAAAAGCGGTCTTCATTGGGGAACAACTTGCGGTTTAGTTCCTGCTCAAAATCAGTCAGGTAGGGCTGCAAGCAATACACAACAAAACCGATTGACTGTTGCTCAATACCAGTGCCCCAACTGGTGGACTTTTGAGTGTGGCCAACCATGTGGGGTGGCACACCAAAAAAGCGGCAGATATCTTCAACGTTGAAAGCACGTGTTTCAAGCAACTGGGCATCGGTTGCGCTGAGGGATAGCTCTTTAATCTGAGCGCCTTCTGTGAGCAACAGGGGCTTGTTCGAATTGTTGGAGCCACCATACGTATCAACCCATTGATTGCGGAGAGCCTCGATTCCCTCAGGGCTCATCTTGCCCTTCTGCTCGATACCGAAGCGCTGCATAGTTCCGCTTTCAAAGAACTTGGAAGCATGGCGATCTGCGGCCAGCGCACCACCCACCGCATTGCGAGCGTAGTGAGTCACAACCGATTCACTGCGAACACCGTTAAAACCCAGCCCGGGAATGTGGATCATGTCTTCTTGCTGCACACCGCGTGCTTTGCCTTGGTCCAACACGTAGTACTGAAGGCGCTCGCCTTGGCGCTCGACCATTACATCATCTGGGTGATGTGGCAAAAAGCCAGCGATCACATTACCGCGACCGCGCAGAATTTCGGCGAAGCCATCACCACGCAACAGGTTCGACTTGCCCACATACTTGCGAAACGCCGAGCTTGTAAACCGTGGGTTGGGTTGCAGGTTTAACAGCTTTCTAAGCGGGTGAGCATTGTCACGCTCTCGACCATCATCCCCCTCGCGATACAAATGCAAGGGAAGAATCGACAACGCGCTTGTAATCACCCGCACGCAGCCATG
The DNA here is from genome assembly GCF_001601825.1 of Limnobacter sp. CACIAM 66H1. GTDB lineage: Bacteria > Pseudomonadota > Gammaproteobacteria > Burkholderiales > Burkholderiaceae_B > Limnobacter. The sequence goes on along the minus strand of NZ_LUJK01000007.1, from coordinate 87,253 downwards.
CACCGCGCTTAACTGCATGGCGGTTTTTTCATTCACAACCACACCGCCGGCCATGCTGCCCATGCCGAAAATATCCAGCACCCGGAAGTCGCCGCTCTTCACCAGGGCACTGTCAGCACTTTGCTGATTCAACACTGGCTCAAGGCGAGCGGGTGCAGGCGGCACCTCTTGATTACTTGAAAATGGCCACATAGTTACAGGGTCTGAAAGGGTACATCGACGTAATCGCTTTGGTTGGCCATCTGCCTGTTCAGGGCAGTCAGCGCCGCAACCACGCCGTCGATCTTGTTTTCTGGCCGCTCTTTACGCGGGTAAATGTTGTCTTTTGCATCGGTGTGGCAAACCACGTTGGAAACCATCCAGGTCAAAATCGGGCATCCGTTGTGTCGCAACTTGCCGCTTAACGCCAATGCTTCCAACTGCTTCATTGGTTCGCTGAAGTTCAGCACCGTGGGTTTCACTTCAACCATCGGCACGCCCTCCTCAATCAGGTGCGAGGAAAGCTGAGTAGCCTGAAACGGGTCAAACCCCACCTCACGCAATTCAAACCGCCGTTGGTCTTCAAGAATGCTCGACTCAATATCGTCGTAATCGGTCACATCGCCTGGGCTTACATTCAACAAGCCCTGCCTTGCCCAGCCCTGGTACTGGCTGTTTGATTCATTCTCAACCGCACGCTCGGGCAGCCAGTAACTACCAAAAAAGTAGATGATCCCTTCACGCTCAAACAGGTAAAGCTTCGCGGCAATGTCTACCTTGCTGGCCAGGTCAAGGCCGAGGTAACACTCCTCGCCTTCAAACTGGGCCAACTCAAGAGTGCTATCAGCACAGGCATCCCAAGCCCGCATATCCATCCACGCCGCATCGGCGTTTACCCAAACGTTCAACCGCTTGGTCAAGAACTCAGGTTGTTTGCTGGCCATGCTCATCGCATACCGGGCAGCGCCCTCCATGTCGGTGGGTGAGACACTGATACCGTAGTTTGGGTTGGCCTTGCGCCACACCTCGGGGTCTGTCCAATCGTCACCATCGTCAATTGTGTAGATGATCCCGAACGTGGTGTCGTCTTTAAATGTGCCGTTCAAAACCTTAACCAGGTGATCGCGGCGTTCGTAACAAATTCCAGCCCGGTTTGAACCCGCCGTGGTAATGGCAAAGATCATGGGCTGCTCACGCGACCCCCGGCCAGAGTCGATTACGTCGTACACATCGCGGGTTTTGTGGGCGTGCAGTTCATCAACCGATGCAAAGTGCACGTTCAAGCCATCGAGCGTTGAACCCTCGGCACTCAGCGGTATGTACTTGCTGCCCTCATCCTCAACCATCAAGCCGTGCTGCTGAACCTCCACGCCAAAGTACCGGCAAAAATCAGGGTCCATGCGTGCCATGCGGCGACTGTCATCAAACACCAAGCGAGCTTGCTTGTGCGTGGTGGCAACCGCATACACCTCAGCGCCTGGTTCGTTGTCGGCCGTCAGCATGTACAGCGCAATTCCGCTCACCAGGGTGGACTTGGCGTTTTTCCGTGGCACCTCAACATACACATCACGAAAGCGGCGCAGCTGCGTTTCCGCATGCAGCCAACCGAACGGCACGCACACCAAGAAGCACTGCCACGGCTCCAACACAATTTGTTCGCGCTTGCGTGCCCACTTGCCCTTGGTGTGGCGAAGCATTTCGATGAATGCGCAAACCCGGTTGGCTCTCGATTCATCAAACACGTATGGCCAACCGCCCACACCTTGCTTTTCAAGGTCTGCCAGGTGTCGATTGCAGGCAAGGTGCACAAACTTGCAGGCCGAGACTTTCCCGGCCACTACGTCCAAGGCGTACTGGCGGGCAATCTCGGAATAATTTTTCATGCTGCTTTAGAACTGACCCCAGCCTTTCTTTTCATCATCGCCAAACAAGCTGGCTTGCCCATCGTTCTTTGAGGGCTGAATGCGCCCGCGTGCACTTGGGCTTAGGCCAAAGGACTGCAAGTACTTGTGCACCTGCTCGCGGTGCTTGCTGATCAACTGAACAATCACACTTTGCTGCTCAAACCCATTGGGCGTGCTGCTAGTGCTCACCATGCTCACGGCCTGGGCATAGTCCAGTTTTTTGCTGGCATTCATCCGAACCTTCACCGCACCTTCAAAAGCCATTTCCAATTCGAACAGCCGACCCGCCGCCTGGCAGTAAATGGCCAGCGCAGTGCGGTCAATGCCGCTGATCAAATTCAGCTCCTCAAGCAACGGGGTGATGCGCTTCCATTCCTTCAAGGCCTCTCGGCCCAGGTGCTTTGGTGGCGTTGGAATTTCAACCCGTGGGTTGACTCCATCCATCTCGATCGGTCGCCTTCCGGTGTTGCCGCTCGTGAATTTCAGGACGTTGGGTTTTGGTTGTGGTCCGCGTAATCCCATGATATTGTTACCTTTCCTTTGGTATACCCCCCTCCAAAACTTGCGCTCGCAAAATAAATATGGGGGCGGCGGTCTACTAGCAATACCCCTTAACTTTTACCCCGCCCCCCGTTTTTTCCAGCGCCCAAAACCACCATCTTCTGTAGCAGTTTTTGCGCTATGGCACGGTTTACAAAGGCCTTGCCAGTTGGTCTGATCCCAGAACAACTTCATGTCGCCCTTGTGCGGAACAATGTGATCCACTTCTTTGGCTGGGGTAATCAAGTTCAGCTTGTAACAGGCCACACACAAAGGGTGCAGCCGAAGGTATTGCTCACGTGCTTCGCGCCAGGTACGGGTGTAACCCCGCTGGTGGGCAGTGCCACGGTTGGCATCAACTGCCTTCTGGTTTGCCTTTTCGTGCACCTCACAAAATCGATTTGAGTAGTGCACAAGTTTTTTGCAACTTGGGTGGGCACAAGGCTTTAAAGCTGCTTTTGGCATAGGCAAACAAAAACCCCGCAAAGCTAGGCTCTACGGGGTTCTTGGGGTTATTCCTGTTTCTGGTTATCGCTGCTTCAAACCACTTGAGTCAAAGCTTTCGCGAAGCATAGCTGATTTAAACATGTTTTGTATCAAGGCTCGAAATTGTTTTTTTCTCACTCATGCGCTTGGCCTGCTCAATTAACTGATGCCTTGCTTCAAACCAACGTGCAACACCCAACACCACCTGGTCAATGCGCACCTGCACGGTGGCCGTGCCGCAACCACCTTTGCGCGCCACTTCACGCACTGGCAGCTGCTGAACAAACCAAAGGTCTGCGTACTGGCGAAGGTTGCGCGGCAAGCTTTGCACCGCTGAATCTGTTTTACTGGCTTCAATTTCATCAACCGGTACGCTGCTGCACGCGTCCACTCTGGCACTTGCACCCATCAGCCTCGCCATCGGGCTGTTGCCAAAGCCAAGGCCGTTGTCTTCACGCCGGCGCATCCATTCACCCCAGTTCACAAGCTTCTGTTCAATGTGTTTCATCTCAGTCCTTTCGTTTTGGTTTGTATTCAAGGCCAAGCGCCTTGTGCGCCATTTGTAATGAGGTAATTGATTTGCCCTCAGGGTTGGCAATCATTCGCCGCGCCCAATCCTTGTAGTCGCCACGCGGCTTCAATGCGTCTTCCAGTGCGCGCTTCACACGCTCAACGTTCTCGTGCGCCGCGTGGGGTTCGGTATAGGTTTGTTCCGGTGCGGGCAGTTGAGGTGCCGGTTCAGGTATTGCTTCAAGACCACCTTCCGCATGCACACGCCCAACAAACTCAAGCACCTGCTCCCATCGAGCCTTCGAGTCTTTGAATGATCTGTGTTTCAAATCGAACGCACCGAATTCCACATAGGCCCAATACACCACCGGGCTTGACCACTTGCCAAACTCACCACGCTCACGGGCGGCCGCACCAGCCACCGCTTCATGCCAGGCACGCTCAGCATCAACGGGCGGCCTGCACAACGCCTTGAATTCAGACAACCCCGGCGGGAACTTGGGCGGCAAGCGAGATAGACCGTAAACAATCTCATCAACCGACAACTGGCCAAGCTCAGCGGCCCATGTCAGCTTTGCATTCTCAATGTCCAACCCAACAAAGCGATCAAGCCAAAGGGTGCCGTAATCGGCATGGAGTCGTTCAAACAACCGCTCGATGAACTTAGGTGCTTTGCTTCCGGGTTTAGCCGTCGATAGTGCGCTCATCATCACCCCTCGTTTGGCGGTACATGGCGTTGGCAATCTCAAGGCGTTGTTGGTTCATCGCAGAACCTTGCGCACCACCAACCCTTGCCAAACGGTTTGGCTTTACCCATTCGGCCTTGAACCCTATCCAGCCTAAGGCACAGCTTTCCCGCAATGCATCGTCCAAACTCATCCCTGCTCTGGCTGCCTGCCTTGCAATTTCATCGATGGCGGTTTGGCTTGGGTTGGCCTTTTTCTTTTTTCGGTGGGCAAGCCAATCGGTAATCGTGGTGTTGGCAACACCGAGCGCCTGCAAATAATTTGCAGGGTCGAAGCCACCGGGCTTGTTTTGGTTCTTTGATGGTTCTAATGGTGGTTCATGGTGGTTAGTGTGCACCTGGTGCAGGGGTATCGGCACCTCGTGCAGGGGTACCCCGGCATCTGGTGCAGGGGTATCGGCATCTGCTGCGCCGGTGCATTTGCGGCGCCGGTGCACCTCGTGCCGGGGTTTGTCATAATTCTCGACCGAAATGACATACTTTGTGTGCCTGCCATTAGACCTATCAGCGGATAAAATTCCAGAGGATTCCAGCCACTTAATGGCGTTGTGCACAGCGCGTACGGAAAGGCAGGTTCTCTGCGCAATTAATGCCACCGAGGGCCAGCAATGCCCGCTGTCATTCGCATTGTCAGCAAGGCTGATCAACACAGCTTTTTGTGCTGGCGACATTTGAAGGTCCCAACACGCATTCATTATTCTGGTACTCACAAGGCCCCCTCTTCTGGTTTATTCACGGTGTACACCTTCACTGGCTTTTTGCAGGTGGAAACCAGCCTGCGCTCTTTACAGACAAACACCTCGCCGCGATCAACCACCAATCGATTGATGCAACATTTGAGCTTTCTCGGGTCTTCTTTAAGCAGCGCTGCTATCTCGGCCAGAGTTCTATCTCCACCAGCCAGCAGCCGCAGTACAGAGTGGCGCAGTGCACCTGGTGGCCTACCCCGCTTTCTTTTTATTTCCAGCATTCAACCCTCACCTAAGCGCGGGCTTTGTTGTGTACCTGCTCGTGCAGCGTCACTGGCCTTATGCTGCGTGTCGCCTCGTTCATGTCGGCTAAGCGTCCACGCAAGTGGTTAAGGTCGCCCATCAACTGAAGCACTGCGTGGTCCACCTCGCGCAGTTCACGATCGGTTACGCGATCATCTGCAATCGATGCGGATACCGTCTTCAACATGTCGCCCAGGTCTTGCATTGTTTGGGCAATGTCTGTAGTTACGTTGCCGTCAGCAGCGCCTCCCTGGATCACACAGAAGTAGCCAAGCAAGCACGCCATGGAAAACAGAATTCGATGGTCTTCGGTCATCAACTGCAAGGTGACCGCCTCTTCAAGGGTTAGGTTGTTGCGGTTGGTGTTGTTTGGGTTCACCTTGTGGCAAAGCGTTTGCTGATTCAGCTTCATTCGAGCCGCCAAGGCCACGGTGCCTGGCGCGTATTCGTGCACCGTGTAGTACGCCGCATCCCGAATCGACAACTCTTGTGTGGTCTTTTGTTTCATGTCTTCCCCTTAACTGATGCTGTGCGCCAATTGCAAATGGATAATCATTGGCGCATGGATGAAAAATTACTGATTCGAATCGAGAGCCTTGAACGCTGCCTGGGCGACCTTCAACACCAGGTCGACACTGCACAAGGCATGGTTCTCGCGGTTTTTTATGTGTGCAAAAGCCTGCGGCGTGGTTTTGATGAACCAACCGTAGAGCGAATGAACACAGCAATGGAAACCACCCAAGTGGAACTACTGAACTCGGGTTACCCAGACGAGGTTATGGAGGCGCATGAAGGTGCCATGCGGGCGCTTGGTTGAAATGGCATACTGCAACCTGCAAAACCCAAAGCAGGTGAAAACAATGGAAATCTTTATTGCCGTAATTACACTTCTCGCATTTCTGGCTTACAAAGCATTTAAAGGCGGCACTAGAAGCCTGACGCAACAACTGATCGATCAGCCTGAAAAGCTCTATCGCTGGCCGACCAGCGGCTGCTTTGATCAAGAAGTGGTTGGCGAATCGAACTACCAATCCGCGCTTAGATCGATTTGGGACAAATGTACTGAGGAAGGCTTGGATGCAATTTTGCTGCATGAAGACACCAACAAACATGACAACAAGGCTGTAGCAGTACTGGTGGATAAAAAGCTTGTGGGTTACCTCAATAGGAATGACGCCAGAGCTTTCAGACGGCGTTGCGAAAAAGAAAGGGTTGGCAGTGTTTCTATTTGCAAAGCACGTGTTTCCGGCAGAGAGGGCAAAGAAGGACTTATCGGCATATGGCTTGATCTGTAACTTGCACATCACTCGGCCTCAACAGCGATGGATCTGATTGGCGGCGAGTCAGGATGGTCGATAAGCTCGGGCCAAATTTCCCACCAATCTTTGGGGCGAAGATCCCAGCGCATGACTTGCCTATTGGTGGCGCGTTCGATTCCGACGCAGCGTTCTACTTTGATTGGTCGAACGCCTTGCTTCCACTGTGAAATTAGACCAGGAGTGACGCCCAATATGGCAGCCAAACCCATTGCCCCGTGACTATGCAAATAATCTTTTAAGTCCATTTATCAGTTCCCCAAATTTGGGAAAAGCATAGCACTGCTTTATTACTTTAACAATAGCCTATGTATATATAGCATTGCTTACAATCGCCATATGAACAGACAACTGACATTGACAAAATTAATATCCGAACGTTTTGATGGGAATCAAGCGGCATTCGCTCGTGCTATCGGTGTTGCATCGTCCCAAGTCAATCAATGGGTCAACGGCTATCGGAATCTTGGCGACGCTGGAGCACACCGAATTGAACTCAAACTTGGATTGGCGCAAGGCTACTTTGATATGCCGGTCGCACAAAGGCAGCGCGACCTATCCAGAAGCACCACGCTGATTTCAGAAAAGATTGAACTCAGACCTGAAGTACTTGAAACAATTGAGTTAATTGGAAAGCTTCAGGAAAACGCAAACTCTGAAATACTTTTCAAATCATTAAATCAGTTGATCAGGGCGATCACCAACCCTAGCAAATTCAACCTTGCTGTAGAGACAAAAGACTTCGCGGGCAAGCCCCCTAAAACAACAGAAGTAAGCGGAAAAACCAAGGATGCAAAAAAGCCTGTTCCCAACAAAGTTGGTGATTGAACAGCCCTACATCGGGCCTTCCAAAATGCTCAAGGTGGTCGGCTTTGACCAGCAAGACAGAAAATACGCAGTCAAATTCAGTACCCCCGAAGAACCCGAGGCGGCGCTTACGGAGTGGATTTGCTACAACCTTTGCGAACTACTGGGAATTCCGCACCCTGACTTTGACCAGGTCATAAGAACGAATGGGGACACGGCTTTTGGTTCCCGTTGGGACGAAAGCGCACTTCAATTCAACGCAAGCGAAATGACTCAAAGCGAAGTGGTTGCCCTATTCATCAAAGGCAAAGCCGACACCAACTCAATCGCCGCTGTCGATCAATTCTTACCCAACCCCGACCGACACCTTGGAAATTACCTTTTCAGAACGAACCCAAGAACAACCCGAGTTGTCGCATTTGATTGGTCACAAAGTATTCTGTTCGACCCTTGGCCAGCCCATTCAACAAGCGTAACAATGACCAATTGGCGCGGCATGCGGGGGCTTTTAAAAGACAGAGAGTCAATTCGATCAACGATTGACGGACTTAAGGCCATCAGCCCACAAACCTTTGAAACAATTCTGAGCGCAGCACACCCAACCTGGTGCGCACCCGAACGCATCAAGCACCTGCTAAACTGGTGGCAAGAATTTTCAACGATCAGGGCCTTAGATACGGCCCGGGCACTTGGGATATGAAAACCGCCACCTACTACGTAATTTCACACTACCCATCGCGTTTCAAGTCTGAACACGTGAACATCGGGATTGTTGTATTCATCGGCGGCGATGATATCCGGGTTCATTTCATCGACGACCTGAAGAAAGTTAAGGTGGTGGACCCGAACGCAAAAATTGAAACTATTCGTTCATGGGAAAGCTCATTGCCTGAATTGCTGCTTGAAGAGCCGGCGGAAAGGCGCGTGCGTTTTTTGCAGAACTTTGGAAGCTGGACCATCCCGGATGAACCAGGTTCTTTTGTTTTCGACAACAGCGCAGACTACTTAGCCAGGGTGGCAACCTTGATGGATCACCTTGCAGTGGCACGGCCACGCCACAAACCCACCCGCGAACATGTTTCACGCCTGCATTTGGACGTGAAAGATCAATTCCAAATACACGGCTGGCTAGGAAAAAACATTAAAAACCATGAAATTGTGGCTAGGTACGAACTGCGCGACGAAGTCAATGCAGAGTTCGCGCTGATGAACGGCAGGCTTCATGTGATTGAAACCCTTGATCTGCGCACGTCCAACCTTTCAGAAAAGCGCAAAGAAGCTAGGTCAAAAGCTTTGGTGCTGCACGAGGCCAAGCGAATTGATTCGAACGCACAAACCTACACAATTATTGCGGGCCTCAATCAGCAAGACACTCAAGGCACACGCGAGCTGATGAACGACTATTCCGAGCGAGTAGTTCGCTGGGAAGACACAGGCGATCTTGAAGACTTTTACCTGACGATCAGCAAAGCCACCGGCAAACCGATGCTCAAACTTCAATAAAAACGGTTTACCCAAAATCGCAGATATCTATATTCGAAGCGACTTTCAAAACGCTTTTAAAAGAATTTTCAAAAGCCGTGCAAACCAAGCACGGTTTTTTTTGCATAAATTATTAACATTTGCTATTGCTTTTGATTGTTAGCCGCGCTATATTTCCAGCCATCAACAACCGCGAGGCGAAGATGGCAAATACATCAGAGACTTTCCCCCAGCAAGCACCAAACCCTACAAACCCGGTGGATTTGAAAGCCTGGCTTTCCGATTGGGCTTTCGCGGAACTGAAAGCGGCCAACACTATTGCAACCAACGGCATTCGCACGCTCACAGTGCAGCAGCGCCAGCGCTTGGCTGAACAGTGCGCGCACGAAATGCCAGCTGACGGAACCATCGGGTATTCATTTCGCCGCCAGGAAGCGATCAACCGCATGAAAGCCATGCGCCGCATTTACCTGCGCGACACCATTCGGCACCTGAAGCACTGCCACAAGCTGATTCAACTTGCCTTAGGCCTTATGACAACCGAACAAAAATGCGAATGGGCAGCAGTCAACGAGCGTGAAGGCGTAAACGGAGAAGGTGCTACCCGCGCAATTGAACGGCTGAAAGTGCTGGACAAGTTTGAAGATCTGATGCCCACCCTTTACCCAGAGCAGGTAAGCGCATGAAAATTTGCACCAAATGCAGCGTTAAAAAAGACGCCACGTGCTTTTTTTTAAAAGCCAGTAGCCCAGATGGAATTGCTCCATGGTGCAAAGACTGTGTCAAAAAATCAAAAAAAATTTATAGAGAAAATAATAAAGAAAAGATAGCAGCCTATAGCAGGCAATGGGCTAAGAAGAACCCAGAAAAAATCAACGCAATCCGTGAAAAATACAAATCAAAAGCGATTGATTCCTCTTCTGGAAAATTAACCCTATTCGGACAACGCCAACGTGCAGTGAAGACATCAAACAAACGAACAAGGATGAGAAAAATTCGCAATGAAGCAGGTCCGGAGTATGCGGCACAAATAATCGGTCTTCCCCTATCGAAAATCCCCAATGAAATTATTTCGATGAAAAGTGAACAGCTTTTAACTTTTCGTTTAGCCCGAAAAATCAGGAGGTCACTTGATGAAAGCAGCAAAAACACTTAACGAATCACTAAGCGCGATGCAGGAAGTCAAAACAAATGGCGATCTTCGACGAATCGTTGGAAACAGCTTGCTAGCACTTGCACGCAAGGAAATCAGTCATGCCGATGTAGAAGCTATGGCAAAGGGCCTGGATTCTATAAGCAACAGCCTTAATGCAGAAATTCGAATTGCTAAGACGAAAATTGAACTGCGAGAACAAGGTGCAGCGCTTGGAAAAATTTCCCACATGGGCCAAATGCTTATTGGAAATGCTGTTGAATCGGATGAGGGTTAAAAATGAAAACAAACCAAATCACCGTGATTTTCTACGCACTGGCCTTTGGCATTGCGATTGGCTATTGGGCTGGGCAGGAAAACGCCCAGGTTGAAGCGAAAGTGCAAACAGTCAAGGTGGGCCGATGAGCCGCTGCCCACCCTGCAACAACAACTGCGAGCAAGGCGATGCCTGCCCAGTGTGGCTTGCCAAAACCCGCGATGCGCAAAACCAAGATCTCAAAAAACTAGACCGCGAATTGAATTTTGCCTTGGCGTTGGTTGTAACCGTGTGGGCAAGTTTCGCCCTATTCATCAAGTTTGTAGCTGCTTAACGGAGGTTTGCATGAGCACCCTTTTGGATTCGAGTTTTCAGTACATCCCGAGCAACAAAACCGATGTGCAGGCTACCTGGGCAAAGTTTGGTTGGGTTGCACCTACCAAGCTACCCCAGCCGGAAAAGATCATTGATCGCCCAGTGCAGTTCATCGTGCATCTGTTTGAACTGGCCCACCAGCACGACCAGTTGATTGGCCCAGTGCCCGCTGGCCTGCTGAATCGCAAAGTGCATTGAGCATGGTTACCCGCAACGCCCTGCCCGAGCCATCAGAAAAAGAACTGCGTGCTGCGCATGCCTTCCTTTCACTGGGTGAGCCATTTGAGGTGGCCATGCAAAAGCGGGTGATTGCTGCATGTATCAAAGCCACCGCGCGCGCACGGATTAAGAAACGCGAACAGATATTGAAGCGTCCCGATTACCGAAAGCTGGCCTGCCCAGACGATTAACCGCCCACTGGAGAACACATGAGAACCCAACCAATACCAGCAAAAGAATTTGCCTGGAGCCAGCGCGACGAAACCAATTTCATCAACGGCCTTGGCAGCCATTCAGGCACTCAGGTGACCGACTTGGACACGATCGAGACCCTGCTGAACCGCTATCGCTTGGCCTTGTGCAAGCGCGGCGCCAAGGGCGTTGCCGGGTTCAGCATTCCCGACGCACTCCAGTTGGTTGATCGCCGGCTCGATGAAATCCGCGACATGCGCGGCCGCGTGGCTGAATCCAAGTCTGTGCTTGCAGTCGCCTGATGAACGCCGCTTTTCTTTTCCTTTCAACCTTTGTGCTGGTGCTGGCCTTGGGCCTGCAAAGCCAATTTGTGAACAACGGGCACCCTGCCATGGCTTTTGCGAATTCGCTGGTGATTGGCGCCAGCAACCTGGTGTTGTTCAAGCTTGCGCCTGATGCATCGGGCCTTGAGATCGCGGCCTATTTGCTGGGCGGGCCATTCGGAATTGTGACCAGCATGTTTCTTTTCGCCCGCTTTACTGGCTGGGTGATTAAACGCAAGTGCACGAACGGAGGTGCAAAGTGAATCGACAAATGAGACGCGAAGCCGCGCGCGCCAAGCGCATGGAATTCAAGCCACGGCGAAGCTGGACAGCGATCAATAGGCCATTGCCGCACGAGGTAAACATGGTGTTTGCACCCATCGATGCATTCCTGCGCAAGTTGGCCACGGGTGTGATTGAGTGCGCGCAAAACGGCGCACCAATATTTGACGATGTTGAAGGCCAAGCCTATGAGGCCACCCCAGCTGTTCGTGGGTTTGTGTCCGCATTCAATCGAATTCTTGACCATTACGGGTTCGAGATCGACACAACCCCAATTATTCGCTTGTGCAACAAGCTGGACGCAAACATGCCAATCAATGAAACGGCTGTGGCCCACTGCCAAGGCATTGTCGACCGATGCCGCATGGCGTACCGAACCATGGACATGTACCAGGTTAAAGCGCTGGTCAACACAGAACTGATCGACCTTGAATTCAAACGATTAAAAGTTACACACGAGGCGGCTTAGTTGCCTACAAATAATGGAGGAGATTGCATGAACGCACTTACCGAACACACAATTCCAGCAGTTGGCACAGCCATGCTTGGAGGCTTTTTTGCTGGCTTGGTCAACATCAACGGTCAAACCAAAGGCATTATCGTTGCCCCCAAATCAACTGGTGAATACGAAGGCAAATGGGCTGAATCAGAAGCCCGCATTGAAGGCGCAGCATGCCCGGTAGACGGCCAACAAAACACGCTGGACATGATCGCCGCAGGCACCGCACTGGGCAAATGGGTGAAGGCACTGGACATTGGCGGTTTCACCGATTGGCACATCCCATCGCGCGATCAGTTGGAAATTATCTACCGCGCATTCAAGCCTACCGAAGATGAAAACTGGGCTTATTCGGGCGTGAATATCAGCAGCGTGCCACCCCATAACCTGTACACCGCAAACGAACCTAAACAATGCGGCGTTGAAGCATTTCGTGCAGGCGGCACCGAGGCTTTTGAAGCTGCCTGGTACTGGACTTCAACGCAGGTTGGCGAGGCGTCTGCCTGGATTCAGCACTTCTACAATGGAGACCAGTACGGCCACTGGAAGAACCTCTTCACCTACCGCGCTCGTGCAGTCCGCACGATCAATCTTAGTGATTTGACCATTTAATCATTTTTCTTTTTTGGGGTAATTCATGTCAGCAATTCCAAAAATTCAGGTGGTGGTCGATGGCCATAGCTTCGAAGTCCCGCTTCAATCGAACGTAACGCCATTGACAGCGCCAGCAATTCCAACTGCACCGCGCCCAGTGCGAATTGGCGAGTACTGGGCCGAAGAAGGCGGTGTACTTGCAGGTCTGATGCGAGGCGAAAACGGCAAGCCAGACTATTTCCTGATTGTGCCCACCGATCCAGCAGCAGAGGTGGAAAGCATTGAATGGGGCGGCAAGGGCGAGAACGAAGAAAACGCATGCAGCGAGTTCGATGGTCAGGCAAATACACTGGCCTTGGCAGTCGATAGCGAAATTGAGCATCCTGCAGCGCAATGGGCGCACGAGTTGGCCATTGGCAAGTTTGACAACTTCTACTTGCCTTCGCGCCGCGAACTGGCGCTGATGTATGCCAACGTGCCTGAGCTATTCAAGAAGGGAGAATGGTATTGGTCGAGCACGCAGTACAGCGAGGCGTATGCCTGGATTCAGTACTTCTTCAATGGGACCCAGTACAGCTACTGGAAGGGCAGCTACTACCGCGCTCGTGCAGTCCGCAGAGTTTATCCATTTAACCATTTAGTACTTTGATTTTTTTGTAGCTGGCCATGGCAATTCACACCAAGCTCCCGATTTACAAGGTGACCTACGATCTTTTGAACGAGGTCACCGACATTGTTAAAAACATGCCGCGCGATTTCAAAGCTTCGATTGGAGCCAAGATTCAGCTTGAGTGTGTTGAATTGATGGTGTTGATTTTTCGGGCCAACGTGGCCACGCACAAAGCCCAATACTTGACAGAGTTGATTGAACGCTTGCAGGTGACTGAGCTGTTGCTCCGAGTGTCAAAGGACAAGAGGTTCATTTCAACTGGTCAGTATGCAAAGGCGATTGACCTGACCAACCAAATCGGGAGGCAGGCCAATGGCTGGCGCAAATCATCCGTTTGATCGCCAGACGCTTAAGGGTCACGGCCCTTTTGACAGTGCGAATTTAATTGATCTGGTCTTGCCGCTGCCCCACCAGGGCACCGCCATGCACACCACAGAAACCACCCACACCCAACGGGGAAGGTCTGGTGCAGTTTCCGCTTTGATCGGCGATCGAGGCGGCGATGTAGATAGCGAGAACCAGTCTGCACGCGAGGCGTATGCCTGGATTCAGAACTTCAACAATGGAAACCAGAACAACAACTGGAAGAACAACAACTACCGCGCTCGTGCAGTCCGCAGCTCATACCAAACGGAACCCCTGCCCTCATTCCAGGAATTGGTTGAGGCCTACTTTGAATGCCGAAAAGGAAAGCGCAACAGCGACACTGCGCTGGCCTTTGAAGCAAACCTTGAGCGCAACCTGTATGCACTTTACTTGGCGCTGATCAACCGGACGTACACACCAGGTCGCTCGATTTGTTTTGTAATCACCCGCCCCAAGCCACGCGAGGTTTGGGCCGCTGAGTTCGTCGATCGCATTGTGCACCACTTGCTATACCGCCGTATTAGCTCGCGCTTTGAGAACAGCTTTATCGCCGATTCATGCGCATGCATCAAAGGCCGTGGCACGTTGTACGGCGCAATTCGCCTTGAATCCAAGGTGCAATCAATAACTGAGAATTGGAGCAAGCCAGCGTTTTATTTGAAATGCGACTTGGCCAACTTCTTTGTGGCCATCAACAAAGCCATATTGATGCAGTTGCTGGAAGCCAAGGTTCAAGACCCATGGTGGCATTGGCTAACCATGGAAGTGCTGCTGAACGACCCGCGCATTAACGCACTGAACCATGCCAGCAGAAAAACCGCAGGGCTGGTGCCGGAACACAAACGCCTTGGCAGCCAAGACAGTTTGCACGGTTTACCAATTGGAAACCTGAGCAGCCAGTTCTTTGCCAACGTGTACCTGAACGAACTGGATCAATTTGTGAAGCACCAGGTGCGTGCCAAGCACTACATTCGCTATGTGGATGATTTTGTGCTGCTGCATGAAAGCCCTCAATGGCTGAACGCTGCCAAAACCAAAATTGAATGGTTTCTGGCTGAGCGCCTACAGGCCAGACTCAATCCCACCAAAACCATTTTGCAGCCCATAGAGCGCGGCATTGACTTCGTTGGCCAAGTGATACAGCCTTGGCACCGCACCACCCGCAAACGCACCGTGAATGTGGCATTTGATCGAGTGAAAAAGGTTGCGCATGAGGATCGACGTGCGACAGTTAACAGCTACTTTGGCCTGATGCGCCAGGCTGACAAAAGCCACCACCTACGTAGTCAGTTGGCCAAGGTTGCACTGAAGCATGGCCATGCCGTTGATGGTGGGTTTACCAAAGCTTTTGAAAGGAAGGTGAAATGAACAGCAGGCCGATCTTATTTAAAGAGGAAATGATCCGTGCCATTCTTGAAGGCCGGAAAACTCAGACGCGGCGCGTGATAAAGCCGCAGCCAGCACCAGGTGAAATTGGCAGCTTTGGTCAAGGAATGCCTTTCATTCGAGGCGACAAAAAAAACATTCTGTGCCCGTACGGTCAACCAGGTGACCAGCTTTGGGTTCGGGAAAAATGGCGCATCGGCGCATGGCGGGAGGAT
Organism: Limnobacter sp. CACIAM 66H1; assembly: GCF_001601825.1. Lineage (GTDB taxonomy): Bacteria > Pseudomonadota > Gammaproteobacteria > Burkholderiales > Burkholderiaceae_B > Limnobacter. Next base: position 71,962 of record NZ_LUJK01000007.1, on the reverse strand, counting down.
AGTGGCTGCTTTGCCATCGACTACTGCGACGGCCCTTTGCGAGAGTGGCATAACGATCCAACTGATCGCGATGGCGAGGGATTTAACAAACTTTGGATTCAATGCAGCGACGAACTGCACGCAAAAGGTATTAAGCCCGACGATGATGGGCACTACCGCTGGGAGGTTGGACAGTCCCCTCTGCGGTGGCGTCCAAGCAGATACATGCCCCGTTGGGCCAGCCGTATCACGCTGGAAATTACCAGCGTGCGGGTGGAGCGATTGCAGGACATCAGCGAGTCAGATGCAATCGCCGAGGGCGTAGAAGGTCATTACATTGAAGATGGCTGGTATTGGAGAAACCACCTTCTTACTGACGAAGACGCTTCCATATCACCGATGCTCACTTGCCCGAAGGAATCCTTTAGCAGTCTCTGGCAGTCAATCAATAGCGCAGACTCATGGTTAGCCAACTCATGGGTATGGGTAATCGAATTCAAGAAGGTTCAGCCATGACATCGATGAGCTTTGTTACAAATCAGTTGGAAATCGTCAATCGACAGATTGAGCTTCGACAGTTCGAAGCTAATCAAGGCGGCATACCAGGGCACATAAAACCGGGCAGCAAGACAGCCAAGTTGTTTGAACTTCTTCGCAGGGGACCACAAAGCACGCAGGATTTAATGGATCGCACCGGGCTAACCAGCAAACAGGTTTATGGGCTTTTGAAGTACCACATGATCAAGGGAACGGTTGTTCGCAAGCACGACGAATTCCACCTCTTGGACACAGTGGAAATTGAAATCAACCGGTGTATCGCGTTCCTTGAGAGCCACGGATACGAATTCGATTAAGGAGCAGCAAAATGACTATTGACGACCTGATTCCCAAACATGAAGTGATTGAAATGATCGTGAAAGCCACGAGCCTCTCAGATCGACATGTTCGTGACCGAGTGCTTAAAAGGAAGGATTTCCCGAGACCACGCAGACAACTGGGGAGGGCATGTATTTATGCGAGACAGGATATTGAGAAGTGGCTGGGGATCAAATAAGCGGCAAGTCGCTCTTGAACTATAAAATTAAACTTGCATTACGCCAGTAATTTGCCAGCCCCAATATTTGAATTTAAAAGCTACTTGGTTTTTTGTGCTTCGGAAGATGTAGCCGATTTCTCTGACTCTGGGGGCTGTTTAACTGAAACATCAAAATAGGTAAAAAACTGAGAAATTACAAAGCTAAGGCCCGCTAGAACGGCCCCTAAAGCGATTGCACCGCCCAAGATTTTATTTTTCCAATCAACTAAACTGTCCACTTTTGTTGAAACGACACCTATTGACTCATTCAGAATTTTCACCTGCGTATTGATTGAGTCATTGAGAGTCTTTACAGAAGAATTCACCTCGCCAAGATGCTTCTGCATTTCCATAACGGATTGCACAAAGTTGTATTCAGGATGCCCAGCACCAATCCTAGGCGGAACCTGCGGATCTGAAACTGGCGCCATGTCAGACGCGCCACTTGTCGAATTATGTTGTCCAGAGGACTGGCTCATTCTTGCTCAAACCTCTCTTTTAACCACTCCCACATCGTACTTGGCCCCCTTCCGTAGTAAGAACCAACCGAAGTAATCAAAATTGACCCAATCTTAGATCCTTCGTTCGTGCCAGTCACTTGGAGATGGTTGGATAATTCAATGGAGGTACCTTTGAATGCAACGAGCCAAGAGGGGCTATTTTGCAACGGCCAAGCGTCTTCATAGACTGTGAACAAGGAGTTGACCTCATCTGCAAGCAAATGATGTTCTTCGTTCAAAGGTGTAATTAGAAAGATTCCCATGCCCAGATATTAACATCCAAAAAAGTACACATACCCTGTGAGTAACCCCTACCGAGTCGGTAGTTCGGCTGGACATCAAATAAAGATTACAATACAGCCCATGTTCAGAACACCCCCAATAAAAGGGCTAGCAATTGTAAAACAGTAGCATTTAGAAGAAAGATTGATTCATCAAGTTGTACCCAATAAAGGCCATTGATCAAAATTTAAATTAGATCAAATTAAAGAACACTATTTAAAAATTACTCATTAATTACTCACATGGACTGCAAAGCTATACGTCAAGGGAGCAACAAATTCCCGCCCTCGGCACCAGCCCCCAGGACACCATGAAAGCAACCATGAAACTGTCCGAATTCGATTTTGATCTTCCCGAACAGCTTATTGCCCAGCACCCCCCGGAACACCGCGGAGAGTCGCGCCTGCTTGTTTGCCAAAACAACAAACCCATTGAAGATCACCTGTTCGAGCAGGTGCTGAACTTGCTTCAGCCCAATGATGTGCTGGTGGTTAACGACACAAAAGTGCTGAAAGCCCGGCTTGAGGGTTACAAAGCCAGTGGCGGAAAAATCGAAGTGATGCTGGAGCGTATTCTCGATGACCGGCGTTTTACTGCCATGATTCGGGCCAGCAAATCACCCAAACCAGGCAGCGACATTGTATTGGCTGGCATAGCCACAGCGCGCGTACTCAGCAAACACGACATGATGTACGAGCTGGAGTTGCTGGAAAGCAGCCTGAGCCTGCCCGAGTTGCTGGAGAAGCACGGTGCCCTGCCCCTTCCACCCTACATTGAACACAGCGCGAATGCGCAAGACGATGACCGCTACCAAACCGTGTTTGCGCGTGAGCCGGGCGCTGTGGCTGCTCCAACGGCCGGTCTGCATTTCACTGAAAGACTGCTACAAGAAGTACAGGCGCGCGGCGTGAAGCTGTTGAACCTGACATTGCATGTCGGTGCAGGTACTTTCTTGCCAGTTAAAACCGACAATGTCGACGAACACGTCATGCACAGCGAGCGCTATGCGATTTCGGGTTCGCTCATCGAAGCCATGATCAGAGCCAAACAGAATGGCGGCAAAGTGGTTGCGGTAGGCACCACTTCTCTGCGGGCATTGGAGGCCTGGGCCACGGAAACAGGCTGCAATTTAAGCACCACCGAAGGTTTGAATAAGGCAGCAGAATTTGCGCATAGCGGCCATGCTGGCGATACGCAAATATTTATCAAGCCAGGCTATACATTCAAGGTGGTTGACCGCCTAATCACCAATTTCCACTTACCCAAAAGCACCTTGCTGATGCTGGTGTCTGCTTTTGCCGGGAAAACCAACATACTCAACGCATATGCGCATGCAATTGCGCAACAATACAGGTTCTTCAGTTACGGCGACGCCATGTGGCTTGAACGCTCCGAATGATCGAATCTGCCTATCCAATTGTTTCTCACGATGGCAGCGCAATACAAATGATGCGCTGGTCCAACTCCGGAAATAAACCCAAGCTGCATTGGGCACACGCCACCGGGTTCAACGCCAAAACCTATACACCATTGTTACGCGAGTTATTGCCACACTTTGACGTACACACCTGGGACATGCGTGGACACGGTGAAAGCCGATCAGCGGGCAATCCAAAAACATTCCGCGGCTGGTCCACTTATTATCAAGACCTGATTGCGGTACTCGATCAGTCCAGCGAACCCATGTGGCTCGCCGGGCATTCAATCGGTGCCACCACCAGCCTTGCGGCAGCAGCCCAACGCCCCCACAAAGTAAAAGGCCTTGTATTGGTAGAACCAGTGTTGCTGGACCCCAGGCAAGGTTTTGCACTACGCCTTGCGAATTGGTTTGGTTTTGCTGACCGAATTGCCATGGCTGCAGCGGCAGCCCGCAGGCGTGCAAGTTTCCCGACACACCAAGACGCTTTTGAGAATTACCGCAGCAAAAAAGCTTTCGGAACATGGAGCGATGAATGGCTGCACGCCTATGTGGAACATGGTTTTGTGCCCAGCCACAACAATGAAGTTGAACTGGCCTGCCCCCCCAGCTGGGAATCACTCACCTTTCAACACACAGAGCCCAATGCTGCTCGCTGGATTCGTGACCCGGGCTGCCCAATCCATATTCTGGCAGCAGGTCGAGGATCTACATTTCCCACCACCGCACACGCGCGCATTCAGAAGCGTTTGCCCAAGGCCCATATCGAGGTGATTGCTGATGCCACGCACTTCTTGCCGATGGAACACACTGGGCTGGTGGTGCAACGCATCTGCGACATCGTGAAAAAATAAAGCCCGGTGATTTCTCACCGGGCCTCTGCAAAACAAAGCAATTGCGTCAAATTTACTCGACCGCTTTCACCATGTCTTCAATCACTTTCTTGGCATCGCCAAACACCATCATAGTTTTGTCCATGTAGAACAACTCGTTGTCCAAACCAGCATAGCCGGCATTCATGGAGCGCTTGTTCACGATAATGGTTTTTGCCTTGTAGGCTTCCAGAATTGGCATGCCTGCAATCGGACTCTTGGGGTCTTTCGCAGCGGGGTTCACCACATCGTTCGCACCCAACACCAACACCACATCGGTTTGTGCAAATTCACTGTTGATGTCTTCCATCTCAAACACCTGGTCGTAGGGCACTTCAGCCTCTGCCAGCAGCACGTTCATGTGGCCAGGCATACGGCCTGCAACCGGGTGAATCGCGTACTTCACCGTAACACCCATGTGAGTCAGCTTCTCGCTCAGTTCTTTCAAGGCGTGCTGCGCGCGGGCAACCGCCAAACCGTAACCGGGCACAATCACCACGGTTTCTGCGTTGGTCAGCAAGAAAGCCACATCATCGGAGGAACCACTTTTCACGGTGCGTTGTTGGCCACCACCTGCTGCGCCTGCATCGGCTTCGCCGCCAAAACCACCCAAAATCACGTTGAAGAAGGAGCGGTTCATGGCCTTACACATGATGTATGAAAGGATCGCACCGGAAGAACCTACCAGCGAACCTGCCACGATCAACATGCTGTTGTTCAGCGAGAAACCAATACCTGCTGCCGCCCAGCCAGAGTAGCTGTTCAGCATGGACACCACCACGGGCATGTCAGCCCCGCCGATCGGGATAATCAACGTCACGCCCAGGATGAACGCTGCGATTGTCATGATGATGAAAGGAGTCCAGTCTTGCGTCACAGCAAACCAGATACCGCAACCCACCATCACGATGCCCAAAATAGCATTGAGCTGGTGCTGACCGGTGAACCGCACAGGTGCACCCTGGAACAAGCGGAACTTGTATTTGCCGCTCAGTTTGCCGAAGGCGATCACGGAGCCAGAGAAGGTGATTGCACCCACGAAGGTACCGATAAACAGCTCAATTTTGTTACCCAGTGGAATGTCGAAATTGCCCTTGGCGGTGATACCAAATGCGTCGGGCTCAGCCACCGCCGCAATGGCAATGGCCACAGCGGCCAAACCAATCATGCTGTGCATGAAAGCAACCAGCTCAGGCATTTTTGTCATTTCGACGCGCTTGGCCATCACGGTACCCAAACCACCGCCCACTACCAAACCAGCCAGCACCCAGCCAAGGCCGGTTACCGCGGATTGGCCTGCAATTTCAGCCAGCTTGAATACCAGGGCAATTGTCGTGACAATCGCAATCGCCATACCCACCATACCGAATGTATTGCCCATTCGGGATGTCGTGGGGTGTGAAAGGCCCTTCAAGGCCTGAATGAAACAGATTGACGCCACCAAGTACAACAGCGTCACTGCATTGAAACTCAATTCCATAAATTTCTCCAGATCGCTGTTGGTTTATTTGTTCTTTTTCTTGAACATTTCAAGCATGCGACGGGTGACCAAAAATCCACCAAACACATTCACAGCAGCCAAAGCCACAGCCAGAACACCCATGAATTTACCCAAGGGCGTTACGGTCAGTGCGGCTGCAAGCATGGCGCCCACAATCACGATTGCTGAAATGGCGTTGGTCACCGCCATCAAAGGCGTGTGCAGCGCAGGGGTTACGTTCCAAACCACGTGGTAACCCACGTAAATAGCCAGTACGAAAATAATCAGGTTGACCACGGTGGGGCTAATTGCGTCCATGTTGGCTCCTTCCTTAAGCGTTTTTGCGTTTGAGTTCGCCACCGGTGCACATCAGGCACGCAGCAACAATGTCGTCTTCCATGTCGATCTTGAAGGCGCCTTCCTTGTCGAAAACAAGCTTCAGGAAATCAATCACGTTACGGGCGTAAAGTGCAGAAGCGTCTGCAGCCACCATGGCGGGCAAATTGGCATAGCCCACAATTTTCACGCCATTCACATCGACAATCTCGTTCAACTTGGACAGGGGGCAGTTACCACCCTGTTCCACAGCCAGGTCAATGACCACTGAACCAGGCTTCATTGCACGCACGGTCTCTTCGTGCAGCAAGGTAGGCGCTTTGCGGCCAGGAATCAAAGCCGTGGTAATCACAATGTCGCTTTTGATCGCACGTTCGTGAACCGCAGCAGCCTGGCGCTTCATCCAGCTATCTGGCATGGGGCGGGCATAACCACCTACACCCTGGGCAATTTCGCGCTCTTCGTCTGACTCAAAAGGCACGTCCACAAACTTTGCACCCAAAGATTCGACCTGCTCTTTCGTGGCGGGGCGTACATCTGAGGCCTCAATCACCGCACCCAAACGCTTTGCCGTTGCAATGGCCTGCAAGCCTGCAACACCCACACCGAGAATAAGAACGCGAGCAGCTTTTACAGTACCTGCTGCGGTCATCAACATGGGCATGAAGCGCTGATAGACGTTGGCTGCAATCATTACGGCCTTGTAACCAGCAATGTTGGCTTGTGATGACAGCACATCCATGCTTTGAGCGCGCGTCGTGCGTGGTGCCGCTTCCAGAGCAAATGCGGTCAGGCCAGCCTTGTTCATGGCTTCCAACGATGCATTGTCAAAGGGGTTCAGCATGCCAACCACCACCTGACCTGCGCGATAGGCCGACAATTCGTTTTCAGCGGGCGCACGCACTTTCAGGATCATGTCGCAGTTGCTGATTACATCCATCGCACGATCAACAATTGTTGCACCCACATCGCTGTAGGCCTGATCGGTGATCGAGCTGGCAATACCTGCACCGGCTTGAACAAACACTTCGTGTTTTTGAGAAATGAGCTTCTTCACCGTTTCAGGTGTTGCGGCTACACGCGTTTCTCCGGACCTTGTCTCGGCCGGGATTCCGATTTTCATGGAACTTCTCCTTGTGGGAAAGCGCTTTTATTTGATGTTTAGGAACTGCAAATACACTGCTGGTGCGGACTATAGCACGGTAGTATCACCCAATCTAAGGGATTACCACAACCCAGCATCTGACAATAATTCTTGTCAAATAATAATTGAATCCGTTCAAATTGTGTGGAGTCAGCGATCTAAGCATCAATCGGCGAAAGGTGAAAAGCGAAGGGCTGCTTCTGGGTCAAAATTTCAGTGCCTGGCCTGCTCAATGTGGTCACAAACCAACCTTGCGGCTTCAATCAGGCGCGGGCCGTTTCGTACCAGGATGTCATTGGGAATGGTGTATACCTGACCAAGCTTTACAGCGGGCAACTGAGGCCAGCCAGCCCATTGCTTGAGGAAACCTTGATGATCGCGAGTAGAGCCACTGGCCAGCAACACCTCTGGCTTGCGCTTCAGTACCCCTTCCACGCTCACTTGTGCAGCAAGGTTTGGCAAATCAACAAATATGTTTCGGCCGCCACACAGCTCTATCACTTCTGACACAGCATGCTGCCCACCCAAAGTCATCAGTGGCTGACTCCACACCTGATAAAACACCGGCACTATTGCACGACCGCTGTATTCAGCCCGCAAAGCCTTGAACTGCTGCAACCAATCGTCTATGCGGGAAGCACTTCTCTGCTCTGTGCCCAGCAGGGCAGACAACCTGCGCATAGTGCTAGCCACCTGCTCAATTTTCTTGGGCTCGCTGACAAATACTGGCACACCCGCTTTGCGAAGCTGTGCCACAACTTCCATTGAAATACCCGATTGCCAAACAAGCACCAAATCGGGTTTGCGGGCAAGAATTGATTCCGCACTCAACATCCAGGGGTTGCCCAACTTGGGCAATATGTTCACGCTTTCCGGAAAATTGCTTGAACCATCGACTGCGATTACCTTGCCCATTCCCCCTACGAAATCCACAATTTCAGTCAGGTGGGGTGCAAGCACCAGCACACGCTGGGCTTGCTGCACACACACAGCTTGGTTCACATCGTCTTGGACGCAGCTTGGGTTTGCACTGGCGGGCAAAGCCAAAACCAGCAAACCGATCAAAAAGAACAGTGCAACCTGCATCAACATCCTTTAAAACTTGTGCGTGTAAGTCAGTAGAACATCTTGCTTGGCGACACCAAAGTTACGAACGATCTCATAATCTTTGCCAGTTATGTTGTCCATGCGAAGTTTGAAGTCATTGCGGGCATCAAGTTCATAAGTAACAGTGGCGTTGACCAAAGTGTACCCACCCAACTTGACGCGCCCGCCTGGAAAGGCAATATCATCGCGCTCACTGCTAGACAAAACCTCGGCACCCACTGCCCACCCCTTGGGAAGGTTATAGTTTCCGTACACCTTCGCAGTTTGAATTGCCCTACGCAACAAACGTTCATCACGCGCATTTTTTGCAGACAAAATATCCAGCGATGCTCCCCAAACCAATGGTCCGGTCTCACCTTCATGCGAGAAAGACACCCCTTCAATTTTCGAAGCCCCAGGTTCGTTCGTGAACCTTGTGTTTCCGGGTGAAATAACATTTCCTACGATCAGGTCTTGAACCACATTCTGGAACACTGAAATTCTGGACTGACCGTATTGGCTGCTTATGCCCGCATAAATTTCGTAGTTTTCACTTTCCTCAGGCCTAAGCTCAGTGTTCAATACAGCCGGGTCAATTCCGGCAAAACCGGGAGCAAATGAATTCACAAAACCGGAAATTTGACTGAAGTTAGGACGCTTGAACCCAGTGCCAGCCAAAACGCCAAGTTTCACCTGCGCATTCAGATTTCTCGAAACAGACAATTGACCCGTTGTTACATCCTGATAGTTGGAATTCGCATCAAAACGCAAATTGCCTTGAACTGTGTAGCTGGCAAGATCACGGGTGTAAGTAAGCAAACCACTGTTCACCTGCGTATTGTCGATGTTGGGTGCGCCTGCAGGCGGCGGGAAATTCGTTGTTTGTTGAAAACGTTGATCGAGGTACTCATAGCCAATCAACATGACACCACCAAAGGCCTTGAAGCGGTGATCCAAAGAAAACTGATTTTGAAAGGTACGCGTTCCAAACTCGAACAAAGGGAACTCAAGTTCTTCAGTGGAGCTTCCCAAACGAATAGAAGACTCCGAGCCACCCGCCCACTGATGCTTCAAGCCCGCGTTCAAAACGGTTTGATTGTCCCGATTGAATTGTGGGTTCGGGTCAAACTCATTGTTCACATCAGTTGCCAGTGCGCTGGCCGTTAGTTGTGTTTGCTGCGTTAAATCATAAAAAAGATTAAAACTGCCCGAAGTAATTCGATAGGCATCCTTTCCACTGTTGTCGCGGCTGGCATTGATACCATCACTGTACTCATGCCCAACGCCAAGCCTCACCGAGCCACGCTCACCGGCCAAGGTACCCGACGTTGTTAGTTTGCGGGTGTTATTGTTGCCCACAGAAACTGATACATCACCACCACTTTTACGGGCAGCCTTCTTGGTGATGATTTGCACCACACCACCAATTGCATCACTTCCATACAAAGAAGAGCCCGGGCCTCGCAAAATTTCAATGCGCTCAATTTGATCCAGCGGAAAATGTTGAAACTGTGATTGAGAAAATCCGTCCAACGGGCCAATACGCTGACCATCAATCAAGAACAGGGTGTGCTTGCTTTCCGATCCACGGATGAATAGGGTTGAGGTTTGCTGCCCACCACCGTTGCTTGAATATTGGATGCCAGGTGCACGCTTGAGGAGATCTGTCAGGCTGCTGGCACCCGAACGTTGAATGTCTTCCTGTGTGATCACAGTGACATCGGCCTGAACGTCGCTTAAAGAACGTTCGTATCGATTCGCAGTAATCACCACTTCTTTGGAGCCTACAGGCTCGGCAAAAACGATTAGGGGAGATACAAGAAAAGAAGCGGCAACCGATGTACCAACGACCGCTTTACTACCAATATGCTTCAACATGAACTTAACCTTGAGGTTTAAACCGCACCCACCGTGCAGCAATAAATTCACTGGAGAAGACAAAGAACAGGCGAAAGAACAGTGCGCGCAACAAAACCACGGACAATACGCCAGGGTAAGTTACGGAAAAAAGTTCGATTAGAAGCAATTAGCCGCCTGCGCACTGCCTCCCCGCAGCACCAGTCGCTCGCCTGAATGGGACAGGCTGAACGGTCAAGGCCGGTATCCGGGCTTGTAAGTTTTGATGTGTCGCCTTCCCAGTTGCTGTGTTTTTAGAGCAGCTTTACTACCAGTGGCAAAATGACACACCCGCACTTACTTACCGTTGCGGGGGCAGCGCAGGCTTGAACCTGCTTCCCGTTTAACTGCGCTCAAAAAATGAGCACAAGCACCTTAACCCTGCTATTCTAACGTGTTTTTTAACTCCCAACCCTCGGCGCACCCTGTTTAGGTAGTGCGATTGAAAGCCATGTCAGAAGTCTGGAAACCCAGCGTTACAGTAGCCGCCATTGTTGAACATCAGGGCAAATTCCTGATTGTGGAAGAGCACACCACCGATGGCATCAAGCTGAACCAACCCGCAGGCCACCTGGACCCAGGTGAAACGCCGCAGTTTGGTGCTGCCCGCGAGGCACTTGAAGAATCGGCTTGGGAAGTAAAACCTGTAGGGTTGTTGGGCATTTACATGAGTCGCTACACCAGCTCACGCACGCTGGAGGATGTGACTTATCTTCGCTTCGCATTTGCGGCCGAGGTGGTTAAACACCACACAGAGCGTGCCCTGGACGACGGCATTATTCGCACCCTGTGGATGACAGTTGAAGAACTGCGCGCTACGCAAGACCAACACCGCAGCCCCTTGGTGATGCGCTGCGTTGAGGATTTCCTGAACTGGAAAGCCGGCAAGCAGCCCATCATGCCGCTTGAACATGTTTACACACATCCCAGCGTAATTGCAGGGCCTATGCCCCCCGGCGTATCGTAAGCATCATGGCAAAAACAGTAGTTATCGGCATGTCGGGCGGGGTTGATTCCTCCGTGTCGGCGTGGCTGCTCAAGCAGCAGGGTTACAACGTGATCGGTCTTTTCATGAAAAACTGGGAAGACGATGACGACTCGGAATATTGTTCCAGCCGGCAAGACTGGCTGGACGCTGCAAGTGTGGCTGACGTGGTGGGCGTGGACATTGAAGCCGTCAACTTCGCCAGCGAATACAAAGACCGGGTTTTCTCGGTGTTTCTCAGCGAGTACTCGGCAGGCCGCACCCCAAACCCGGACATTCTCTGCAACAGCGAGATCAAGTTCAAAGCCTTCCTGGATCATGCCTACAGCCTGGGCGCCGATTACATCGCAACCGGCCACTATGCCCGCGTACGGGAAGTCAACGGTGAATTCCAGCTTCTGAAAGCGGTGGACCACAGCAAAGATCAATCGTACTTTTTGCACCGGCTGAACCAAGCGCAGCTGAGTAAAACCCTGTTTCCGCTCGGTGAGATCCAGAAAACCGAAGTGCGGAAAATAGCGCTTGAACTGGGTTTGGCCAATGCCACCAAAAAAGACAGCACTGGCATTTGCTTCATTGGCGAGCGGCCTTTCCGTGAGTTTTTAAACCGCTACCTACCCACCGCGCCTGGCCCCATTCTGAATGACGAGGGCCATCAAATTGGCGAGCATGTGGGCTTAAGCTTTTACACACTGGGACAGCGCAAAGGCATTGGTATTGGCGGCCAGAAAGAAGGCAACGGCGAACCCTGGTTTGTGGCCCGCAAGGATCTGAAAAACAACACGCTGTATGTGGTGCAAGGCCATGACCACCCTTGGTTGCACCAGAAAGTGTTGACAGCCGAACAGGCCCACTACATTTCCGGTCACGCGCCTTCAGAAACACACATGGCGTGCAAGGCGCGCTATCGCCAGGAAGACTCGGCTTGTGACTTCAAATTGACCAATCAAGGTTTCGAGTTGAATTTCACCGAAAGCCAGTTTGCAGTGACACCGGGGCAAAGCGCTGTTCTTTACCAGGGCGAGGTGTGCTTGGGCGGCGGTGTGATTGCCTGAAGCGCACTTCGACCATGAAAAAAACCCTGGCTTGCTTATACGCTGCTCAGGGCTTTTTTCGTCCGCAATAATTGCTGGCAATTACTGAGGTTTGGTGTCCTCAAAGCTTGGGCGACAGGCAATTCGTTCCGAATACTCATTCAATTCCGGATACAATTCGCGCCATTTCAGCTCTGGCATCCTGAAGTCCAGATAGAACAATGCACAACCAACCGTGATATCGGCCAGGCTAAACTGCTCAGTCAGGTAAAAACCAGGGGTGGTTTTAATGCGGTGGGAAACCCAGGCCAAACCGTTGTGGATTTTTTGGGTTTGACGATCAATCCAGGCTTGGCTCACTTTGTCGCCTTCATGGAATTTCTTCTCCAGAATAATATCGACTGCAGCCTGGCTAATGCCCTGACCCAGAGATTCCATGGTGCGGACCAACGCACGCATATTGGGGTTGGTTGGCAACAAGGGTACTGTTGGCATCATGTATTCAAGCGTGCCTGAAATGACCAAAGAATCGAACACGGTCTGGCCGCCATCCAAAATCAGACAAGGCACCTTGCCCAGCGGATTGTGGTCAGTGATGCGGGTGTTTTCGTCCCACACATTTTCCAGAACAAACTCGTACGGAATTTCTTTTTCTTGAAGCTGAACGCGAATTTTGCGCACGAAGGGGCTAGTCATGGATCCCACTAGTTTCATCACAGTTCTCCTAAATACAATCCTGGATGAGATTGCGTCTTGTTTTTACGACCTGAAAGTGTCTAACAGTTTTACAAATTGAACAAGCAGAATTCCAAAATACCACCGCTGGCATCATTCTGTCCAAACAGTTCCCGATGAGACAGGTTACAATACAAGGCTTTGAAAAACCTCAATATTTACCATCCGCATGATCTCTTCAGACTCTTTAAGCACCTTAACCGCAATCAGCCCGCTTGACGGCCGTTACCAGTCCAAAGTGGCCAGTTTGCGCCCCCTGCTCTCTGAAGCCGGGTTCATGCACCATCGCGTGGTCGTTGAAATCGAATGGCTGAAAGCACTGGCCAAGGCTGGCTTTCCTGAACTGCCTGCATTTTCTGCACAAGCCCTTGCAAAACTTGAAGCCATCAAAACCGGGTTTTCAGAAGCCGACGCCCAACGCATCAAAGAATTCGAGGCCACCACCAACCATGATGTCAAGGCTGTTGAATACTTTATTAAAGAAAAATTTCAAGCCGATGAAGAGCTGAAAAAATCAGCGGAATTCGTTCACTTTGCCTGCACCTCTGAGGACATCAACAACATGAGCCATGCACTCATGTTGAAAGCAACGCGTGAACAAGTGATTTTGCCGACACTGGACCGCATGGTGACCACCCTGCGCAATTACGCGCACCAGTTTGCAGACCTTCCGATGATGTGCCGTACCCACGGACAACCAGCCAGCCCCAGCACCATGGGCAAAGAATTTGCCAACGTGGTACACCGCTTGGAGCGCGCAATCGCAGCGATCAAAGCAGTCGAGCTGCCAGCCAAAATGAACGGTGCGGTGGGTAACTTCAATGCTCACCTGTCAGCCTACCCAGAGTTTGACTGGGAAAAGCTGAGCCGTGACTTGATTGAAAGTCTTGGACTGACTTTCAACCCTTATACCATTCAGATTGAACCACATGACGGCATTGCCGCGCTGATGGATGCAATTGCCCGCACCAACACCATTCTGATCGACTTGAGCCGCGATATTTGGGGCTACATTTCGCTGGGCTACTTCAAGCAAAAGCTGAAAGCCGGTGAGGTGGGCTCGTCCACCATGCCGCACAAGGTGAACCCCATCGATTTCGAAAACGCAGAAGGCAACCTGGGCATGGCCAACGCGGTGCTAAAACACCTTGCCGAGAAATTACCGGTCTCACGCTGGCAACGGGATTTGACGGACTCCACCGTGCTGCGCAATTTGGGCGTGGGCATCGGCTACGCAGTATTGGCCTATGAAAGCTGCCTGCGCGGCTTGGGCAAACTGGAGGTGAATGAAGCAGCCATCGCAGCCGACATCGACAACGCATGGGAATTGCTCGCCGAACCAGTACAAACTGTGATGCGTCGTTACGGCCTGCCCAACCCATACGAACAGTTGAAAGAACTGACCCGCGGAAAGGGAATTACCCAAGAGGGTTTGAAACAGTTCATACAGCAACTTGATTTGCCCGAACAGGAAAAAGCCCGCTTGCTGGCGATGACACCAGCCAGTTACATTGGCAAAGCCGCCGAACTGGCCAAGCGCATTTAACAATCGCGCCCCGAGGCTAAACGTCACCGTTTGTAAGTACCCTGCCTCGGGGATGATCAGCCCAAATTACCCACGCATACTCCAATACATCCAATTGTTTTTGGCGTTTGACCATGCGTTCGGGCCTCGGATTTTCATTGATTGAGCTGACAGTTGCAATCGCAATTGTGGGAGTACTTGCCACCCTTAGCTATGCCGGGTACGAGGCCTCTTGGGAAAAATCCAACTTTCGCACCATGAGAGAGTTTGGCATCGAGCTGGCGTTGGGTCAGCAGCTTCACCGACAACGTTATGGGCGATACGCACAAGACGTTTCAAGCAATGGCACACCGAATGCCAATCGATTGATCCTGCCTTCATCGACCAAATACAAGGTGCTGGTCTCTAATTCCGACTTTCGCGGGTATCGCGCAGAAATCACACCCAGCGCAGGTGCACCGATGAAGCTGCCCCAAGCCTGCAGAATCCTGATTGTTGAAAGCGACATGGGTATTCAGCGTTTTGGTGCCCGTTCTGCAAGCAACCAAAACACCTCGAACCAGTGTGTTCCCCATGGCTAAAGCAACTTGGGGCTTCACCTTGATTGAAATACTGATTGGTCTGGCCGTGCTGGGTGTGTTGGCTGTCTCAGCGATTCCCAGCATGAGCTCAGTGTTAAACAAACAAACCTTGAAAGCAAAAGTCTCCCGCCTGGATACCTACGTGGAGCAGGCACGCAATTTGGCGGCAATTACCGAGTGCCCGGTTGAAATGAACCTGCGACCTGCAGACGCCGCAGTGAGCATCAGTGTCAGTGTTCAACACGATCCTTTCATGAAGGGTTGCAGTGCATGGTACGCACAGACGGGCAGCCAGAACAACCGCGGATTCTCAGGCACCCTGGGCAACGTCACCCTGGAAGATGCAGTACGCCTGAATTTCAATGCTGTGTCCGGTGTATTGGATACACAAAGCCAAACGCGCTTGACCCTGAACTACCGCGACAGACGCGCAGAGATCATCTACTTGGGGATAGGCAATGGAGTAGTGCGCTATGACTGACAAAAAACGTCACTCTCATGGGGCATCTTCGGTCAGTCTGTTGATCGGCATGGCCTTGCTGACCATCAGTATTACGGGCGCACTCAAGTTAATGGGGGTCAGCATGCGCGCGCAAAACGATCTGAATACCGAAAACCTGGTAGATCAAGTCAACCGGATTGGTGAAATTGTCACGGTCCACCTGAACCGGGGCGGCAGTTACCAAAACCCGGATGTGGAGGCCAAAGGCATTCAACTGTGTAGCCTGCAAAATCAGGCACCTCAGTGCAACGGATACCAGGCAAGCAACCGAAACTTCTGTTTGAGTATTCCCACCCGGGTCAGCCGCGGTGGAAACGACATCATTAATTTAACCGGCTTTCGTTTAATGAACGGGGTACTTGCCCAGCGGCAGCTGAACGGCGTCAACATGGCGCAGTTCGATCACGGTGCATTCTGCAACGACAGCCCAGACTGGCTTGATTTGAACAACACCCGCGACTTTGAATTCACCAACATCCGTTTTTGCAGGTTTCAGGCTGACACACCCAATCAAGTCACTGCGCATTATGAGCAGAACTGCAATTCGGTGATTGAAAACAACCCGGAATCCAATATGTTCTGGATCGCCATGTTCAAGGCCAGAATTGGCAACAACCTGACCGAAGGGCTTTATGAAGAGGCCCGAATCATTCACCTGCTGAACACCACGCGAGTAAGGGTTGGATCATGAAGTACCGGTACGGCCTGCGAAACAAATTACAAACCGGTGCGCTCGGGGTATTTGTGTGTGTGGTATTGGTGATTGTGTTTGGGCTGATCAGCCTGCAAAACATCACCTCCACAAGCCTGGATCTTTATTTGTCCAACTCCAAGCAACACATTGAGGAGGCGCGCCATCTGGCCTATGCAGGCCTTCGTCACTACACCCACAATTTTGGCAATGACGCGGCCATTCAGCAATTAATCGACACTCACCGGGGTGACACCCGAGTTATCCGTGAATGCTCCTACACAGTTGACTTACCTGAAACGCTTGATCCTGAAGTACAGCTGGCAAGCCCAGACACACCAGATGGCTCGCGACAAGACATCGTAATTCGGGGCATTGTGGCTCCCTACAACTGCCGGGATGACATTTCAGATGAAAACTACCGAGCCACCTTTGAAATTGTGGCCAGCGTCAATTGTTCTGGAAGTGAAGGGGTGGAATCCGGTTGCGTCAAACGTTCATTTGTATTCAATCGTGAAGACAGCAATGGGAAAGAGTACTTGCCCCGTATTCCACCCCCTCCCCCTCCTCCACCGCCAAGGCCACCCGACCCCAATCCACCACCACCGCCGCCTGTTCAACACCGGCCTCCGTCGGAGCCACCTCCAAGGGAGGAACCCAGGCCGCCACCCCCGAAATCAAAGGGCAAACATGAAGTTGGATTCTAGGAAAAACGGATTCTCGATGGTCGACGCACTGATCGCCATTCTGGTGCTGTCCATTGGTTTGGTCTTGTATGCCAAAAACTGGACGGCCAATTTTGGTGCTAAAAACTCGACCCATGTGCGTTCGATCGCTGCGACTCAAGTCGCAGAAATTGGCAATGTGTTGCTGGCCAATATTTCAGACCTGGACAGGGACACGCCGCGTGGGCAAATCATTTCTCGAATGCAGCAGTTCTCAGGACGATTGGAAGACCACTTGAACAGCTTTGCGGGTGCGAGGGGCTATGAATGCACGAGCAATGGGCCAAGAGCCCTGGGAGCACCCAACAGTGCAATTGATTTGAGCCAAGCCACGCTGCCCCGTGCTTGGGCGCAGGGCGCAGCTTCATGTATCAGTATTCGCCCCTTACCCAATTTAAGCACGCAAACCAACGGCGTTTGGATTCATATTGAGGCCAGATGGATTGATTCCCACACACTGGACAACCAGACGGAAAACGTCAGTGTGTACACCTTGGTCAGCCCGCTGTGATCCTACTTTGAATAAAGTTGCGGACCAAGGCGGTGATTCAGACGATCACTGACAAACGCATGGATGACAGCAAATTGCTCATCGTTGAGCGACTTTAACGCAAAGCCATAACTTGATGAAGCAGGTCCGGAATCACGGGGCTTTGACGCCACCTCAGCATCGCATTCGATCAAATACTTGCGATCATCCAGAATAATTTGAAACGCAATCGAGATGGATTGCCCCATTTTGAAATTCACAGCCTTGGCAAACAACAGTTCAAGCCCACCAGTTGAGATGTTATCGATCACTGCGGTGATCGATTCAACCAAACCACTTTGACTGCCGTTCAGACGGACAGTGGCGGGCAAATCACAATTCACACGACGGGCGCGTCGAATGGCCTGCGACTCAAGATGCGTTTCATGGGGCCATGACATCACAATCAGAGGGTGCGGCGACAGCAGCACCTTTTCAATCATTGAACTGAAGCGATAAATGGACAAGCCGTAAGTGGCCTGGAACTCCCAAACCTGCCCTTCTTTGGCAAATACACATTTGCCATCCCGCATGGGGTGCGTGATCAAAATGGCGGCTTGAGGGATGCTACCGATTAAACGAACATGGAAAGGGTCTTTGGATTGCCCAGGCGCAGACATTTTCAGTTGGCTGCCCGTCTCAAAGGGATCTTCAAATGCCTGTTTCGCGGGAAGCATTCTGGGCAAGGCGTTTGGATCCATTTGAGGCTTGCCCGGTTGAATCACAAACTTGTTGGCCCACCGGGGGTTATGGTACAAGCCCTTGGCGGCCAGTTCATCAAGCTGTTTCTGGCTACTAACCGCCTGGCCTTCAGCCAACAGCAGTACACCGCTTCTGTCAAAGATTGCGAATGGCAGCGCCTTGCCAATTTCAATGTCGCCTTTGGCCAAAGGCGAAAGGTCTTTGGGATTGTCCACGCTGCCTCGCTTACTAACCCCGTTTTACGGGGTTTCAAATTCTTTGTCTTTTTTCACAGGCTTTACCAAGTCTTCCCTGGTGAGGCCCAGCCACATCAACAGGGGGCTGGCCACCAACACTGAGGAATATATGCCAAAGCAAATACCAATGGTCAGCGCCAAGGCGAAACCGTGCAAGGTAGGACCACCAAAAAACAACATCGAGCACACCATGATCTGGGTAGAACCGTGGGTAATGATGGTGCGTGAAATTGTTCGGGTAATTGCGTTGTCGATGGTTTCTTCAACGGTCATTTTTCGGACTTTCTTGAATGTTTCGCGAATGCGGTCAAACACCACCACAGATTCGTTCACCGAATAACCCAAAACCGCCAACACTGCTGCAAGTACCGAGAGTGAAAACTCCCAACCGAAAAATGCGAAAAAGCCAAGAATAATGACCACGTCGTGCAAGTTGGCCACGATGGCTGACACCGCAAACTTCCATTCAAAACGCATGGCCAGATAGATCATGATCCCGATGATCACGACCATCAATGCGATTACACCATTCTCAGCCAACTCACGACCTACCTGTGGCCCTACAAACTCCACACGCATCAATTGAACATCCGGGCCGCCCAAGCTCAACACCTGCTCGGTCATCGCTTGCTGGTTGAGTTTGCCCTCAGTGCCCAAAACGCCCGATTGCAAATCCTTCACCGCCAGTCGAACCAACACATCGCGTGCAGTACCGAAGTTTTGAACCTGTGGCTCGTCGATCCCGGTGGCGCGCAAACCTTCGCGAATTTTCTCGAGTTCAGCCGGTTGGGAATAGCGGGCTTCGACGAGTACACCGCCTGTGAACTCCACACTCAGGTTCAAACCTTTGGTCGACAGAAAAAATACGGCTGCCGCAAAAGTCAGGAACGAGATGATGTTGAAAATCTTCGCATGCCGCATGAACGGAATGTCGTTTTTAATTCTGAATAGTTCCATTTGCTTTTATTTCACTTGGTTCGGTTGGTGTAGGTCACGCTTTTTTAGCGACAGCTGTGCCGTCAGTGGGGCGCCAAATTTGCCCAATGCTGACGGAGTCCAATTTCTTCTTGCGGCCATACCAAAGGTTGACCACACCGCGCGACACCACAACAGCACTGAAAATCGAGGTCAAAATACCCAGACAATGCACCACTGCAAAACCACGCACAGGGCCTGAGCCAAAAATCAGCAAGGCCAAACCGGCAATCAAGGTGGTAATGTTCGAATCCAGAATGGTGGCCCATGCTCGCTCGTAACCTGCAGCAATGGCTTGCTGCGGCTGCGCGCCGTCACGAAGTTCTTCGCGGATACGCTCGTTGATCAGCACGTTGGCGTCAATCGCCATGCCCAGGGTAAGCGCAATCGCTGCAATACCTGGCAATGTCAGGGTGGCTTGCAATACGGACAACAAGGCAAACAACAACATCACGTTAACCGCCAGTGCAAACACTGAAAACACACCAAACAACAAGTAATACACGATCATGAATGCGCCCAGCACAACAAAGCCATACAGGGTTGAGTTAATACCCTTGTCGATGTTGTCAGCACCCAGGCTAGGGCCAATGGTGCGCTCTTCAATGATGTCCATGGGTGCAGCAAGTGAGCCTGCACGCAATAACAAGGCCAGATCGGCTGCCTCCACCGTGTTCATGCTGCCCGAAATTTGAACTCGGCCACCACCGATTTCACCGCGGATGACCGGTGCGGTCACTACCTCGCCCTTGCCTTTTTCAATCAGCACAATGGCCATTCGCTTGCCAATGTTTTCAGCAGTAATGTTTCTGAAAATACGCGAACCTTGACTGTCCAGCGTCAAATGCACCGCCGGTTCCTGGGTTTGGTTGTCAAAGCCGGCTTGCGCATCGGTCAGGTTGTCGCCGGTCAAAATTACTTCCGATTTCAACAACAAGTCGCGGCCACCACGCTCGGTGTAGCGCTCGAGGCCAAAGGGCACAATACCGCTGGCCAGGGCAGACTGAGCCTCCGGGCTGTCATCCACCATGCGAACTTCCAGTGTCGCAGTACGGCCCAGAATGTCTTTGGCCTTCGCCGTGTCTTGCACGCCTGGGAGCTGAACCACAATACGGTCCGCACCCTGGCGTTGAATCACGGGTTCGGCTACGCCCAATTCGTTAATCCGGTTGTGCAATGTAGTGATGTTTTGGCGCAAGGCGTACTCACGCGCCTGCTGTTCAATTTCTGGCGCCAGTGTCGCTATCAGCGCAAATTCCGTGCTGTTTTCAGGCGCAGCCAACTGCAAATCCGGGTATTCCTTGGCCAGGGCAGCCTGTGCTTTGTTGCGGGCGTCTGCATCGCGGAAGGTCAGGTTAAAACCGGCTGGAGTGCGAGGCGCACTGGCGTACCTCAAGTCTTTTTCGCGCAAGGTTTGCTTGGCGCTGGCCAGCAAGGCATCCTTGCGCTTTTCCAGTGCAGCATCCATGTCCACTTGCAACAGAAAATGCACACCACCCCGCAAATCGAGACCGAGATACATGGGCAGCGCATTGATGCTAGTCAACCAGTCTGGGGACCGGGACAACAAATTCAGGGCAACAATGTAATCGGGGTCTGCCGGGTCTGGATTAAGCTGGCTTTGGAGAAAATCTCTCGCCTTTAATTGCTCTTCAGACGAGTTGAACCTTAATTTCAGAGTTCCGCCACCCAGTGTTTCTTCGAAAAACACCCCGTCGGGCTTGATACCTTGCGCCTCGAGCTGACTCGATAAACGTTCAGCCAGGTCAGGTGACAATTTCAAGGTGGACTTGCCACTTGAAACCTGCACAGCAGGCGCTTCGCCGTAAAAATTGGGCAAGGTGTACAACACACCCAGCACCAACACAATGGCGATCATCAGGTACTTCCAGACAGGGTATCGATTCATGACAGCAAATTAACGTGTTTCTTTCAGGGTGCCGCGAGGCAGCAGGCTTTGTACAGCAGCGCGTTGCAGCACAACTTCAACGGGCTTGTCACCCATTTCGGCCACTTCCAGCGTGATGTACGATTCGTTGATTTTGCTGATCTTGCCCAGCAAACCACCCGAGGCAATTACTTCATCGCCTTTTTGCAGGGCTTCAACCATGGCTTTGTGTTCTTTCTGACGCTTCATTTGGGGACGAATTGCCAGGAAATAAAGCACGCCAAACATCAAAATGAGGGGCAGGAAGCTTAAAAGGCCACTTTCCGGGCCAGCGGCTGCGGATTGCGCAAACGCGGATGAAATCACAGTCATCTCCTTAAAGTTGTGATGGGTTCGCGCCGAGTATACAACGCTTGACACCTAAAATTCAGACCAAAAGGCTTGACTTGGGTTCCACTTAAAGATTCACTTAGTGATTGTGGGAACAATAAAAACAGGCTTTGATCTATGTCGAGCAAGATAGAACAGGCAACCTTGGGCGGGGGTTGTTTCTGGTGCACTGAAGCTGTTTTCCGGCAACTCAAAGGAATCGAGTTGTGCGAATCGGGCTACAGCGGGGGAAGCGACCCCAATCCGAACTATGACAAGGTCTGTGGCGGTAGAACCGGCCACGCCGAAGTCATTCGGCTGCACTACGATCCGGAAGTCATTTCATTTCGGAAAATACTGGCAGTGTTTTTCGCCATTCACGACCCAACCACCTTGAACCGACAGGGCAACGATGTGGGTACCCAGTACCGCTCGGTCATTTTTTTTCACACGCCCGAGCAACGCGACATAGCCGTGGCTTTTGTTGAAGACCTGGAAAAACGGAAAATTTTCCGCGACAAGGTAGTGACCGAGATTTCGCCTTTGCTGAATTACTTTCCCGCCGAGAAATACCACCAGGAATATTTCGAGAACAACCCCATGCAGCCCTACTGTGCCTATGTGGTAGCGCCCAAGGTTGAAAAAGCCGAAGACCTTTTTGGTGACTTGTTTAAACGTTAAGTTTTGTGGTGGTTCACGCAATGTGCAATGGCCCAGGCGGCCATTTGCATGCCCATGGTGGCGGTGACCGTGACCACAGAGCCATAACCCGCACAATTCAACCCAGCCGCAGGTTCGCACGCGTCGCTGCGCTTGATTTGCTCGGCTGAATAGAACACCGCCACGCCCAGCTTCTTCTTCGGGTCTTTCGCGTATCCATGTGCGCGGCGAAGTGTGTACCGCACCTTGGCCAGCAGGGGGTCATTGGTGGTGTCGCGCAGGTCGGCAGGCTGAACGAGCCAGGGTTTGGTTTTCCCACCCGCACTGCCCGACAGCGCCACGGCAAGGTTCAAACGCCTGGCCCAAGTGACCAAGGCCACCTTCGCCCGAACATTGTCGCAACAGTCCAGCACAACTTTGCATTCGCCAGCCGCCGCAGCAAATTGAGTGAGCAGGCTCTGCGCATTGTCAGGTTCCAGAAACGCATCCACGAAGGTCACCTGGCACTGCGGAAAATAGCCATGAATGTGATCGGCCAAAGCCTTGATCTTTTCCCGTCCCAAGGTGGCATCACAGGCCTGGATTTGTCGGTTGATGTTGCTTTCAGCCACGTGGTCCATGTCAACCAGCGTAATTCGACCCACGCCACTGCGAGCCAAGGCCTCGGCAGCCCAAGAACCCACCCCGCCGACACCTACCACCATGGCATGAACCCGCTGGTTGAGAAACACATGGGTACCATCACCGTACAGGCGACTGATTCCACCAAACCGTCGATCCAAATCGGGATGGCTATCCATCGAGTCAACCATTAACGCGCTTCCAGATCCACGACGCTCACCGACACTTCGCGCGTATCGTCACCGCGCATCACCAGCAAATTGGCCGTACCACCGACGCCAACTGCCTCCAGGGCCTTTGACAACTGCAAGACATTGGCAACTGGTTTGCGGTCAACGGCGATGATGATGTCACCCACCACCCCCCCCTGCAAATCAAACGGCTTCAGACCTGCCCGCGCTGCAGGTGAACCCGGCTCTACGCCCATGACTGCGATGCCACGAATACCCAAGCGGCGAGCCAGCGACTCATCCGCCACTGCAATGCCGATACCCGGACGGGGTAAAGTGCCACGTTCAATCAACTGCGGCACAATTTCGTTCACCAAATCAACAGGAATTGCAAAGCCCACACCCGCGGAGGATCCGCTTTGAGAGAGTATGGCGGTGTTCACACCGATCAAACGGCCCGCGGAATCCAGCAAGGGGCCACCGGAGTTACCAGGGTTGATGGCTGCGTCCGTTTGGATCACATCCGGTATTTCACGGCCGTTGCTCACAGGCAAGGTACGCCCCAAAGCGCTGACGATACCCGCAGTGAGCGTTTTCGACAGACCGAAGGGGTTGCCGATGGCAAACACCGATTGCCCCACCAGCAAGTCGCCAGACGTGCCCACTGGGATGGGCCGCAGGTTGGCTGGCTTGTTCACCAGGCGGATCACCGCAAGATCGTACGAGGGTGCAATACCCACGAGGCGAGCCGGCAGCGGTTCTGAGTCATCAAGCTGCACTCGAATTCGACTGGCTCCCTCTACCACGTGCGCATTGGTCACAATGTGGCCAGCCTCATCCCAAATAAAGCCTGAACCGGTGCCCTCCGCCACGCGCCTGAAAAACAACTGCCCTTGTACGCTCTCCGTGAAAATATAGGCCACAGATGCTTTGGACACCTCAAACAGCTCAACCACGCTTTTTTCGCCTGCGGCAAGATCGCCCCGGGCCTCTACCACCCGTGGTGCGACGTTTTCTGGTCGACTGGTAAACAGGTTCTCAATGCTGGACTGGTTGTACAACACATACAACAACGCCACAAACAACACAAAGGCAAGCAATGCAGTGGCTGAGGCACCGCTTTGATTCTGTCTCGGTTTCACGAATTTGGATCCTGCTGGTTAACTTCTGGATTCGGGTTGAACTGAAAGCGCTGTGGCACAGTGCCTGATTCAATAGGCACCAACTTCAACGTGCAATCGCGCAGTCCCGTGGACGTGTTTTTATCCCGGCGCAACTTGGTGCGCGCAGCAATCAGGGTGTCGGGATCCTCATCGGGCACAGCCCAACTGGCTTGATGAACCAGTTCGCCCTGGCATTCCTTCAGGCCCTTCGCAAGAAGGTCCATGTCATTGCTGTGCAAAAGGCCAATGCCAGGCTCACCTTCAATCAAGACCCTGCCCTGTTCATCTTGGTACATACCCAAGGGCCAGCAGACGAGACCAGTGTGGGTGGTCAGCATCAAGGCACCGTGCTCCAGAGGGTGAATGCGATACACCCACGGTGTGTAAGCCAAGTGGACATACGCTTTTTGAGGGCCATTCTGAAAATAGTAACGCCCGTCTGATTCGCAACCATAGTTGCGCGCCATGAAATTCAAAATCCTCGGATGGCTGATTGTTAACCCCTCGGGCACAGGTCCTGTCAGCAACCAGTCGCCTTGCGTGCTTAACTTCACCCATCCGGCAATGGCCGGCACGTTGGGCCAACGCGCCAGTGCTTTTTCTACAAGGTCATCCACCGCTTGCTCCTGTTTGCTTTGCAGAGTGCTGCGCAAAGAAAGCATCGCATTGCTTGGGCAACCAGTCCAGCCCCAATCGCAAACTGCGTCCGTTCGCAAAACCAACATGACCACCGTGCTCTGTAAACAGACAATTCACTTGCGGGGACACTTCATGGGTTGTCGGCAAATGTTGACCACTCATGAAAGGATCGTTTTTCGCGTGAATCATCAGGGTGGGCACCGCAATATGTTTCAACAGTGGCTTGGCCGATGACACGGCATAATAATGCTCGGCATCCCGGAACCCATGCCAAGGGGCTGTAACCCGGTTGTCGAAATC
This sequence comes from Limnobacter sp. CACIAM 66H1, assembly GCF_001601825.1. Classification (GTDB taxonomy): domain Bacteria; phylum Pseudomonadota; class Gammaproteobacteria; order Burkholderiales; family Burkholderiaceae_B; genus Limnobacter. Next base: position 46,865 of record NZ_LUJK01000007.1, on the reverse strand, counting down.
GAAGAAATCTTTGCAGTTGGCAATGTCCTCCACGTTTCCCAACTCGGGAAAGCGCTTGACCTTCTCAATTGATTTCGGAATCAAAGTGCTTAAAAACATGCGGGTATAAACCAGATTGAACCCTTTGGCCAGCGATACCGCACCCGCGAGCAAATCAACTGGTGCACTCACTGACACGGCTGAGCTGACCACCTCCCGAGCCAGCTTTTCCCGCTCTCCCAGCCACTTCAACAACACATTGCCACCCAGTGAAACACCCGTGACATGCATGAATTCCACTGAAGAAAACTGGCTGCGCAGGCGACGAAGTATCCAGTCCATTTCCTCGGAATCGCCCGAATGATAGGCGCGCGGCATCCGGTTGTTTTCGCCGGAACACCCCCGAAAGTGGACAACCACACCCAAGGCACCCGCCATGCGGGCCTGGTTCATTACCGCCAGGCTGTAGTGACTGCGCGAGCAACCCTCCAGGCCGTGAAACAGCACCCAAAGCGTGTCGTGCTTTGCCGCTTGTTCCAGGGACTCAGTAAAATCAAGGTCGATAAAATCACCATCCGGCGTGTTCCAGCGCACACGGTGGTAGTGCACGCTTGGCTTTTCAGCCCAGCGTGCGGCCATAATGGTTTGGGAATGGCCCTCGGGAAGCCACCAAGGCGGGCGGTACACCATACTGCCTCGGCCTGATCAGTGCAGCGTGGGCTGCGGATCGAAGTCGGACAGGTCGTCCTCGACCATTTCTTCTGCATCCATGGCGGGGCTTGCGTGATGCATCACAATTTTCCAGCCATTGGGCCCCTTGTGATACACATTGGTCGCATTCACTTGCACGACATGAGGCTCACCCCGAGAGCTGCTCATCATGACTTGCTCAACAATGTTGTGCACCGACACCATCACGCCTTCAACGCGGTGCACAGGCACCACGCGAATTTGCAAGGCACCTGCTGAAAGAATTTCTTTCCAAGAGTCGCGTACATCGTGATAGCCCTCTACGCGAGGACCTCCGGGGTGAATACACACCACATGCTCATCGTCGGCCCAAAGATCCATCAGGGCTTCCAGATCGGCTGCTTCAAGTGCCTCATAAAAGGCTTGCTCAATGTCTTGCGGTGAAGAATGAATGACTTTGGCTCTGGACATTCAACGCACTCCAATGGGTATTTATGTGTTTTGAATGAGGTTGTTGAGGTGACTCACTGAAACACCACTGTTTTTGATCCGTTCAAAACCACACGGTGCTCGCAGTGCCATTTCACCGCACGGGCCAACACCATACACTCGGTGTCGCGTCCTCGAGCGGTCAACTCTTCCGGGGTTAAAGAATGGTCAACGCGAGCCACATCTTGTTCAATGATAGGGCCCTCGTCCAGATCCGAGGTCACGTAGTGTGCTGTAGCACCAATCAACTTGACTCCCCTGTCAAAAGCTTGCTGGTAAGGTTTGGCCCCCTTGAAGCTGGGCAAGAAACTGTGATGAATGTTGATCACCCGACCCAGCATGTCGCGGCACAATTCCGGCGACAAAATTTGCATGTAGCGGGCCAGCACAACGAGATCGATCTTCTCACGCTCAATGATCTGACGTATTTGCGTTTCCTGAAGCTCTTTGGCTTCGGGTTTCACCGGCAAGTGATAAAACGGGACACCATATGAGGCCGCAAGCAAAGCAAAATCCTGATGATTAGACACAATGGCCGGTATCTCGCAAGGCAGTTGACCGCTTTTCCAGCGAAACAGAAGATCGTTCAAACAGTGCCCGAACTTGGACACCATCAGCAACACGCGAGGCTTTACACGGGCATCAAAAAACTGGTATTTCATGGCGAACGGCTCTGCCACCTTCGCGAAATTGGACTGCAGTTCGACCTCGGTCAGCTTGCTTTCGGGCGGCAATGAAAAGTGCACCCGCAAGAAGAAAAGATTGGTGGACTCATCGCCAAATTGAGCAGAGTCAAGAATGTTGCACTGTTGGTCAAACAAAAATTTGCTGACGTTGTACACAATGCCCGTGGTGTCGGGGCAAGAAATTGTCAGGATGTAGTCACGCATGGTAAGGCCAGAGTGCGTTGAAAATGGGCTTGTAAGATCATACTCCCTGAGAAGCAGGCACCAGCTGTTCCAACACCATTTTCGGGTCGAGCTTTTTCAGGCAATGGGTGTGGCCCAGTGGGCACTCCCGCTGAAAACAGGGGCTGCATTCCAGATTGAGGTAATACACCTTGGCCTTGCTGCTTAAGGGCGGCGTGTGGTGTGGGCTGCTGGAACCAAACACCGCGTGCACTTGTACATTCAAGGCAGCAGCCACGTGCATCAAGCCCGAATCATTGGTCAGCAACTGGCTTGCCGCAGACATCAGGGCCACAGCCTGGGCCAAGCTTGTCTTGCCCGCCAGGCTACAGGCACGTGCTTGTAAATCCAAAGGCAGCAGGCTGACAATTTCCCCACAAAAAACAGAGTCTTTGGGCCCACCGAACAGCACAGCCTTCTGCAGGGGGTTTCCCAATAAAAACTTGGCGATCACTTCAGCAAAGTGCTCCGCTGGCCAGCGTTTGGCGGGACCAAACTCAGCGCCCGGCGCAACGGCCAAGAAACCCGGGCGAAGTTCAAACTCGGCACATGCGGCATGGCGCATACCTGGCTCTACGTGTAAAACCGGGAACTCCAGCACATCGGCGGAGTAATGACCAAGCTGCCCATACCACTCGATCATGGGTGGTTTGGCTTTCTTGGAAGGCTTGGGCAACGGGTGGGTAAGCACCGCTGTGCGCAGCTCTCCGCTGTAGCCTACCCGTTTCGGTATTCGTGCAAACCAGGGTACCAAAGCTGATTTCAAGGAATTGGGTAAAATCACCGCCATGTCGAAACCGCGCCCGGCCAGTGAGCCCCCCACCTGCTTGCGCAAGCGCCATTGCAATTTGCCGTGGGAGAAGGGCTCTACCTGCACAGCACGGACAGCTTCACTGAACTGATATACCGGTGCAGTCACCGGTGGAGCGAGAACATGAATTTCACAGGGTTTGCCGTCAGCCGACCGCAAAGTATTGTCTTGATGCAAGGCTTGAATCAGCGACAGGCTCATGACCGCATCGCCGATCCAATTGGGGGCAACAATTAAAACCTTCAATGTGAGTGTACTTTTGCACCAGGCTTCAAGGTGTACACCGTGCCACAATAAGGGCAGGTGGCCTTGCCTGTTTTGGTCACGTCCAGATACACCTTGGGATGCGTATTCCACACCGGCATGGCCGGGTTGGGGCAAAAGGCGGGCAGTTGATCGCCATCCAGCTGCACAGTTTCATGTTTTGCTTTTTTGTCACTGATCATGATGCTTCACACCCGGGTCAGCCAATGTTCATATTTTTCATTTCGACCGTACACCACGTCGAAATAACGCTTTTGCAGCTCTTCAGTAATTGGCCCGCGTGTGCCGGCACCGATGGTTCGGTTGTCCAGCTCGCGCACTGGCGTTACTTCAGCCGCAGTGCCAGTGAAGAAACACTCATCAGCGATGTAAATGTCATCGCGAGTCAGGCGCTTGCTCTTGACTTCCATGCCCATTTCACGGGCGAGGGAAATAATCGTTGAGCGGGTAATCCCAACCAATGCCGAGGCGATTTCAGGCTCGTAAATACAACCATCTTTGATTACAAATACGTTTTCACCCGCACCTTCAGCCACAAATCCATCCACATCCAGCAACAGTGCTTCGTCGTAACCATCCTGGACAGCCTCGGTATTTGCAAGGATCGAGTTGGCATAGGTGGCCGCAAACTTGGCACGCGCCATGGTCACATTCACATGGTGGCGGGCATAAGACGAGGTTTTAACCCGAATGCCTTTCTGCAGACCTTCTTCGCCCAAATAAGCGCCCCAAGGCCAGGCCGCAATGGCCACGTGGGTTGCAGCGCCTTTGGGCGACACCCCCATTTTCTCGGAGCCATAAAAAGCAATGGGGCGGATGTAGCAGGAGTCAAGATTGTTGGCGCGCACCACTTCACAGCAGGCATCCATGATCTGCTCACGGGTGTATGGCATGTTCATGCGGTAAATATGGGCTGAATTGAAAAGGCGATCGGTGTGCTCTTTCAACCTGAAAATGGCAGGGCCTTTGTCGGTTTTGTAGGCTCGCTCGCCTTCAAAGACTGACAAACCATAATGCAAACTGTGAGTGAGCACGTGAATTTGAGCTTCACGCCACGGCACAAGTTTGCCGTCAAACCAGATAAAGCCTTCGCGATCGGCCATTGACATGCTGAATTCTCCGAAATTCCAAGATTTACCAAACCGACATATTCTACAACCCAACAAGCACCGATTTGGGCTTACCACGTTGACTCGGTGAAGAATGAACCACTATAGTGCAATCAACCACTCTAAAAAAAGATGTACACCTATGAAGCAATGTCTGGCGAATGCTCAACCCCGTTGGACGCGTAGAAAACAAGAGCGCCCACAAGAACTACTCGATGCTGCACTCACCATTTTCAGCGAAAAGGGTTTCTCAGGAGCCCGCCTCGAAGACGTGGCCAAAAGCGCTGGCGTCAGTAAAGGCACGGTTTACCTGTATTACTCCAACAAAGAGGAATTGCTGAAAGCCGTGGTGAAAGAACATGTTTCACCCATCGTGGAGGAGGCAAAAAGCCTTCTGGAGCCCGAGAAAAGCTCTGCCACGCTGATCAGGGAGGCCATCCACCTGTGGTGGTTGAAATACGGGTCTACCAAACTCAGCAGCATTACAAAAATCGTACTTTCCGAAGCCAATGCTTTTCCTGAGCTGGCTCGATTTTTCTACGACGAGGTGGTGCGGCCTTGGTGGGACTACCTCGAATCAGTGCTCAAACGTGGTATCTCCCGCGGAGAGTTTACCGACATCGACACCGAATACGCCGCCCAAGTGCTCTGTGCACCCTTGGTCACCCTTGGATTGTGGAAGCGAACCATGGATGGTTGCTGCGGCGTAGAAACCAACCCCATGCGCTACATTGAAGCGCATATTCAAATGGTGCTGAACGGTTTGACCTGCCCGCACACAGCGCGTGTTGCATAAAATTTGCTAAAATAGCGAGTTACCCAATTTACCCACGCGAGAACCCGCCATGGACTTCGAGAAAGCCCGCTTCAATATGATTGAACAACAAATCCGCCCCTGGAACGTGTTGAACCAGAAGGTGCTAGATTTGCTTGAAATGATCAAACGCGAGAATTTTGTGTGTGCCGGGCTTGAAAAACTGGCGTTCACTGATTGTGATCTGCCGATTCGCGTCAATGGCACCGACACGGGCGAGGCCATGTTCAGCCCAAAAATGGAAGCTCGCATTCTTCAGGATCTAGAGCTCGGTGTGCATGAAAAGGTTCTGGAAATCGGTACAGGTACGGGTTACATGGCTGCTCTCATGGCGCAACAATGTGCCCACGTCACGACCATAGAGCTGAATCCGGCCATCGCGGAAATGGCCCGCAACAATTTGAAGAAAAACGGCATTACCCGAGTGAAGGTGATTGAAGGCTGTGGATTTCAGTTGGCCCCGACACTCGGTCAATTCGACGCGATCGTGCTGTCCGGTGGCTCGCCCATCATGCCCACTGGCTTGCTGGAAGCGGTCAACCCGCTTGGACGCCTGATGGCCGTGATTGGCCAGGCACCTGCCATGCAACTGGTGCTGGCCCGCAAGTCCCGTGACGGTCAACTGATCACCACACCTTTGTTTGAAACCATGACCAAGGTGTTGATCAACGCACCCAAAGCCAACGAATTCGTATTCTAAGGACACGGGACTCATGACCCAGCCCGATCAACCCGTAATCAAACGACGTACATCGGGCTTCAAACATTGGCTGCTGGGATTGGTGGGCATGCTGGGTTTGGCGATCGCGGGCAACCTGGCTGGGGCCCAAGAAGGCCTGACCACCGATCACTCAAGCCCTCAAAATCTGCTTGCGCTCTTCAACCTGGCCAAACAGAATGACCCGGCCTTTCGGGCAGCAGCTTCTCAATTGCAGGCTGACCTTGAGACTGAAAACCAGGCATTTTCAGCCCTGCTGCCCAACGTCAACTTCGGGGCACGTATTGAGAAACAAGACAACACCTACGATGCGTTTGGCATGTCGATTGACGCCAGCCGCAATCCCGGCACCTACAGCCTGGTACTCAACCAGGCACTGTTTCGCCCTCAAGCCTGGGAAACCTACAAGCAAAGCCAATTAAGCGGAGAAGTTGCCAAGCTCAGCTTTCAGCAAGCCGAACAAGACCTGGTTTTGCGACTCACTCGCGCTTATTTCGATTTATTGGCCGCGCAAGACGACTTGGCCAGCATTGATGATCAAAAAGCCGCTATTACCGAGCAGCTGGCCTTGGCGAAAGCCAATTTTGAGGTGGGCAATGCCACTGTGACAGACCAACAAGAGGCTCAGGCACGATTTGACCTGACCGTGGCCCAGGAACTGGCCGCGCGCAACCAGCTGGCTCAGCGCAGACTCCAAATCGAAACCATTGTGGGCATGCCTGTCAATGAACTGGCTGCTCTCGCACCCTCGACGCAACTCAGCGCCCCTGCGCCAAATACCGCCGAAGCGTGGGCCGAGCAAGCCCGAAACAACAATCTGAGAACCCAGCAAGCGAGGCTCGCCAGACTCATCGCCCAAGGCGAAAGTAACAAGGCCAAGTATGGCCATTTGCCAACCCTGGACTTGACTGCCCAAATGGTTGAAACCGAGCAGCAGATTTTTGATGGCAACAGTGGACGCCCTTTTGACTTGGGTGTGGACAGCACCACCATCGGTCTGGTGATGAATATTCCTATTTTCAGCGGTGGCGCTACCCAAAGTCAGGTCCGCCAGCAAGCGGCATTGTTGGAAAAAGCGATGAATAATGTAGAACTCGCAAGCAGAAATGCCACACAGGCTGCAAAGTCGGCATTCCTGGGGGTTCAAACCAGCCTGGCACAGGTGAATGCCCTCGAAACCGCACTGGCCTCAAGTGAACTGGCACTCCGATCCAACAAAACCGCCTATGAAATAGGCATTCGAATCAATGTTGATGTCTTGAACGCTCAGCAACAATTCAATGCCACACAGCGTGACCTCTCAAAGGCCAAGTACAGCAGCCTGATCAATATGCTCGAACTGCAGGCTGTGGCTGGGCAGTTAAACGCGGAATCGCTGAAACAGATCAATCAACTTCTGCTGCAATAAGCGCGCTATCCCTAAACGTCATTCAATTGATTGAGCACATCGAAGCTGCGCTGAGTTGCCCCACGGTGACTGCGCGCATAGGCAAAGGCCGCTTTCTTCGCCTCGTGATTGCCCTGAAAATCACTCAGATAAAATTCGCAAGCCGCCAGTAAATTATCAAACCGACGGGCTGCTTTTGCTGACAGTGCATCCTCTGCTGCTTTGGCAAAATTAAAGGTATTCGGCCCCATCCACACGGGGCAACCATAAGCGCAAGCCTCAATCAGGTTTTGCCCGCCAAAAGGCAACCACGAGCCCCCCAACAAAGCCAGATCGGCCACGCTGTAATACGCGGGCATTTCACCCATGGAGTCGCCCAGCACCAAACGGGCCTGCCCAAAACCTGCCAAGGCAATATTGCTGCCTGCATTGAACGAGGCACTTCGACGTACGGGACGGGCCACACCCATCCGCGTGGCTGCCTCTGCCATCAATTCAAACACCTCATCAAACCGCTGAGGGTGGCGCGGTACAATCCACACACTGGCTTTGGGCATGCGCTTGAAAAACTGACTTCGGTTCAGGGCATCAAGCAACAAGACCTCTTCACCCTCCCGACTGCTGGCGAACAACACCACCTGCTCTGCCTGCGCAGCCTCCCGCCAGGTGCGCCCCATGGTGGCCAACTCCGGCTTGAGCGCCACATCAAATTTCAGGTTGCCGCACACGGCATCCGCTGGTCGCCCAATTTTCTCAAATACAGCTGCATCGGCCTGTGTTTGGACAATCAAGGTGCCAACACTGCGCAAGACAGGTTTGCTCACGAGCCCCAACTGGACCAAGCGCTTTCCAGTGGTGGGTGATACCCGCGCGTTCAGCACTGCCGTATGAACATTGCTCCTGGCTGCTCTCAACAGCAGATTGGGCCACAACTCGGTTTCAACAACCCACAATGAATTCGCGCGCACTTGCTTGAATGTTCGCGCAACCAGATGGGGCAAATCGTATGGCAGATAAAAGAACTGAACGCTGTTCAATGCCGAATAAAGCTGTTGGCAAGTGGCCAAACCCGTGGGTGTGGTGCAGGAAACGGCCCATTCATGCTGAGGATAAACCTTGGCCCAGTGCTGTACCAAAGGGGAAATGGCATGGGCTTCGCCCACCGAAACAGCATGTACCCAGATTCGCTTTTGACCCGATGGAACCGCCTTGAACTCAGGCAGACTCGCCAGGAACCGCTGCCCCCACCCTCGGCGATACTCAGGCTGCCTCACACTGCGTTTGAGCAGATACAAAGCCAGCACTGGCAGCAGCAGAAAAAGACTCAGGCTGTAAAGCCACAAAAAGACGCGAGCTCGCACACTCAAAGTTTATTTCCCCGTAGCAAACGCGTTGCCGCCTCGAACACCTCCCCCACGGCAGGCTCTCGACCTACATCACCCAAACTAATGGCATGAGGATTAAAGCGCGGCGCAAATCGCCATGCAGGTGTAGCAAAGAACAAAGCAACCATGGGTAAATAATGCGCAGCTGCCAGATGCGTTATACCAGTATCCACACCAATGACCAGGCCAGCTCGTTCAAGGCGAAGGCGCAATTCGCCCAAAGCCATGCGAGGCAGTACTTCAACCCGTGTAATGCCGGCCGCAATTTTTTCCGCCTGCTGGTGTTCCGCTTCACTACCCCAAGGCAGTTTGACTGAATAACCCAGGTCTGAAAATCGATGAGCCAACTCACGCCATTTCACCAGCGGCCATTTTTTTTCGTCTCGGGCAGTGGCGTGCAAAAACCAGATCTCGGCTCCGCGGGGAATGGTCGGAAGTACCTTTGGGGGAGTGATGTCGTAGAACACAGGCTTGCCAAACAAACGGTAGCCAAACAACCCGGCGGCCAACTCCCGAAGACGCTCGACTGCATGGGCCTGCGGATCCCACCCAGCTCGCTTTGAATAAAAAAGGCAGGCCAGACTTTCCTTCGCATAAGAGAAACCTGGCCCCATTAGCGTGCCCTTTGCAGCGCGGGCCAACAGTGCGCTTTTGAGCAAACCCTGCAAATCAACAATGGCATCGTACTGCCTGTCAGCCAATTTGTTTTTCAGCAACTTCCATTGCTGCCACGTGTGGCGAATCCCCAGCTTGCGCCACTTGCGTAAATTCACCGGGACTATTTCGTGAACATGGCGACTGCCCCGCACCAGATCCGCAAATGGCTCCTCCACCATCCAGTCGATCTGAATGGTGGGATCGTGGGTATGAACATCATTCAAAACCGGCAAGGCATGAATGACATCTCCCATGGAAGTGGTCTTAACAATTAAGATACGCTTCATCTAGCGCTTAGGTTGATCGCAACCGCATCATTGTAAGCGGCAAGCGAGTAGCCAATCCGAATCCGCTCAGCCAAGGAACGATAAATTTGAACACTGCAGCCAACAACCGCATCGCCCTCTCCGCGGTGCTGATCACCTTGAATGCCGACAAACAAATAGCTAAAGCCTTGGAAAGCCTGCAATTTTGTGCCGATTTGGTGGTGGTGGACTCCAATAGCACGGATGACACAATTGAAATTGCGCAAAAATTCGGTGCACGGGTTGTGCAGCAAGACTGGCTGGGATTTGGTCCACAAAAACAGTTTGCAGTGACACAGGCTACCTATGATTGGGTACTGTGCCTGGACGCAGACGAACGAGCAACGCCTGAGCTGGAGCGCAGTATTCGAGCGGTCATGCAACAAGCCGAACAGGGGCTTTTACCAGTGGATGTTGCCGGATTTGACATGCCCCGCTGTAACTTCTTTTTAGGCCGTTACCTTCGCCATGGCGAGGGTTATCCCGATTATTCACGCCGATTGTTTAACCGAAAGATGGCCAACTGGAGCAATGACGCAGTCCATGAAAAAGTGGAATGCACAATTCCAGATACACGTTTTGAAAAGCTTGAAGGCGACTTGCTGCACGAATCGGCTGAAAGCCTGGAAAGTTACCTGACCAAACAGAACAGATACACCAGTATCCAGGCACAACACCTGGCAGCACACGGAAGATGGCCAGGGCTGGGAAAACTAATGCTGTCGCCGGTGGTGCGATTCATCAAGTTTTACCTGGTGCGAAAGGGCTTTCTGGATGGCTGGCCCGGGCTGGTTCACATTGCAATTGGGTGCTTTAACAGTTTTATGAAGTATGCCAAGACGCGGGAGTTGATGCAGCAAAAACGTGAGTGCTGATTGGCGTGCGGCGTGCGTGATACTAGTCAAGCACCTGACCCTGCGTAAGCCCCGTTTGCGTGAAGGCCCAAAGGAACGACGCGGGATTATCGCTGATACATCGCCGATGCAGCACAAGCTTGCATGTCGCTTGCGGCATCCATTGCAGATGGGAGAAGAAACGGCCACAGCCGCGCACATCACCTTGGGCGAGGCGGTTGGGCAAGCTTAGCTAGGTGGGAATTCTTCAGCACGCGCCCGCATCCAGGCGCAGCGTTGAATCAAGGTGCTGCCGCCAGAGCCCAAGCCCCGGCAGCACAGAACTCAGGATCAATGACCCAGAATTTTCGAGAGAAACAACTGCGCACGCTCCGAGCGTGGTGTACCAAAAAAGTCTTCTTTGGTGCAGTCTTCAACAATATTGCCTTGATCCATGAAAATAACCCGGTCTGCAACTTTGCGAGCAAAACCCATTTCGTGGGTTACGCACATCATGGTCATGCCTTCCTGAGCCAATTCCACCATCACATCAAGAACCTCGTTCACCATTTCAGGGTCAAGCGCCGAGGTGGGTTCATCAAACAACATGCAAATCGGGTCCATCGACAATGCGCGTGCAATCGCCACCCGCTGTTGCTGACCACCTGACAACTGCCCGGGAAACTTCTCGGCTTGGGCCTTCAAACCCACCCGATCCAACAAGCCCAAACCTTTTGCAACAGCCTCTTCTTTGGATCGACCCAGTACCTTGATTTGTGCCAAGGTCAGGTTCTCGGTGATGGTCAAGTGCGGGAACAATTCAAAGTTTTGAAACACCATGCCCACACGTGAACGCAACTTGGGCAGATCTGTACCTTTGGCACCCACCGAAACACCATCTACGGTGATAGTGCCTTCCTGAAAAGGCTCAAGCATGTTCACAGTTTTAATCAGGGTAGATTTACCTGAACCGGAAGGACCACACACCACCACTACTTCCCCTTTCTTGACAGAGGTTGTGCAATTGGTGAGCACCCTGAAACTGCCATACCACTTACTTACTTTATTGATTTCAATCACAGTGCTCTCCTGTTATCGAATGATTTGAGTTTTTCTCTGGAGCGCTTTGACCAGCATGGACAAGCTGAAACAGATCGCCAGATAAACCAAGGCTACGAAGGTGTACATCTCAACCAAGGCGCTGTCGCGCTGCGCAATTTTTGATGCAGCACCCAGGAAATCGGTTACAGACAACACATACACCAGCGATGTGTCTTGGAACAAAATAATGGTTTGAGTCAACAACACCGGAAGCATGTTGCGGAAGGCCTGTGGCAATACAATTTTCGCCATGGTCAAACGGTAGTTCAAACCCAGTGCCTGCGCGGCTGCCACCTGTCCTTTCGGAATACTTTGAATACCCGCCCGCATGATTTCGCAGAAAAATGCGGCTTCAAACATGATGAAGGTGATGTAAGCAGACCTGTCAGGACCAATTTGTGGCGGGCGTTCATAACCCATGACTGACTGCAAGACCACCGGCACCAGAAAATAGAACCAGAAGATCACCAGAATCAGGGGAATGGAACGCATGAGGTTGACGTAACCCGCTGCGATCATGGCCAGTGGCTTGATGCCAGACAAACGGGCCAAAGCCAACAATGTGCCAAAGAAAATACCGCCCAAACAGGCCACCACGGTGAGCTGCACCGTATAACCCAGACCCTGCATGAGGTACGGCAATGAAGTAGTGATTGCACTGAAGTCAAAATTGTTCATTATTTACCTCCAGTGATGTAGCCGGGCACAGCGGTTCGGCGTTCGACCAAAGCCATGACACGGTTCACCGTCATTGCCACAATCACGTACAACACAGTGGCGGCAATGTAAGCTTCAAAAAACGCAAAGGTGACTTCGCCCATTTCACGGGTTCTGAAGGTGAGTTCAGTCAGGCCAATCGTTAATGCCACCGAGGAGTTTTTAATCAGGTTCATTGCCTCGGAGGTCATGGGAGGAACAATGATTCGGTAGGCCATGGGCAACAACACGAAGCGATAGGTCTGACTTTCGGTCAAGCCCAAAGCGTAGCCCGCAGAACGCTGCCCGCGTGACAGAGACAAAATACCCGACTTGACCTGCTCGGCCACCCTGGACGCTGTAAACAAGCCCAAACAGACTACTGAGGCCAGAAACTGCACGAAGGTGGGGTCTTGTTCAATCGACCAATCTTTCAAGGCCGGGATGAACTCTGGCACCACAAAATACCAGAGAAAAAATTGGACAATCAGAGGGATGTTGCGGAAAATTTCCACGTACGCATTGCCCAGAAAAGCCAAGGGCTTGTTGGAGGTGGTGCGCAAAACACCCATCAAGGAACCCACAGTGAAGGCAATGACGCCCGCAACTGCGGATGTGGCAAGGGTCCACAGCAGGCCGGAAAACAACATTTCCCACCACACCAGGGTTTCGCCTTCCACAATCGGCTGAAAAAACAACAGCCAATTCAGGTCGCTATTCATTTTGGATACTCCCGAGTCAATATTCTCGGCCAATACAAGTAAAAGGCCGGCTCACGTTTGAAACGCACAGCCGGCCCGTGACTGACTAGGGCAGTTTATTTAACGCCTTTGTCGTTTGGATTCGCGAATGCTTCCTTCAACAGCGGAGACATCGGGAAATTCAGGTTGACGTTCTTCGGTGGAATCGGGCTCATGAACCACTTCGCGTAAAGCTTTTCAGCTTCGCCAGACTTGATCATGCTATTTACAGTCTCGTCGACCAATGCCTTGAACTGAGGATCATCCTTGCGCAACATGATGCCATAGGGTTCTGTGCGCAGAATTTCTGGCAAGAACATGAACTCATCCGGATTTTTGCTTTGAGCAACCAAACCGGCAATCAGGATGTCGTCCATTACGAAAGCCTTGGCACGGTCATTGGCCACCAACAGGAAGCTTTCAGCATGGTCTTTGCCGTAAATTTCCTTGAAGTTGATGTTTGCACCCTTCTCGTTTTGCTTGATCAACTGAACTGAGGTGGTACCTGAAGTTGTCGCGATGGGTTGACCATCCAGATCGGCCAGTGACTTAATGCCACTGCTTTTCTTCACGACCACTTTCACGCTGGTGATGAAGGTGCTGTTTGCGAAAGAAACCTGTTCCTGACGAGCCACGGAGTTGGTGGTAGAACCACATTCCATGTCGATGGTGCCGTTTTGCAGCAACGGGATGCGGTTTGCAGAAGTAACTGGTTGCAATTGCACATTCAGGTTTGGCATTTTCAACTTGGCTTTGACCGCATCAACAACCTTGTTGCACATGTCCATGTGGTAGCCGATCGGCTTTTGGTTGTTGTCCAGGTATGAAAACGGAACAGAGGACTCACGGTAACCCACCACGATGGTTTTGGTCTCGGAAATCTTTTTCAAAGTACCCGTGAGATCTTGGGCAACTGCGGGCTGAACAGCGGCTACACTGGCCACGGCCAACGCTGCTGCGAGGAGATTCCTTTTCATTTTTGCTCCTTGAATGAAAAAATTAAGCACAAACTGTGCACACACCCTGCGCCATACGAACCAGGTTCGAGACGGTATTAAAGTTTTATTCTCCGAGGACGGGTGAGAACCTCGGGCCTGAGTATTTCATTCAACTGCTGCTCTGAAAGTAAGCCTTTTTCGAGAACAAGCTCGGAAACCTTCCGGCCAGTTTTCAATGCAGTTTTTGCAATCTCAGATGCTTGATCATAGCCTATGTAAGGGTTCAGTGAGGTGGCCAAACTGGCTGATTCCTCGACCCTTTGACGCAAAAGTGACTCATTTGCGGTAATCCCTAATACGCAATTTTTCGTCAACGTTTTGCAAGCGGCTGTCAGGTGGTAAATACTCTTGAACAGGCTCCATGCAATGATGGGCTCGAACGCATTCAGCTGCAGTTGGCCAGCCTCGGCCGCCATGGTGACGGTGACATCGTTACCAATCACCTCAAATGCCACTTGGTTCACCACTTCCGGGATCACCGGATTCACCTTGCCGGGCATGATGGAAGAGCCTGCAGCCCGCGGCGGCAGATTAATCTCGTTCAGACCAGCCTGGGGCCCTGAGGACAGCAAGCGCAGATCGTTGCACATCTTGGACAACTTCACGGCCACGCGCTTGAGCACGCCAGAGAGCTGGACAAAAGAGCCGGTATCCTGAGTGGCCTCGACGAGATCGGCTGCAGTCACAAGGCCCAGCTGGGTGATTTCTTCGAGATAATGACGGGCACGAGCTGCATATTCCGGGTCGGTATTAATGCCGGTACCGATGGCAGTAGCCCCCAGATTGATTTCAGAGATCAAGCTGGTCGCCTCGCGCAGGCGTGCCATGTCTTCACCCAACATGACGGAGAAAGTTGCGAACTCTTGCCCCAAAGTCATGGGCACGGCGTCCTGCAGCTGGGTGCGGCCGATTTTCAGGATTTTCCGGAATTCAAAGGCTTTTTCGCCGAAGGCCTCTTTCAGTTCTTCCATCGCGACCAACAGACCGGAGATGGCGTTGATCAGGCCGATTTTGACAGCAGTGGGGTACACATCGTTGGTGCTTTGAGAAGCGTTCACATGCTCAATCGGGTGCACCATTTTGTAATCACCCTTTTTACCGCCCAGTATTTCAATGGCGCGGTTGGCAATCACTTCGTTGGCATTCATATTGGTCGAGGTGCCCGCACCACCCTGAATTACATCAACCACAAATTGATCGTGAAGTTTGCCGGTCCGAATCTCCTTGCACGCCTGAGTAATGGCTTTGGCCAGATCGTGAGAAATAGTGTCGAGATCGGCATTGGCTTTGGTCGCGGCCCATTTGACTGCGGCCAGTGCGTTGATGAGTTCGGGAGCGTTGTACAGCGGAAAGCCGGTAATTTGATAATTGTCGAGGGCTCGACTGGTATGGACTCCCCAGTAGGCGTCCGCGGGGATCTTCTTTTCACCAAGAAGGTCTTTTTCCACGCGATGCTCTGAGTGCTGCTTGACCATGTCATCCCCTGATGAATTTTGAATGTGGGCCATGCTAAATCTTTAGTGGCCAGCACTCCAATACTTAATCAGCATTAAACCATGCATTTCGCGCATATCCAAAGAAACCCTAATAAGGGTTATCCACAGAGGGGGATTAGTCAGGCCAGTAATGCCAGATTAAATCCGCCTGCTCATGCGCGGCAGAATTCTCGGTATGACGCTGTATGCGCCGATACAAGCGAACCTCCATGTCAGTGAAATAGGGCCCTCGAATTTTGCAAAGGCCGGACCCGGGCAGCACCGCGCTTTCGGGTAACCAGGCCACACCCAAGCCCGCTTCACACATCGATTTCAAACTTTCAGACATGTCCGTTTCGAACAGTGATTTTTTCAAAAAGAGTGGGCCTGCTTCCATCGCGATGTCGGTCATCTTCGACAGATAAGCATGTTTGGAATACGACAGATAGGGCACGGGCAAAGGCGCCAATGGGTCCAGCGAATAGACCGGGTTGCCCTCAACGGTCATGGCGCTGTATGGCTCAAACCGTTCCGTGCCCAACACTCGAACTTCAAACTTGCTGGGGTCGAGTTCAATGGGCTCTCGGCTGTGGTGGTAGCAAATCAGAAAATCACTTGCACCGTCAGTGAAGTACAACACGGCATCGTGCACGTTGCTGGCCGTTAGCTGAAAACTCAGATCGGGCAAACGGTCAGCAAGCTTGGCTTTCAAACTGCTGACCCAATGCGGCGCCTTGCTGCAGGCCAAGGTGTGCGGCACCACCAATCGGATGGGTTGGCGGCTTTGCAGGCTGCCGCCCCGAACAATCGTTCGGGCCTGCCGGATTTGCTCCAGCATGGTGAGCGCCTGTTCGTAAAACACCTCACCTTGCGGGCTCAGTCGCGTGGGGTAAGATCCCCGGTCGATCAACTCGCAGCCCAGCCAACCCTCAAGCGCCTGAATACGGCGTGAGAAAGCGGGCTGCGTGACGCACCTCAGGTTGGCCGCTTTCGAAAAATTCTTGGTTTGGGCCAGCGTGATGAAATCTTCAAGCCATTTGGTTTCCATGGGCAGACGCGTTGGGTTGACTGTGCTGTTGAATCAGCCACATTCGGGCGTATTCACCATTCTTGTCAAGTAGTGATTCATGGCTGCCACTTTCGATCACCTCACCCTGACTAATCACCAGAATTTGGTGAGCATGCACCACCGTGCTTAAACGGTGGGCAATGATCAAGGTAGTGCGGTTGCGGGACAGCATTTGCAGCTCTTGCTGAATGGCGCGTTCTGATTTGGAATCCAGCGCTGAAGTGGCCTCGTCGAAAATAAGAATCGCCGGATTTTTCAAGATGGTGCGGGCAATGGCCACGCGTTGCTTCTCTCCACCTGAAAGCTTGAGCCCACGCTCACCCACCTGTGTTTTGTAACCATCGGGCTGATTCACGATAAATTCGTGAATGTGGGCAGCCTTGGCGGCAGCTTCAATTTCAGCCTGTGTGGCATCGGGCCGACCGTAGGCAATGTTGTAAGCAATGGTGTCGTTAAATAGCACAGTGTCTTGAGGAACAATGCCAATGCTTCTCCTCAATGAAATCTGTGTGACGTCCCGAATGTCTTGCCCATCAATGAGAATGGCGCCATCCGTGACCTCATAGAAGCGGTACAGCAAGCGCGACAACGTAGATTTACCCGCACCGCTGTGGCCTACCACCGCCACGGTATGGCCTGCGGGCACCGAGAACGACATGTTCTTCAGCACCATGCGGCGTTCGTCATACGCAAAGTTCACGTTGCGAAATTCTATGGCACCTCCTTTTACCTGCAGATCAGGAGCATGTGGCCTGTCTTTGACTTCCAGGTTTTCATCCATCAGGCCAAACATTCGTTCGATATCAGCCAAAGCCTGCTTGATTTCCCGGTAAATGACACCCAAAAAATTCAGAGGAATATACAGCTGAATCATGAAGGCGTTCACCAGCACCAAATCACCCAAAGTCATTGACCCGTCCAGCACACCAGCGGTTGCACGCCACAACACCAAAGTCACCGCCACGGCGATGATCGCACTTTGCCCGGTATTCAAAAGAGTGAGGGATTTTTGCGAGCGAATGGCAGCCTCTTGCCAGGCGGCCATGCTTTTGTTGTACCGATCGGACTCAAAACGCTCGTTGCCGAAATACTTCACGGTTTCATAGTTGATCAGCGAGTCGACTGCACGCACATTGGCTTTGGAATCCAGGTCGTTCATGGTGCGGCGAAAATGCAGTCGCCATTCCGTGATTTTTACGGTGAAGAAAATGTACAAGGTCAGTGCCACCGCCGTGATGACCGAGAACCAGATGTCGTAGTTGAGGAACAAATAGCCCACTACCAGTACGATCTCGATCAGTGTTGGCAGGATGCTGTACAGCGTGTAGCTCACCAGGCTTGAAATGGCTCGGGATCCACGCTCGATGTCGCGGGTCACCCCTCCGGTTTGACGATTCAAATGAAACCGCAGCGACAGCGCATGCAGGTAATCAAACACCTGAATGGCAATGGCCCGCACTGCATTCTGGGTGACCCGGGCAAACAGGAATTCTCGCAGCTCGGTGAAGACCGTGGTAGACAGGCGCAACAAACCGTAAGCCACCAACAACACTGCCGGCATGGAGGCTGCGGCCAGCAAGGCATTGCTCTGCAAAAGCGGCGTCAGCTCATCGATGATTTCCTTGAGCACCAGAGGCACGCCCATGTTGGCGACTTTGGCGAGCACCAAACAGGCAATGGCGAAAATAACCCGCCACTTGTATTCCCACAGATAAGGCAAAAGCTGGGCGATGGTGCCCCAGTCGCTTCGTTTTCGGGGTCTTGGTGGGGCGGACTCCACCGGTGCGGTTCTGCGCATGCGATACTTCTCGGTACAAAAAAGAGGTGATTGGCAATGCTACCACTCGCCTCGGCACACGAGCCACACACTCAGCAGGAGACAAAAGCAAATGGCAAGTATTCAAAACAAAGTGATTGTAATCACCGGGGCTTCAGAAGGTATTGGTGCGGCATTGGCCATCAAACTGGCCCAAGGCAACAAACTGGTGCTGGCGGCACGCCGACTCGAAAAACTTCAAGAGGTCGGCAAACAGGTGGTGGCGGCTGGTGGGCAGGTCCACTGTGTGGCCTGTGACGTGATGGAACAGGCCCAATGCGAGAACCTGGTGGAAGAATCAGTGAAAGCCTTTGGCGGTATTGACATGATTGTGAATAATGCGGGCGTCTCGATGCATGCGTGGTTTGAAGACATCACCGACTTGGGTACCTTTGAGAGACTGTTCCGCGTCAATGTGATGAGCATGGTTTGGATTACCCACAAGGCACTGCCCCACATCAAGAAATCCAAAGGCTTGATCGTGGGCGTTTCCAGCCTGGCTGGCAAAACGGGTGTGCCCGCCCGCACCACCTATTGCACCAGCAAATTTGCAATGAGTGGTTTTATGGAAGCACTGCGCATTGAATTGATGGGCACAGGTGTGGACGTGTGCGCAATTTTCCCGGGTGTGGTGGATACGGAAATTCGCCGCAACGGTTTGAACCCGAATGGCGAGCGCGCTGGTGTTTCAGGCCTTCGCGAGAAAGGTGCCATGACGGTTGAGCAGTGTGTGAACGAAATCGTGGATGCCATGGCCGAACGCAAGCGAGAATGGGTAATGACAGCCAAAGGGCGCTTGGGCCTGAAGCTGAAACCGTTTGTGCCAGCCGTGATCGACAAAATGGCCAAAGATGCCTTGGACGATGAACACGGCGGCAGAAAGTCAGCCTGAACGCAACCTATACCTCGGTTCAGGCGCCAAACAACATGACCGCTTGAACCACCACCGCCAATACGCTCAAGGCCAAAACAACGCCCAACACAGTAACGGCTTTGCGATTGGATTCGATTTGTGCAACCAGTTGCGTGTTTTGACTGGCCAACT
This sequence comes from Limnobacter sp. CACIAM 66H1, assembly GCF_001601825.1. Lineage (GTDB taxonomy): Bacteria > Pseudomonadota > Gammaproteobacteria > Burkholderiales > Burkholderiaceae_B > Limnobacter. The sequence goes on along the minus strand of NZ_LUJK01000007.1, from coordinate 27,576 downwards.
CTTTGATGACCTCCGCAGATTGAACCACTTGAGCCTGCAAATCGGTGATCGTTTGCTCAGCCGCATGCAGGCGATGTTCCAGCTTTTCGACGGCGGCCATGTCCGTGGCCAACATCACATCGGTCACGTCGCTCTCGGTTTCACCATCCACCCGCTTTTTGGACACGCTGTTCCACAGCTTGACCGCACCATCGGCCACTTTGGGCGCATTTTTAATCACCTCGCCCCATGGCACCATTTGCAACACCGTTACCCAACCTGCAGCCATTGCTTCCTCAACTTATGGACCCGACAAAACGCCATTATCGTCGGTTTCGTGAGATCGGGTTGGTAGTGTGCACCTAGAATGAAATGCAGACTCTAGGCGCCCGGGTTTACAATCGAAAGCCAAACCAACAACAAAGCACCTGCACATGAGCACACCCAAACCAATTTTATTGCCAGTCGACCGTGAACCTGTGATTCGGGTGATTCCCATGCCCAAAGACTCCAATGCTTCAGGCGACGTTTTTGGCGGCTGGATTATGGCGCAGGTGGACCTGGCTGGTTCGGTACCAGCGACAGCCCACGCCAAAGGCAGAATTGTGACCGTGGCAGTGAACGAGTTTATTTTCAAGGAACCCGTGTTTGTAGGTGATTTGTGCAGCTTTTATGCTGAAGTGGTGAAGGTAGGCCGAACCTCGATGCAAATTTATGTGGAGGTATTCGCGCAACGTCGCTTGAAACCCGACGATGTGGCCAAAGTAACCGAGGCCTATGTGACCTATGTGGCTGTGGACGAGAACAGGAATTCCCGCCCGGTGGACCCACTCAAATAGGGCACTCGGTTCAGAAGTGCGTGAGGTCTTGTTGATGCATTTCGAATGCAAACTCGACCTCGTTCACATGCTGCCAGGAACTTTGACCCTTGGCCTGTTTTCTCGACAGTTCGATCCGATAGTCGTATCGATCAGGTCGGTAAAGACCTTTCAGTACCTGCACAGGCCTGCCATTTTCGTCGTAAGCCACCCGTGAAATGGCCAGTAACGGTGCACCCACCGGCACGCCCAAGGCATACGCTACCGAGGCGTCAGCCAACCGTGCAGAAATGGTTTGGCGGGCTTTGGCCACCTTCACCCCTGCTTCCTCGAGCAGCACCAGAATTGGAAACTCGCGAAGACGCCGGCGACAAATGCGCCCGGACAAATCCTGAGGAATAAAACTGGTTAGGTGCGCCACAGGCTGACCATCTAGTTGACGGATTCGGATCAGTTTCTCAACGATGGCATCGCTGGGCAAATGCAACAGTGTCGCGATGTCGGGGGGCGGTAAAATACGCTTGGAAGTGATCAATTGGAGATCTGAAGAATCGCCACTGGCCTGTAAGCGCATGGCTGAGGCACTTAGCAACTGACTTTGACCCACCGAAGAATTTCGAGACTCCGTGCGTGGCTTTACAAATGTGCCTTTGCCTCGGCCCCGGGCAACCAACCCTTCTTTGACCAGGTCTTGCAGCGCACGACGCATGGTGACGCGTGACACATTGAACTGCTCAGCCAAGACCAACTCACCGGGCAAAGGCTTGGTGTCGTAGTGCCCTTCGATAATACGCTCGCGCAATATCAGATAGATTTGGTGGTAAAGGGGAACGACTTGATTCGGATCTAATTTGCTGTCACCGAAGTTCGACTCTTCTGGAGATGCGGCGGGAAACTGGCTGTCCATTCGTACTGTCCAAATGCTACTGGGCTACGACAGGGATAATACAACACAATGCAACACAATTCATACTCGATGCGTGTTTGAAAGTAACAAGGGCCAGTGAAACAACGCTTCACTGGCCCTTGACACCGAGTACCTATCTCAAGCTCATTCCTCGTGGAATGCCTCTTCCCGCTTCTTGCGAATGGAGGGCATAAACACCACGATCAGAGCGATGGCGGCGATGGCCAGCATGGTAGCACTGATCGGGCGGGTGACCAACACGGAGAAGTCGCCACGCGAGAGCAACAAAGCCCTGCGCAGGTACTCTTCCATCATCGGCCCCAAAATAAAGCCCAATAGCAAAGGCGCCGGCTCACACTTCAGTTTAGAGAAGATGTAGCCCAGTACACCGAAACCGGCCAACAAGTACACATCGAACAGCTTGTTGCCCAAACTGAACACCCCGATACAGCAGAACACAAGAATCATGGGGTACAGGAAGTGATAAGGAACCGAGATCATTTTGACCCAGATACCAATCAAGGGCAGGTTTAGAATCACGAGGAACAGATTGCCGATCCACATGGACACGATAATGCCCCAGAACAGCGCGGGCTGCTCGGTCATGACGGCTGGGCCAGGGGTAATACCCTGAATGATCATGGCACCAATCATCAAAGCCATGACTGGATTGGAGGGTATACCCAAGGTTAGCAAAGGAATAAATGACGTTTGCGCCCCGGCGTTGTTGGCTGACTCCGGACCCGCAACACCTTCGATTGCCCCCTTGCCAAACTGCTCGGGTGTTTTCGAGATTTTTTTCTCGATGGAATAAGAAGCAAACGAAGCCAGCATGGCACCGCCGCCTGGCAAAATACCCAGCAGAGAACCCAAACCAGTACCACGAACAATTGGCCAAGCCATGCGCTTGAGATCGTCCTTGTTCGGCAACAAACCCTGAACTTTAGACACCATGGTAGAGCGCAGGTGTTCTTCTTCGAGGTTCTTGATGATTTCACCCAAACCAAACATGCCCATGGCCAGAATCACAAAGTTAACGCCCTCGGCCATGTAGGGTGTGTCGAAGGTGTAGCGCTCCATGCCCGAATTGACATCAGTGCCTGCCATGCCCATGAGCAAACCCAGCACAATCATGCCGAATGCCTGCAACAGAGAACCACTGGCCAAGACCACGGAGGCAACCAAACCAACCACCATCAACGAGAAATATTCGGCTGCACCAAACTGCAATGCGATATCTGCCAAGGGGGGTGCGAACAAGGCCAGCAACACGGTTGCGAAAGTGCCCGCCACGAAAGACCCAATTGCTGCAGTGGCCAGAGCCTTGCCCGCTTTGCCTTGACGAGCCATTTGATAGCCATCGAGCGCAGTCACCACCGAGGAAGATTCACCTGGCAAGTTGACGAGAATGGCTGTGGTCGAACCGCCATATTGCGCACCGTAATAAATACCGGACAACATGATCAGCGAGGACACGGGTGGCAAGCCAAAAGTGATTGGCAGCAGCATGGCTATGGTTGCTGTTGGACCGAGGCCCGGTAGCACACCAATTGCAGTGCCTAGAAAAACACCAATCAGACAGAACAAAAGGTTATTGATCGTGAAGGCGGTTTCAAGACCAATTGAAAGATTAGCTAGAAGTTCCATGTTTACATTCCAAACCAAGACCCAAAAATGGGCAGCGGAATACCCAAGCCCTTGACGAATACCAAGCTACAAAAAATAGCGGCGCCTAGAGCAATACCCAGGGTGAACTTCCAATTGAAAAATTTACTGGCCATTGCAGAAACACCGAACACTGCCATGACTGCAATTGCAAGACCAGCACCTTCCACCAACAGCGCAAAAACGATGATGGAAATGGTGACGTACAGGATTTTCGAGAAGGCAAAGCCTTTCAACGGTTCGCCTTCAACAATGAAGGAGCGAATCAGTGAGGCAGCACCGATCAAGATAAGCAAACCACTCAATACTTTGGGGAAATAGCCGGGGCCCATGCTGATGGCTGTGCCCATTTCATAGTCGGCAGCCATATACAAAGCTGCCGTACCGATAATCAGGTACAGCAGCCCAGCCCAAAAGTCTCTTAAATCTTTTGGCATTTTAAGTTCTCAGATAGATCAGTCAGCGTACTGACCGGCTTTGTCGATGATCGGCTTCCAGCGTGCAATTTCAGCATCCAGATGCTTGCGCAAGGCAGCGGGTGTGGCTTGGTCTTGAGGCACTGGCTCGGTGCCCAATTCAGCAAAACGAGAAATCACTGCGGGATCTTTCAAAGCGGTTTGCAAAGACTTGCTCAGGCGATCAATGATGGGTTTGGGTGTGCCTTTGGGGGCATACAAACCGTGCCACACGCCCACTTCAAAACCAGGCAAGCCAGCCTTGTCCAGGGTTGGCAGATCAGGCAAAGAAGCCACTGGTTTCTTGGTGGTCACGGCATAGGCCTTGATTTTTCCGCCTTTGATCTGGCTGGTGGTGTTGGTGGTTTGGTCACACATGAAGTCGACCTGCCCGCCCAACAAATCATTCATGGCTGGGCCGGTGCCTTTGTAAGGAACCGTCGTAAGGTCTACACCCACAGCGGTTTGGAACAACATGCCGCACAGGTGTGAAGCAGAACCAATGCCCGCGTTTGCGTAAGTCACTTTGTCTTTGTTGGCTTTGATGTAGGCCAGCAATTCCTGCATGTTTTTCGCAGGCATGTTGGCACGGGCCACAATCGTCATGGGCACGTCTGTGACCAAGCCGATGGTTTCGAAGTCAGTGGAAGCGTTGTAAGACAGTTTGCGGTAGAGCGAAGGTGCAGTGGACTGGCCAATGTGGTGCAGGAAAATATTGTAGCCATCGGGCGCGGAACGGGCGGCCTTGCCAGCCGCCAAGGTGCCACCTGCCCCCCCCAGGTTTTCAACAATCACCTGTTGACCCAGGTCTTTGGACATGGACTGCGCAATCAAACGACCCACCGTGTCAGTTGGGCCACCGGCTGCAAATGGAATCAGCATGGTGATGACTTTGGATGGGTAAGCATCCTGGGCTTGCACGGTACCCATCAAGCCCAACAGGGCAACTGCCAATACGGATTTAATCGATTTCTTCACGGAACTCTCCTTGTGATTGGTATCAGAATGTCAACTGCGAAAGCTGTTTTTCTTATTGAATTTCCACACATATCTGCGCAGGTGGATGGAGTATCAGCATGCCCGTGACGCGCAGCAATTGTGGTTTTCCATATACGCAGAAACCACAGCATGAGCCATTCAGGGAGAAGTTCAAATCAAAAAATGCAGCGCCACAAGCACCGAAAAACAATAAAGTTCCAAAAGGGAATTAAAAACCCCCGTTCTGGGCAAATAAACAATCAATCTACAAAAAAACTACTTAATAGATCGATATTAATTGACAAGGAGAATGCGCCAACTTCCCCGTCAAGAAAAACAGGGAACGGACCGACTTTCGCAGCAAGCGGTCTTTATTTTTTTGTTTGAGCGTTCAGCCAGTCGTTCAGGGCGGTTGCAACTACCTGATTAATGCCTTCATCAGTAGTCAACGCGTGATCACGCAGGCGACTGACCAAATCAGCAGGCAGACGGTAGTTCACCGGAACCAGTTTGCTGGCGGGAATATCAGCGGCACGCTCGCGTTTGTTGTTTTGTGCTTTGGAGGCTTGGCCGAAACGGTCGGGAAGACTTTCAGATTTCAGCGAACCATCAAGTTTCTTGGCCATGTTTTTAGCCATATCGGTGGATTTGAGCGCCATGAGGTTCCAGGGGAAAAGAGAAAGATCGGGAACGAAGTATAGCGCCAAACCATAGCACTCAAACACTTACTTCTGGAACGAATGGACAAACCCTGGAGACCTCAGCGAATCGGCGGAGGGTACGTCACTTTTTTCATAATCGGCAACCAATTGGGCAGCTTGATCAAAGTGCTCAGGCGCTACTAAAACATTGGCAAAACCGGTGGGGGAAAGGTCCCCGACTGCACCCTGAAGAAAATGACCACCCACGTAAGCGGGTATTTCGCAGGCGTTCAGCATGCCGGCAACAATATGCGCCTCGATGAGATTGCCCGCTTTGTACACAATTTCCATGTCGCCCCCTTGTTTCTCAAGACTAGCCCAATCAAGGGGGCAGGTAAACAGACCGTGGCAGGAGATTATCTTGCACTTACCCGAAGCACCTTGCCATCCGAGCTGTCGGTCAACAGGTAAATTGCGCCATCGGGACCGGTGCGAATGTCACGAAAACGCGCACCGACTTCTTTGAACAACACTTCCTCCTCGGTCGCCTTGTTGCCTTTTAACACAACCCTGCTGACCTGCTGAGCCTTGAGTGCCCCCACCAGCAAATTGCCTTTCCACTGGGGAAACATGTCACCGTTGTACACGGTGATTCCGGAGGGCGCGATGGAAGGCACCCAGTAAATCGCAGGTTGCTGGGTACCTTCATATTCTTTGTAGGGAGAAATTTGGGCACCCGTGTAGTCGATACCGTAGGTGGCTTTTGGCCAACCGTAATTGGTGCCTGGGGTGATGACATTCACTTCGTCGCCACCACGCGGGCCATGTTCATGAGCGATCAAGCGCTTGTTGACTGCGTCATAAGCCAGCCCCTGAACGTTGCGATGACCATAGCTGTAAATTTCAGGTTTGGCGCCCTGTTTGCCCACAAAGGGATTGTCCTTGGGCACCGAACCATCGACATTGAGCCGAACAATTTTCCCGAGATGATTCGACAGGTTCTGCGCCTCTTCGCGGTAGCTGTAACCGTCGCCAAGCGTCACGATCAAAGTGTTATCGGGCATCCATGCCATTCGCCCGCCGTAGTGCGCACTGCCTGACTTGGCCATTTGCGAACGGAAGATTTCTTTGACATTCGCAAGGCTGTTTTCGCCAAGCTTGGCGCTGGCGACACACAGATGGTTTGCACTGCGCGTGCCGCAGGCATAGCTGATGAAGATTTGCTGACTCTGCGCGAAATCGTACGAGGGCAGGACGTCAAACAAACCTGCCTGACCGCCATAAAATACTTTCGGGACACCGGCGATTGGGGCGTTCATCAATTTGCCATCGGCAGCCACCAGCCGAAGCTGGCCGGGTTTCTCGGTGATCAAAGCGCGGCCATCTGGCAGAAAAGCCATGGACCAGGGACTGTCCAAACCATCGGCAAAAGTTTCAATGGTGTACGGTTTGGCAGATTGGGCCCGGGCTTGGTCGGGCGACAGCGCAATACCCGCAATCAACAAGGCAACAAGTGCTGGACTGGCCGACAGTTTGCGGGTCGACAGTTTGGCGAACAAGGCGCCCGAAACTGCAGCAGCCGCGAGCATGGAAAACATGCCGCCAGCGGTGCGGGTGGATGAAATCAGTATTGGCATTGGTGCAATCATATCAACCACTTTGAAAGTTACCCACAGGCCCAAAACAGCACCGAAAACACACCAAAAAGGTGCGCAACGCAGTGCCGGTGAAACGCGTAAACAGCAATGCGACGGCCTGGGATACCGCAAAACTGCACCCGAAAATGACCGCATAGACTGGCGAGAAGTTCCCGAGATCGTGAAGGGTGGTGTGAAATCGAGTGTCCAGCGGTATCAATACACCCAGACTTTGCAGGGCCTGCAAATTCACCTGTGACTGCACCAGGGTGCCCAGTAAGGAGCCCACCAACCAGACCAAAAGCCAAACCAGAACAATCGAAAACCTTTTGTTTGTATGATTCATGAAATGTGTCCAAGATGGCTGGCGGCTGCCAGGCCTGATTGGTTTAAAACAATGACTCAGTGGATTTAATCGGGTTGCCGTCCATATGAAATGGATTGGACCACACCCCCGCGAAAGCGCACGGTAGCGATCAAATTACCTTGCCCTCTGTCATACACCCACACCTCCACCGGCAGACACGGCGCCACCGATTGGGCAAAAGGAGAGGGAACCGGGTGCAGAGTACCCGGAAAATACACTGGATCACAAAAAGTATCTTTGAGAGCCGGCTGTCCACATTTGTACAATACCGATACCCTGCTGTCGCCCTCATAAGCACTGCCCTGGGAACACCGCAAGGATTCTGCTTTTGCCGGCGAAATCAGCCATAACAGGGCAAAAAATCCAAATGTGAGCAATGCATGTTTCATGATTCAACCGTCTCCTTCGAGATTTCGACAGCCTCGAAAAAACGAAAGTTCAGTCAATAGCGGGATCAGCCACAAAGACTTAACCGTACACTGCCACCACTTGATAACCCAAAGAGGCCAACTCGCCTTTCGGAGTCCACAACTTGGCACTCTGATTGACGTAACCGTCAGAACCGGCCTTGGTTTCCATGTCGATTTGGAACCAGCCTTCACTGTCGATGTCTGCAGGAATGGGTGGCAATTCAAGCGACCAACTGACAGAACTGGCCATGACCGGGCCTTTGAAGTGGCTAAGACACGGCGTGGGCGGGCCATCACTGAGCATCACAATCAACACCTCGGGGCTCAGGTTTTTGTCTGTGGCACGAATGTAAATACCGCTTTCCCAAAACGGGTTGCCCATGTAGGGAATGCTGCCTAGTGCCCAACGCATTTCAACATGCTGCAAAAAGTTGGGTGTAATTTTCGGAATAAAAGGCAACGGCGCGATCTCGTCCACTGGCTTGGGCAGCGGTTTGTGCTGCGGACTAAGCACTGGCAAGGCAGTTTCGCGCGGTGCCCCGAATACGCCAACCACCAAACCTGCCAGCGTTTCGTCACTGTAAATTTCGCATTGCACCTGACTGACACTTTTGCCCTGCCGGAGCAAACGCGTGCGGTACACCACATCGCCGGCGGGCACTGGGCCCACAAAATTAGTTTGTAGTGCACGCAACGGCATGTCAATACCTAAGGTGTCGCGCATGGCGACCACAGCAAGCGCAGATAGAAAACCACCGAACATGGTGCGGCCCTGCATCCAGTCCTCTGTGGCGGTGAATGTGACGGTGTCACCACTCAATCGGCGGCTGGATAAAATTTCTGAAAGTGCAACGGTCATGCTGAGCCTTTGGTTCTTGTTGGATTAGTTCTCGAACTGCTTGAAATTGGGAGCGCGTTTTTCGCCAAATGCCTTAAATGCCTCTTGCGCCGGGGCTTGCGGAATCATACTCATGAACAGGTGGCCTTCTTCGGCCATTTTTTCGGCCACTGCATTTTTGTTGACTGACTTCATCAAGCGCTTGGTGGTCAACAGGCTTGTGAGCGGCAAGTCGAGCAGTTTTTTAACCTGCGCCTGCACATGGGCATCCAGCGCTTCAGGTTCAAGCACATCGGAAACAATGCCGGTGTCGTAGGCTTTTAGGGCGGTGAAAATATCGCCCAGCAATAACAGTTCAGCCGCCTTCTGGTAACCCGCAGAGATGGGCAGCAACAGGCTGGACGCCGCTTCCGGGCAAAGACCCAGTTTTACGAAAGGCATGGAAAATTTTGCGGTGCTTGCGGCGTACACCAAATCACAGTGCAATAAAACAGTGGTTCCGATGCCAATGGCCAGACCTTGGACTTGCGCAACCACTGGCTTGGGGAACACGGAGATCATCCGAAGAAATCGAAACACAGGCGCATCGAGATCGGTGGGCGGATTGTTCAGAAAATCGCCAAGGTCGTTACCGGCAGAAAAACAGCCTTCATGGCCTTTGAGCAACACCACTTTCACGCCACTGCTGTGCGTTGCATCGCGAAAAGCGTCCGCCAGCGCAGTGTACATGGCGTTGGTGAATGAGTTTTTGCGTTCTGGCCGGTTGATGGTGATAGTCATCAAGCCGTTGTTGATTTCTGTTTGAATGTCCATTGCGCGCGTGCTACCCCAAGTTAGGTACAAAGGATCATTCTAATACGCCCCGGCAACGATTTCCGGACAACCATGCCGGGTCAAGCAAGTGCGCAGCCTGTTTCAAGGCTGCGGAAACATCATGAATTTAAAAGTTGACGAAGGTATGATTCTGGCCGTTGCTCGGAATTAACCTGACCAGTGACAAGCCCATCTGCTTTTTCAATAATTCCAAAGGAACGCGCCATACTGGACTGATTGATTTGCGAGAACTTTGCCACCTTCGAAATGCAGGTGTTTGCGACCTGGTCGCTGACTACGGCGATCTCTTTACCTGAGGGCGGTACATTCTGAGGTCCAAAACGCAAGGTTCTTTGCCCACGTGGCTGATGGTATTGGCTCAATAAATTCTCGACTATCTCCGTACCCTCTGTAATTTCAGAATTAAGTTCGCTGATTGCTGCACGGAAACGCTGACCATCCTGAATTGCAAAACGCAATTCGGTGGCCAATTCGCCTGCAGTGCTTGAAACATTGTTACGAGTGTAAAGTTGCGTCGACTGTTGGCTACCCACCACCCCGGCCAATGCATTGGCACGACCCAATTGATAGTCAGTGGCGGCAAGCATCTGCCCGGTCGTGTTCTTCAAAAATCTGGTGTTGTTTAAATCAATCGTCATGCTTTCCAAGTTGTTGCTGCGATTGGCTGAATTGCTAACGCCGAACCATCCCATGTGTATCTCCCTGTTTGAAGTGAAAGAAGTGGGTAGCATTCAGTGGCGCTTGGTTCCTTGTTCATTTCCTTATACACAAAAAAAGCCCCGACAAATCGGGGCTTTCTGATGCTGCTTGAACGCTGGATTTATACGCGCTCGAAAATACCTGCTGCACCCATACCAGTGCCGATACACATGGTGACCATGCCGTATTTCAGGTTGTGCCTGCGCAGTGCATGAACCACCGTGGCAGCACGAATTGCACCGGTTGCACCCAGGGGGTGGCCCAAGGCGATCGCACCGCCCATGGGGTTCACCTTGGCTGGGTCCAGTTCCAGGTCTTTCATCACGGCCAGAGACTGTGCCGCAAACGCCTCGTTCAATTCAAACCAGTCGATGTCGCTGGCTTTCAGGCCAGCTGTTTTCAACACGGCAGGAATTGCTTCCTTGGGGCCAATACCCATGATTTCGGGAGGCACGCCACGCACGGCAAAACCGCGCCACTTGGCCAGGGGGGTGAGGTTATAGCGCTTCACGGCTTCTTCAGAGGCCAGAATAAGCGCACCTGCACCGTCACTCATTTGCGAGCTGTTACCAGCGGTCACTGATCCCTTCGCAGCGAATACGGGCTTGAGTTTGGTCAGGCCCTCAATCGAAGAGTCGGCACGGGGGCCTTCATCCAGCTTTACTTCCTTGGTGCTGGTTTTGATTTCGCCAGTGGACAAATCGGGCGTGGCTTTGACCACTGTGAACGGCGTGATTTCATCGTTAAACTCGCCAGCCTGTTGGGCAGCGATTGCCTTTTTATGGCTGTTCAAAGCGAACTCGTCCTGTGCATCGCGGCTAATACCCCATTGTTGGGCAACCTTCTCTGCGGTCATGCCCATACCGTAGGCAATGCCCAGGTTCTCGTCTTTCTGGAAAATTGCGTTGTTAAAGCTGGGCTTGTTGCCACTCATCGGTACCATGCTCATGCTTTCGGCACCGGCTGCGATCATGACCTCGGCTTCGCCCATGGCAATGGCGTTGGCTGCCATTGAAACTGCCGTAATGCCTGATGCACAAAAGCGGTTGATGGTGACGCCGCCGACGGTGTTGGGCAGGCCTGCCAGCAACACAGCGATACGGGCCATGTTCATGCCCTGCTCGCCTTCGGGGAATGCACAACCCACGATCGCATCGTTGATTGAAGCTGGGTCGAGCGTTGGCACTTGGGCCATTGCGCTGGCAATGGCATGCACCAGCAGGTCGTCGGGGCGGGTGTCTTTAAACACGCCACGGGGCGCCTTGCCGATTGGGGTGCGCGTTGCTGCGACGATGTAAACATCTTTACAAGTTTGAGCCATGTTTGCTCTCCTTAATTAGTTACGCACTGGCTTGCCGGTTTGCAGCATGCCCATGATTCGTTCTTGTGTCTTGGGGTTGTCGAGCAACTTCACGAAGTGCTTGCGTTCCAGGTTCAGGAACCATTCTTCATCCACCAAGGAGCCAGTTTCAATTTCGCCACCACACACCACTTCGGCAATCACACAGCCCAAGTGGAAGTCGTAAGCGGAGATGAAACCGCCGTCGCGCATGTTGACCAGTTGCGCCTTGATGGTGGCGTAGCCTGATTTACCGGCGGCGGGTACGCCCTTGATTTTGTGGGGTGGACGATAGCCGCTGTCGAACATGGCGCGAGCACGTGAAATGGCGACATACAGCAGTTCATGGCTGTTAAATACGATGGTGTCGGATTCCTTGATGAAACCAAGGTCGCGACATTCCATGGCCGATGTGCCCACCTTGGCGGTTGCTGCGGTCATGAAGCCGTCTTTCAGGAAAGCCAATACATCGGATGAACCTGCTTTTTGAGCAGCCAGGCCAGCGTTGATCGCGATTTCCTTCAAGCCACCACCGCCGGGAATCAGGCCAACGCCCACTTCCACCAGACCCATGTAGCTTTCCAGGTTTGCAACGCGTGCAGCACAGTGAATTGCGAATTCGCAACCACCACCCAAGGCCAGGCCAGTTACAGCAGCCACGGTGGGTACTTGTGCATACTTCAGCGCAGCAGTGCCTTTCTGGAATTCTGCCACCATGGGTTCGATGGCCTTGCCGCCACCCTGCATGAATGCAGGCAACATAGCTTGCAAATCGGCACCTGCGGAGAAGGGCTCATCCGGGCTCCACAACACCAAACCTTTGTAGCTCTTCTCGGCCAAGGCAATGGCCTCGTGCGTGCCGGTGATCACATCGGGGCCAATCGCGTGCATTTTGGTTTTGATCGACAAGATCAACACATCATCATGACCTGGAGCTGTCCAAATGCGAACTGCATCGTTTTCTTTGATGGTGGTGCCACCGTTGTGGCCAGTCACGGTTGTTTCGCCCAATACTTTGGCGCGGAAAATTTGGCGCTTGTAGACAGGCAGATCCTTGCGAGCAACAAAAGAATTGCTGGCAGGGCTGAATGCGCCAGCTGTGCTGTACACACCGCCGTTGTCGGCCACTGGGCCTTCGAACACCCATGCGGGCAACGGTGCATTGCACAGGGCTTCGCCCGCATCAATGTCAGCCTTCACCCATTCGGCAACCTGCTTCCAGCCAGCCGCTTGCCAGGTTTCGAATGGACCCTCTGTCCAGCCGTAACCCCAGCGCAACGAGAAATCGATGTCGCGGGCGGTGTCTGCAATTTCGTTCAGGTGGAATGCGATGTAGTGGAATGCATCACGGAAAATCGCCCACAGGAATTTGGCTTGTGGGTGCTCGGAAGCACGCAGAGCAGCCATGCGTTCTGCCACATTGCGGTTCTTCAGAATTTTCAATACGGCTTCATCGGCTTTGCCTTCAGAGGGCACGTAGCTGCTGGAGTTCGCATCGAACACCATGATCTGCTTGCCTTCCTTCTTGAAAAAACCACCCTTGGTTTTTTGACCCAAGGCGCCTTTTTCTACCAGCGTTTTCAACACGGCGGGTGTGGCATAGCTGGGTGCAAACGGATCGTTGGGCAAAGTGTTTTGCATGGTTGCAATCACATGGCCCATGGTGTCCAGGCCCACCACATCCGCAGTGCGGAAGGTGGCTGATTTTGCTCGACCCAGCTTGGATCCTGTCAGTTGGTCCACGATGTCGAATGGAATACCGTACTTCTGCGCTTCAGCCATGGTGGCCAGCATTCCAGCCACGCCCACGCGGTTGGCCACGAAGTTGGGTGTGTCTTTGGCAGTAATGATGCCCTTGCCCAAGGTGGTGGTCAGGAAGGTTTCCAGATTGTCCAGAATGTCCTGACGTGTGGTGCTCAATGGAATCAGTTCACACAGGTGCATGTAGCGGGGTGGGTTGAAGAAGTGAACGCCACAGAAACGGGCTTTCAAATCTGCATCAAAACCTTCGCTGAGCTTGGAAATGCTCAAGCCCGATGTGTTGGTTGCAAAAATGGCAGTGGCATTGATGTGCGGTGCCACTTTTTTGTACAGGTCGTGTTTCCAGTCCATGCGCTCGGCAATCGCCTCAATCACCAGGTCGCAGCCTTGCAGCAATTCCAGGTGCTCTTCGTAGTTGGCGGCTTGCACATATTGCGCAACGTCTTTCGCGCCAAACGGAGCTGGTTTCAGTTTGGTCAGGTTCAAGATGGCTTTGTCTACGATGCCGTTCTTGGGGCCTTCCTTGGCGGGCAGGTCAAACAGCACCACAGGCACTTTGGCATTGGCACAGTGGGCAGCAATTTGTGCACCCATCACGCCAGCGCCGAGCACGGCGACTTTGCGAACGATGAAATTGGACACGCGTGTCTCCTTCGAGTTAATTGGATTCAACGCCCGCAACCACGTGTGGCTGCGGGGTACTACGGGACAGGATTTCTTAGAACAGATCTGCTTCCATTTCCATCAGGCTGCTGGAACCGGCACGCGCCTTGCGAATCAGCATGGCGGTTTCAGGCAGCATTTTCTGGAAGTAGAAACGGGCTGTGTGCAGTTTCGCGGTGTAGAACTTGTCGCCACTGGACTGTTTTTCCAGCGCGATTTTTGCAGCTTTGGCGAAGAAGTAAGCGTAGAACAAGTGGCCTACAACGCGCAGGTAATCCACAGCTGCAGCACCCACTTCATCGGGGTTTTGCATGGCCTTGCCACCGATTTCCATGGTCAGTTTGCTGACCTTGTCGCCCAAATCAGCCAAAGGTTCAATGAACTCTTTCATGGCTGGGTTGTTGGCTTCAGATTCGCACAGGGCGCGCACCATTTTGCCGAACTTCATCAGCTTGGCGCCACCGTCGCCCAGCACTTTACGACCTAGCAGGTCCAGTGACTGAATGGTGTTGGTGCCTTCGTAAATCATGTTGATGCGGCTGTCACGAACATACTGTTCCATGCCCCACTCAGCGATGTAACCGTGGCCGCCATACACTTGCATACAGTGTGAGGTGGCTTCCCAGGCGTTGTCGGTGATAAAGGCTTTTACGATTGGCGTGGCCAAGGCAACCATATCGGATGCTTCCTTGCGAACCGCTTCATCGGGGTGGCTCAGTTCCTTGTCCAGTTCCAGCGCGGTCCACATGCACAAGGCACGACCACCCTCGGCATAGGCTCGGGTGGTGAGCAACATTTTGCGCACGTCAGGGTGTACGATGATCGGGTCAGCCGGTTTATCAGTGGCCTTAGGGCCGGTGAGTGAACGGCTTTGAATGCGATCTTTCGCATAAACAACAGCGTTTTGATAAGCAACCTCAGTCAGGCCCAAGGACTGCATGCCCACGCCCAGACGGGCTGCGTTCATCATCACGAACATGGCCGCCAAACCGCGGTGTGGCTGACCAATCAACCAACCTGTTGCACCGTCCAGGTTCATCTGGCAGGTGGCGTTGCCGTGAATACCCATTTTGTGTTCAATGGCGCCGCAGAAAATCGGGTTGCGTGCACCCAGTGATCCATCCGCATTGGGAATGAATTTCGGAACCAGGAACAGAGAAATACCCTTGGTGCCCACAGGCGCATCGGGCAAACGGGCCAACACCAGGTGAATGATGTTCTCGGCCATGTCATGTTCGCCAGAACTGATGAAGATTTTAGCGCCGGTGATTTTGTAGCTGCCATCGGCCTGTGGCTCGGCCTTGCTGCGCAACATGCCCAGATCGGTACCGCAGTGTGGTTCAGTCAGGCACATGGTGCCAGTCCATTCACCACTGGTCAGCTTGGGCAGGTACAGGTCTTTCTGTTCCTGGCTGCCATGTGCGTGCAAACAGTCGTAGGCGCCGTGGGTCAGACCGGGGTACATGGTCCAGGCCTGGTTGGCGCTGTTCATCATTTCATAGAAAGCCTGGTTCACAGTCACTGGCAAACCTTGACCACCATAGTTGGGGTCGCAACTCAGCGAGGCCCAGCCAGCTTCCACGAACTGCTGGTACGCTTCTTTGAAGCCGGTCGGGGTTTTCAGGGAATGGTCGGCCTTGTTCAAGGTACAACCCTCTGAATCGCCCACGGCATTCAAGGGCTGCAAGACTTCCGCGCAGAATTTGCCGCCTTCTTCGATGATCTGGTTCACCGTGTCTGCGTCAATTTCCTCAAAGGCGGGAATGCTTTTAAACGTGGCTTCTGCGTTCAACATTTCGTGCAGTACGAATTGCATGTCGCGAATTGGGGGCGTGTATTGGCTCATTGAAGTGTCTCCTGGTACTACTGGCTCAGAATTTCTGACGGGGTTTGCTGGTAATGCTGAATCATGCGTTCAAAGCCTTGGCTGGCCCGCTTCACAGATGAAGAATCGCCCATAAGGCGACCTTGCTGGTGGGCTGCCAGAATCAGGCCAACCATCTCGAAAACGAGTTGGTCCGCATGCGCCTGATTGGCCGGTAAATGATTTTCTTCGATGGCCTGTGCCGTGGCACGGTGCATTTCTTTTTGCCAGTCGCGATGCATTTTCACCAGAACATCGCGAACCGCCCCTGGCCTGTCATCGTATTCTGTCGCGCCTGAAATATAGATGCAACCGCTGTCAATTTCCTTGCCGATCCGGTCAAGCCAGCGCATGAAAATTGCACGCAAACGGGGCAATCCTCGGGGCTCTTTCAGGCAGGGAAACAGCACTGCATTAATGAATTGGGTTTCGTACTCTTGCAGTACGGCAATTTGAAGTTCTTCGCGCGAGCCAAAGTGGGCAAACACACCGCTTTTACTCATGGCCATTTTTTCAGCAATGGAGCCAATGGTTAAACCCTCGAGCCCTTGCGTGGACGCGATTTCTAGCGCCGCCTCAACGATGGCGGCTCGGGTTTGTTCACCTTTGCGCATATAAAAAATAGACCGAACGTTCGTTTTTTTATGAGTGTACGCTATTTCTTCTAGAAAAAGGGAATGGGCCAGGTTAGAGAAATACCTCTAGGGTTCAGGCGTCACCATCCATTTATTCAAATTATTTGAATAAACAATGCGAAAACCACTGCTCGATTTCCCTAGAGTGAGCGCGCATGATTCATCCATCGATTCAGTGAATCGCAAACCCAATACGGAGAATTGAAATGACTACAGCAAACACTACACACACTGGTTCCAATGCGCTGGACAGCGCCTTGAACAGCTCAGCATCTACAGTTGCCCTGATTGGCCGGGTTCTGCTGGCTGCCATGTTTGTTCTCGCCGGGTTCGACAAAATCGGCGGATTTGAGGGTACAGCCGGCTACATTGGCTCGGTGGGCCTGCCTTTTCCTGAAGTACTCACCGTGCTGACCATTGCGGTTGAAATCGGCGCGGGCCTCGCCTTGATTGTCGGCTTTCAGGTACGAATTGCAGCATTGCTGCTGGCCGGCTTCACCCTGGCTGCCTCGGTTTTGTTTCACAACTATTGGGCCATGCCTGCAGACCAAGCCTATGTTCAGCAATTGATGTTCATGAAAAACGTGAGCGTGGCTGGTGGTTTGCTGATGGTTGTGGCCTTGGGTGGTGGAAAGCTTGGCCTGAGCAAAGGCAAGTAAAGAGCCACCAAGTGGCAAATCAGTGGGCTGAAGGGCCCACTTTTCACACCACTGGAAATACTGCTTCGCCGGCCTGGGGATTGACCGCATAACCGCCGGTGAAAGCACCAAATGAAGGCAGTATGAGCTGATCGGTTTTCAGGTAGAAGCATGGCAATCGGGCTCGGCTTCTACCTTTTCCATTCAGTACCACGACTGGGTGCTCATGCCCGGCAAGCACCAAAGCATTTTGCACGGTCTGTGGGTGATGGCACAAGGCAAACCCACCCAGCATGAAAGGCTCCTGAACCACAGAGATGTTCAAACTTGCAGGCGGATCACCCGCCCTGCTGTCGTGATTGCCGCGAATCAACGTCATGGCCAGGTTTGTGTGCTGGACACGCCAAGCCATCAGTTTGCCGAGCAAGTCGGGGTTGTGCGCCATTTTTGCGTGCAACAAATCGCCCAGAAAATACACCGAAAGTGGATTGAATTCTGCGATACATTCTGAGAGCTTATCCAGATTCTCTTGAGTGGTCCCCGCAGGCACAGGCACACCCAGGCTGCGAAAAGTAGCGGCTTTTCCCAAATGAACGTCGGCGACAAAAAGCGCCTTGTGTGCGGGTGAAAACATCACTTTGTGGCGCGACAGTTGAAGTGCACCAAATGGCGTTTCAATTGAATGTACCGAAGAATTTGCTGACAACAAATGCACGTTGAAAATAACCTGGGTTGTAATTTTGAAATCTGTTAAACCTGAGCTGCTTTCTCCAGCTCTGCCACCATTCTTGCCACACGATCGCTGAGCTTTTCCGTGCTCACAGTTTCACGCAAACGCTCAATCAGCAAGGGAAACGCAAAAGGTGTTGGGCGGTCAATCAACTTGAACTCCAAAGTTTTGCTGTGAATTGCACGAAGCGCTGACTCCATTCGTTTCAAATCAAGTTCTTGCTCAAGCGCTTCCCGCTGGGCCTGGTCCAACAATAAATTGTGTTGATCGTGTTTTTTGAACACCTCAAAAAACAGACCACTGGAGGCTTGCAACTGCTTCGCACTTTTTCCCGCCCCGGGAAAGCCTTGAAAAACCAACCCCGCGATTCTGGCAATTTCCCGGAAACGTCGCTGGGCCAGTTCAGAAGCGTTGAGACAAGCCAGCACATCCTCGAAAAGATTCTCCGTTGAAAACAACGGGGCTTGCGCAAGGCTGCCAGCAATCCATTCATGCCAGTTCACGGGTTCCGCACTCAACAGTTCAAACCCGTAATCGTTCATGGCAATTGAGAACGTACCCGGTTTGTGTCGCGAGGCACGCCAAGCCAGAAGACTGGCCAAGCCAATGTGAACAGTTCGTCCTTCAAATGGATATACAAACAGGTGGTGACCTTCTTTGCTGTGCAGCTCCTCGATCAGCAAATTACCCGTATTGGGCAAAGCACTCCAGCGCATTTGCAAGGCCAACAAACTCTCAAGTGCGCGCAGCTCGGGCAAAGTGGTCTTTTTCCCGGAAGAAATAGCCTGGTGCGCCAGCTCCAGCATTTGCAGGGAGGCGTGCGCAAGTTCACTACTCAAGGGCATTTTACCGCCCTGCCACTGCGGCACCGTGGCTTTTTTGCGGTCGGCTTTGCGCACATAGGCAGTCATGTCACGCACCTTCACCAGTTCGAGCACGCGACCTGCAAAACTGAAACAATCGCCGGTCTTCAAGCGTGCGATGAATCCTTCTTCAATGGTGCCAAGGCGCCCGCCAGTCATCCACGCCACATGCATCGCTGAGTCGGAGACAATGGTACCCACCGACATGGCATGCCTGCGCGCAATGTCACGCCGGGGCACGCGGTAAATACCTTCCTCATCGGCGGCCACCCTTTGATAGTCCGGATACGCAGCCAGGCTTTCGCCTCCCTTCTCTACAAAAGCCAAGGCCCAATCAAACTGGGAGCGGCTCAAATTTTCATATGCACTTGTGGTGCACACTTCGGCAAACAATTCATCAGGTTTAAATCCAGTGCCCATGGCTACCGTCACCAGGTGCTGCACCAACACGTCCAGTGGGGCCTGCGGGCTAAAACGCGATTCAATCTGTTTTTGCTGGGCAGCATGTCGGGCAGCAGCGGCCTCGACCAATTCAAGCGCATGGGTAGGTACCACAGTAATTCGGGAAGGCCTGCCAGGTGCATGCCCGGACCTGCCTGCACGTTGAAGCAGTCGGGCAACGCCTTTGGGCGAACCAATTTGAATCACGCGTTCTACGGGTAAAAAATCAACGCCCAGATCAAGCGATGAGGTACATACCACCGCCTTCAGGCTGCCGTTCTTTAATCCTTGCTCGACCCAATCTCGTACAGTTTTATCGAGTGAGCCGTGGTGCAAGGCCAGTAAACCGGCGTAGTCGGGCCGGGCTTCGAGCAAAGCCTGATACCAAATTTCCGCTTGAGAACGTGTATTGGTGAATACGAGGGTGGATGCAGACTGGTCGATTTCTCGCGCCACAAACTCGAGCTGATTCAAGCCCAGATGCCCACCCCATGGAAAACGCTCAAAGGTGTCAGGAATCAAGCTGTCGATCATCAATTGTTTGGGTAACTTGCCCTGGACCAAAGTGCACTTGGCATCGTTTTTAACAGGGTGTAGCAGCACATCCATGGCCACCGGCAAGTTACCCAAAGTAGCGCTTAAACCCCACACTTGCAGGCCCGGGTTAATGCGGGCCAGGCGTGCGATGGCCAACTGCAGTTGCACGCCACGTTTGTTGCCGATCAGTTCATGCCATTCATCGACCACCAACACTTGCAGTTTGCTCAAGTTGGGCTGGCTGCTGGCGCGCGTGAACATCAGGGTCAGGCTTTCAGGCGTGGTGACCAAAGCGAAAGGGGGCTTGCGCAAAATGGCTGCTCGCGCAGCTGAATCGGTGTCGCCGGTTTGCAAGGCCACATCACAATCACCCACCAGGGCAGACAGCGATTGTTGCAAAGCCTTGGTGCTGTCAGCAGCCAAAGCGCGCATGGGTGTTATCCACATGACACGAGTTGCCGCACCCCTTGGCTTGGGAAGTTGTGCCAGCCGAAGCAAGGCACCCAGCCACACCGCCAGGGTTTTACCAGCACCGGTGGTCGCGTGCAGTAAGCCGCTGTGGCCCTTCTGAAATGCCTTCCACACCTGCAATTGATACTCGAAAGGCTGCCAGCCTTGTGCGTCGAACCACTCCTGAAGATTGGCCAAGGTGAGTTCTGACAACGGCGGCCTATTCGCCTGAGGAGCGACTTCGGCGGCTTGACCGACCATGGCTTGCGCCGAATGGGCTGCCCTGTCGGCCGCTTTCTTTTTTCGACGCAGGGCTTTGAGCTGGGTACCCA
This sequence comes from Limnobacter sp. CACIAM 66H1, assembly GCF_001601825.1. Taxonomy (GTDB): domain Bacteria; phylum Pseudomonadota; class Gammaproteobacteria; order Burkholderiales; family Burkholderiaceae_B; genus Limnobacter. The sequence goes on along the minus strand of NZ_LUJK01000007.1, from coordinate 7,095 downwards.
CATTGGGGCCTGGCGGAATACCTCGAAATTCAGACATGTTTTACTGCATTGATGATCCGGTTCCCGATTGTGCCATGGTTAATGCGACCCCTGATGATCATCTGCAAGCAGCGTCAAGTTACCACCGATGGCTGCGGTGTTGATTGACAGCACCTGCTCACAAACCAGCCTGTAATCTGGATAAACACCATGCTCATCGCCCAACACCAGAGGAATGATTGATCCGGGGTGCTTGGCCAGGCGATTGCACACCCTTTTCACGATTTCTGTGTTTTCCGGGTGACAAATTACCAGGTTGATATTGCCAAGATCGATTTCAGACAACACCTCGGCATTCACGATCAAGTGCAGGTTTCGGTCATCGTCTGCGAGTTCACAAACCGGCACATTCCCGGTGGCCAGCACTGCGTCAATTTGTTGTTCAAGCAAAGCAAGGTCCTTTGCCGTACACCAAACCCGGCCACGGGGTCGACATCGGTAAAGGTTTTGTTCACCTGTGGGGCCGGGCAATTCGTGGTCCTGCATATTCTTAAGCTGAGGCAGGCGCATCAAGCTAGGCAAATAATGTGGGCCACCGGCTTTGGGGCCGGTTCCCGACTTGCCATGCCCACCAAATGGCTGGCTACCCACCACAGCACCTACCATGTTTCGGTTCACATACACGTTGCCGGCTTGCGTGGTGTTGCAAACCAGATCGATGGTGGATTGAATGCGGCTGTGAATGCCAAAAGTAAGGGCATATCCGGTGGCATTCAATTCGTGAAGCAAGGCAGGCAATTGGTTGGCCTTGAAACGCAAGACATGCAATACCGGGCCAAACACCTCTTGCTGCAGTTCATTCAAGTGCTGTAGTTCGATCAAGGTCGGCACCACAAAGTGACCCGCGAGTGGAAGATTCACACGCTCCGCCCGGAACACGGGACATCCATTTGCGTTCATGTTCTCAATATGGGCATTCACTGCTTGCCATGCTTCTCGATCAATCAGGGGTCCAAAATCAGTGGAAAACAATGCAGGATCGCCCACCTGAAGTTCCTGCATTGCGGCTTTTAGCAGCGCGATGAGGCTGTCGGCGATGTCCTCTTGCACACACAGCACCCGCAGTGCCGAACAACGCTGCCCCGCACTTCCAAAAGCCGATTCAAGCGCATCCCCAACCACTTGTTCAAGCAATGCCGATGAGTCAACCACCATGGCATTTTGTCCGCCTGTTTCAGCAATCAGCAAGGCGGGGCTTTGCAAGCAGTCACGATTCAACAAACTGGCTTGAATATGCTTGGCCGCAGCATTTGAACCCGTGAACAAGACGGTATCCACTGCTGGATAACTGCATAGCCATGCACCCACTTCCCAGTCGCCATAGACCAGCTGCAACACCTCAACAGGCACGCCTGCCTTATGCAACAGCGTTGCTGCATAACATGCAATGTGCGGCGTTTGCTCGGCGGGCTTGGCAACCACCACGTGCCCACTGGCCAGTGCACCCACCACCTGCCCCACAAAAATGGCCAAAGGAAAATTCCAGGGGCTGATGCACACCGCAAGGCGCGATGTTGATTTGGATTGCGATGCAAGCAAGTTGGAAGCCTGGGCTGCATAGTAGCGGCAAAAATCAACGGCCTCGCGCACTTCCATGTGGGCATTTGGGATGGTTTTTCTGGCTTCGTGAACCAGCAGGTTAATCAATTGAAGGTGATGACTCTCAAGCAGCTCCGCTGCTTGCAACAAGACAGCCGCCCAGTGTGCTGGCCCTTTCTCAAACCAGTCGCTACCCGTGCTGCGCGATCGAAAAGCAACACCCAATGCGGATTGCACCTGCCCATGTGTGCTGTAAGCCAAGGGTTTCAAATCCTTAAAGGTTCCGCTACCCACGGCTAGATGCAGTTGCTGCACAGTGCGTTTGCAATACAAATCAAGCCCGCTTGAGTTCAGGCGATTGGCACCAAACAAATTCGGTGCAGGTACGCAGGCTGGGTTGCTTTGAACGCCATGCCTACGCAAGGTGAGAACCGGGTGTTCCAGCAGTTCATTCACGTCCACATTCGGATCCACCATCTGGTTGACGAAGGAGGTGTTGGCACCATTTTCCAGCAAACGGCGCACCAGGTAGGGAAGCAATGTTTGGTGAGTGCCCACAGGCGCATAAATCCTGGCACGGCTGTAAAGCCCCTCACCCATGCCATGCAAACACTGCATCTCGAACTGCCGAACATTCAGTTGCTCGGCCATGTGCTGAACAGCGGCGTAGGTGTGGGCGTTGTGGGTGGCAAATTGTGGGTAAATGAAATTGGCATTGCGCAACATCAGCTGCGCGCAACACAGGTATGAAAGATCGGTGTGAACCTTCTGGGTAAACACCGGGAAATGTGCCAAACCCTGTATTTGGCAACGCTTGATTTCACTGTCCCAATATGCACCTTTGACCAATCGAACCTGGATAACCCGTTCACTGGCGCGTGCCAGTGCAGCAATAAACCGAACCACCGCGGTCGCTCGGGTTTGATAGGCCTGAACCGCCAACCCAAGACCATTCCAGCACCTTAATTCAGGCTCGAAGGCCAAGCGTGTGAACAGGTCGAGTGATAGTTCCAGACGCTCGCTTTCCTCTGCATCCACATTGAAGGCAATGTTGTGCTGCCTGGCTGAAAGTGCCAGTGTGTACAGCCGCGGGTAGAGTTCGGCTTGCACCCGTTGTTCTTGCCACACGGTATATCGCGGATGCAATGCCGACAACTTCACAGAAATACCGTGACCATCGATTACGCCTTTGGAGTTACTTTGCCCAATCACATGGATTGCATGCAAGTAGCTGCTGAAGTAAGCCTGCGCGTCCGCTTCACACAAAGCGGCTTCACCCAGCATGTCGAAGGAATGGGTAAAGCCCTGCGAGGATTTCTCACGGCTGTTGCGCAAGGCCTCCTCAATGGTTTGGGCGGCAACAAACTGCTGCCCCATGAGTTTCACTGCCTGTTCCACCGCAGCACGCACCAGGCCCTCGCTGCTGCGTGCGATCAAGCGCCGCAGGGTGGAGTACAGGGTATCGCCATCGGGAATTTGAATCCAATGACCAGCCATGAACAAACCCCAGGTGCCTGCATTCACAAACAGGGAGGTGCTGTTCCCCAAGTGAGCCGCCCAATTCGCATGGCTTAATTTGTCGCGAATCAAATCATCGCGTGTTTGGGTATCCGGAATTCGCAACAGAGCCTCGGCAAGACACATCAGCGCAACGCCCTCCTGGGTGGACAAGCGATACTCCGCCATCCACTGGTGGACGCCTGCACGGTGCTTTTGCACCTCGTGTAATCGCTTTACATGCCCGAGTGCGGCCTGTTTGATGACATCAAACCCGGTGTCAGGCCAATCGCATTGTTCAAGCAGGTTGCGCACTCGCTGTGTTTCATCCACCCGAGTCAGTGCATCTATTTCAGTGCGCAAACGGTCCAGCTCAGCCTGCATGTTCAGCCCAATCAAACGAACGCTGCACATGCCGCTCCCAATGCGGATTCAGAAGAACTGTCAGCAACTCCACTGCACGCTGCGCACTGCTGCCAGTGGGGTCTGCGGCAGGGTTTAACTCAACCAGATCGACCGACCCGACACAACCGGTTTGAGCAATGCGCGCCATGCAATATCGAAGCGAATCGAGCTGCAAACCACCGTCTTCCGGGGTACTCACGCCGGGTAACACCAAGGGGTCAAGGCAATCCACATCGAAACTCACGTGCAAATGTGTACCCGGCTCAATGTCGCTCAGTGCAATATTCATGGCCTGAATAATTCCACGCCCTTGTATGTGCCGCATGGTAAGCATGGGCAAAGCCGCACGGCGAACCGCGCGGCGCTCCTCGGGATCAACAGAACGCACACCCAACAATCGAATTTGAGAAGCGCGCAAGGCTGGGGCAAACCCGGCAAGCTCGGTCAACTCAGAAGGTCCCTGACCGCACAGCGCGGTCAATGGCATGCCATGCATATTGCCGGTGATGGAAGTATTGGCCGTATTGAAGTCTGCATGCGCATCCAGCCACAACACGCGCAGTTCTTTGTTCTGACGTTGGCAATTCGATGCCACCGCACTGATTGACCCCATGGCCAGCGAATGATCGCCACCCAGCAATACGGGAATATCGCCAACATTCAATGCGTCGGCCACTGCGGCAAACACTGCCCGATTCCATGCCAGTACCTCATGGAAATTCCGATACCCCTGCAACTCGACATGCGGTTCAGATGTCAGTATTTTCAGATCACCGCGGTCAATCACTTTGCAACCGATTTTTTGCAAACCTTGCTGAACACCTGCATGCCTCAGTGCACAAGGCCCCAGCGCAGCACCGGCTATATTTGCGCCGGCGTCGCACGGGGCACCGATCAGTGAAATCATACGACCTCCCCGTGTTTCAACCAACTGTACAAGTTCTTGGGATCCGGCAGTTCAGGGATCAACGACAGTAATTCAAGCTCACCCTGTGCAAGCGCCAACCGGTGCATGTAGCGCATCGCGGAAAAATCCTCGAGTGCAAAACCCACCGAGTCAAACACAGTGATTTGATCGGGCGCTGTGCGCCCAAGCGCAAAACCGGTCAGCACTTCCCACAACTCCGTCACTGGAAAATCCTTGGGCATTTGCTGGATCTCACCCTCAATCCGTGTTTGCGGTTCATATTCAACAAATACGCGGGCATCGCGAAGAATATCGGGGGCAAGCTCGGTTTTGCCGGGGCAGTCGCCGCCGATGGCATTGATGTGAACGCCTGGCCTGAGCATGTTTTTGGTCAACACGCTGGCATGGGTTTTTGCGGCTGTGGCAGTGGTGATCACGTCAACCTCACGTACAGCTTCCGGGACACTTTTGCACAATATAGTCTTCAAGCCGAGTTCATACAAATGATTGGCCAGTTTTTCAGTGGCCGAAAAATCGGTGTCGTACAAATAAAACGTGTCAATCCCGAGCAGCTCGTGAAACGCAACGGCCTGAAACTCGCTTTGGGCACCATTGCCAATCAGCGCCATGCTGCGCACCGCCGGGTTGGTCATGTGCTGTGCTGCCAGTGCAGAAGTCGCCGCAGTACGCAACGCGGTCACCAACGTCAATTCACTGACAAACTCCGGCAGGCCGGTTTCTACACGAGCGAGAACACCAAAGGCCATGACCGTGGGCAATTCATGCCGGTGATTGTTGGGATGCCCGTTGACGTACTTAAAACCATAGGTTTGTCCATCACTGATTGGCATGATTTCAATCACGCCCTGTGCAGAATGACTCGCCAGACGCGCAGACTTGTCAAAACTGTTCCCAGCGCTTGAAATCGTGATCAATCTCGTTAACCATTCCCCGAATACAGTGGGCCAGACCAGTCCGTGAAATCAGTGTTGCCGCGCCTTGCGCGCTCAGGAATAAGGTGCGCATCGCATACCCCCTCACCTGCTGAATTGCGAGTAGAAATACCATTGTGCTGCCCAGTGAAGGCAATCAAAAGCACACAATTTGCTTACAAAATGGCAATTTTCTTGCACAATGACAGCATCAACCTACACTTCGATAGCATGGATGCTTTAGATCACCAACTTTTGGGGCTGCTTCGCACCAATGCCAGGTTAAGCATCGCGGCATTGGCACATCATCTGAAAGTGTCCCGCGGCACAGTGACCAATCGAATCAACAAGCTGGAGAGCTCCGGCGTGATCGTGGGCTACAGTGTCAAATTGCGGCCCGATACAACACCCAATCTGATTGTCGCCTGGATGAGTATCTTGATTGAAGGCAATGACAGCCGCACCGTACTGGCGAAGCTGCTCGGGGAACCTGGGGTAACCGCCATTCACAGCACCAATGGACGTTGGGACTTGCTGGTTGAGTTGCAGGCAGAAAACCTCACGGGGCTCTCAGGAATCTTGGAACGAATTCGACTCATCAAAGGGATTAGCAACACCGAGACGAGTATCCATCTGTCAAGTTACAAAAGCTGAGCAGACACAGGCTCGTATTCAAACAAACGTTTGATTTGGAACAAGCGGCTTTGTTATGATGTTTCTTTGAAAATCATCGACAGGCCAACTAGACATGCCAATTCCACAATCGATTAAAATCGGCGGCGCCTGCGGCTTTTGGGGCGACAGCAGTTTGGGTACGGAACAACTGCTCAAGGTGCCGGGAATTCAGTACATCACCTACGATTACCTTGCGGAACTGACCCTGGCCATCATGGCGGGCATGCGGATGAAAAACCCGGAACATGGTTACGCACTCGACTTCATTGACCTGATGAAGAGAGCCCTGCCCGCGGCCAAATCCAAAGGCATCAAGATTATTGCCAATGCAGGTGGTCTGAACCCTGCGGGTTGTGCGGCCGCCTTGCAACAGGCAATGACTGAAGCAGGCCACACCATTCGAATTGGTGTAGTCAGCGGCGATGACGCGACAATTACACTTGGCCAACTGCGCAAGGATGGCGTTGAATTGCGAGACCAGCATTCAGGCCAGGCTGCGCCGCCATTTTTCCTGACGGCCAATGCCTACCTGGGCGCTTTTCCCATAGCTGCTGCACTGGATGCAGGCGCTGACATTGTGATTACCGGTCGCGTGGTTGACAGTGCCATGGTGTTGGGTGCTTTGGTGCATGAATACAGGTGGCAAACCACAGACCTGGACCAACTGGCGCAGGGCAGCCTGGCAGGTCACATTGTGGAGTGTGGCGCGCAAGCCACCGGCGGGCTGTTCACAGACTGGCAACGAGTGCCCGACTGGGCCAACATTGGTTACCCGATTGTTGAAGTGGCTGCAGATGGCAGCTTTGAATTAAGCAAACCGGAAGGTACAGGCGGATTGGTGAACAAAGCAGTGGCCACCGAGCAGTTGCTTTATGAAATTCATGACCCGGCCAACTATGCCCTGCCCGATGTGGTGTGCGATTTCACCACGGTGAATATTGAAGAAACAGGCCCGAGCCGGGTACGGATTGATGGGGCGACTGGCAAAGCTCCCAGTGACCAATACAAGGTGTGTGCCACTTACCCGGAAGGTTTTCGGTGTATCGGCATGCTGTCGATTGTGGGGTTTGATGCGCAGGCCAAGGCAAGGCACACAGGGGA
>NZ_LUJK01000006.1 GCF_001601825.1 Limnobacter sp. CACIAM 66H1 | reverse complement strand
GGCTACGTTGGTGTTGATTCCTAGCATGATATTTCTCCAAGCAATTTCGTTGATTCAGGGTGGCTGCGTCATCTGGTGCGCTGCCTTATGCCCTGTTATCGATGCCGTGAAATGAAACTTGAGGCTTTCATTCGCAAATAAAAAATATTGTTGTTGCACCCTCAAGTTCACTGAATCAGTGTCGTAATGAGGCGATTTTTCCTGAAAAAGAATGCCGCTCCCTCCTCAAGTTTTCTTAAAAGGTGTCCGTTATCTTCAGTAGACGCTTAACAATTGGGGCCCCCGCCGCAAGGGGCAGCACGAAGTGGGGGGTCAATCGAATGGGGGGATCCCCCCAAACTGTGATTCTTCCATTGAGCCTATTCAGCGACAGTGTGTCCATGTAAGGCAGTTCCCTACACGTTGATTTCCTGCTCGGTGACTCAATGAATGGAAGTTGGATGATTCAGGTAATCGGGCGACAAGCCGAAGATACGTATGAGGGAAGTGTCGCTGCAATCAAGAAAGCAGCGCAAATTGAGGATGCAGTACAACAGAGATTGAATTGGAGGATGTTCAAATGAAAAGTACCCGTCTGTTAGATGAAATTCGCGAAACCAACCTGTCTTACTTGTTGCTGGCTCAGCAACTGATTCGCGAAGACCGCGCCGAAGCCACATTCCGTTTGGGCATTTCTGATGAAGTGGCTGAATTGATCGACCAACTGACCACCGCCCAGGTACTTCGCATCGCGTCGAGCAACATGTTGATGTGTCGTTTCCGTTTCGACGACGAAGTGGTTTGGAATTTGCTGACCAGTCACACCAAAGATCGCAGTGTTTCCGGCATGCATGCGGCAATCATCATGTCTGGCAAAGCGGTAAACGCAGCAGCTTAACTACACACGGCAATTATTCAGGATGTAACAACAACTCAGGCATCCAACATTGACATCAGACAGGGGTCAAAAAAATCATGGCAAAAGTTAAATCAATCATCGACGAAGCAGCACAAATCTAGTTGGCTACACAGCTGATTCGCCTGGATGCACGCCTGCAAGTTCTCGAGTCCGAAACACAGTTGTCTCGCGAACGTTTGTTGAAGTTGTACAAAGAACTCAAACACAAGTCGCCTCCCAAAGGCATGCTGCCATTTTCAACCGACTGGTTCATGACCTGGCAGCCCAATATTCATTCCTCTCTGTTTATCAACATCTATCAAACGCTGATCAAAAGCACTGACATTGAAGACATTGAGGCAATCATCAAGGCTTACCGAATGTACCTGGAGCAAATTACCCAGTTGGGTTTGCCCGAGGTTTTGTCGCTGACTCGCGCATGGCGTTTGGTCAAGTTCTTTGATGCCGGGATGTTGACGACTACCGAGTGCAAAGACTGCGAAGGCCGTTTTGTTGTGCACACCTATGAGTTGGTCAACGATTACGTTTGTGGCCTGTGCCACATGCCTTCCCGTGCCGGAAAAACCCGGCAGTCGGCAGCTGATCGTTTCTTCAACGAAGAAGCCAGCGTCGAAGCTTAAGTATTCAGTTTGCAAAGCCCAGGGAGAAGGGCTTTCCGTTTACCCCCGCTGCACCAAAAGGTCCGGTTGCATCCTCCCACCCTCTGTCTCTTCCGGGTCTGCAGTGGGGGTTTCTCATCTCTCAAATGACCAGCCAATGTTGCTGGTCATTTTTATTGAACCCCCCTCAAAAATGGCTATCACCAAGGATTGTGAAATCCTGGCCATGCCTTGAAATCACCCAGAAAAGCCACTTTATTCGGACAAAAGATTTTACAAATTCTGCCGACAATACCTATACAGAAAAACCATTCATCGACAGAGAACTTCAACCCATGTTAGTAGCAATCGGATTCGTGATCGTGATTTTCTCCGTGCTGGGCGGTTTCGCCTTCATGGGGGGGCACTTGGTAACGTTGTGGCAGCCAGTTGAAATTTTGATTATTGGCGGCGGTGCTCTGGGTGCGTTTGTGGTGAGCAACACACCGAGTATTTTGAAGGCCACCGGCAAGGCCCTGGGTGGCGCATTCAAACCCAGCGCAATCACCAAGGCCTTTTACATGTCCCTGATGGCCTTGATGTATGAAATCCTGACCAAGGTTCGCAAAGAGGGTTTGATGTCGATTGAAGGTGATGTCGAAGAGCCAGAACAAAGTCCCCTGTTTCAGAAGTACCCCGAAGTATTGGCCGATCACCACATTGTTGAATTCCTGACCGATTACCTGCGCTTGATGGTGAGCGGAAACCTCAACCCCATGGAAATTGAGAATCTGATGGATGGCGAACTCGAGACGCATCATCAGGAAGCGCACACCCCCCAGTCGGCAGTTCAGCAAATGGCCGACGGTTTGCCGGCATTCGGTATCGTGGCTGCGGTAATGGGTGTGGTGCACGTCATGGGCTCAGTGGGACAGGTCAGTAACGCTGAACTGGGCGTGATGATTGCAGCCGCCCTGGTGGGTACATTTCTGGGCATTTTGCTGGCCTACGGTTTCGTCGGTCCTCTGGCCAGCATCATCAACCACAAAATTGCCGAATCATCCAAGCCATTCGAGTGCGTGAAGACCACCTTGCTGGCAAGCCTGAATGGTTATTCGCCTGCACTGGCTGTCGAGTTTGGCCGAAAGGTTCTTTATTCCACAGAGCGTCCAACTTTCATTGAGCTGGAAGAGCACGTGAAGAGCACCAAGGGCAAATAAGCATCATGGCGAAGTCCGACGAAGAACGTCCAATCATCGTAGTCAAGAAGATCAAGAAAGGTGGTCATGGTCACCACGGCGGCGCCTGGAAAATTGCGTATGCCGACTTTGTGACTGCCATGATGGCTTTTTTCCTGTTGATGTGGTTGCTGGGCTCCACTTCCGAAGGTGACCTGAAAGGCATCTCTGATTATTTCAACTCACCTTTGAAGGTGGCACTGGTTGGGGGTCCCGGTTCTGGCACCGCCACGAGTGTAATAGATGCGGGGGGTACTGATTTGTCGCGCTCCGTGGGGCAAATCAAAAGTGGAAGTACCGACAAGGCCACCAACAGCAGTACTTCCGACGCGACTGCAGAAGCGCTCGAGCGCGCAGAGTCAAAGCGCTTGCTGGAATTAAAGGGGGAAATAGAGGGCCTAATCGACGCATCAGATTTGATGAAACAGTTTAAAAATCAAATCATGCTCGACATTACGCCTGAGGGTTTACGAATTCAAATTGTGGATGAGCGAAATCGCCCCATGTTTGATTCAGGCAGCGCGGTGTTGAAAGATTACATGAAGGACATTTTGAGAAATTTGACCAAGTTGCTGAACCAGGTACCCAACAAGTTGACGTTGTCAGGCCACACCGATGCCACGCCGTATGCGGCGGGCAACAAGGGATACAGCAACTGGGAATTGTCGGCAGACCGCGCCAATGCCAGTCGCCGTGAAATGACCCTGGCAGGCATGCCGGATAGCAAAATGTTGCGTGTGGTGGGTTTGGCTTCCTCGGTGTCGCTGGATGAAAAAGACCCCTACGCCGCGGTGAATCGACGAATCGCGATTGTGGTGATGAACAAACGCGCAGAAGAAGCAGTACGGGCGCTGGCCAATCTGGATGAAGGGCAAGACCCTGGCTTGATCGAGTTGCCGCCCGTACCCAAAGTTGAAGGCTTGCCGTTTCCAAAAAACGGACCAAGTACGAATTGAAAGAAACAGACTATTTGTCAGGAGCAACATGATGCAAAACGATTATCGCTTGATGAACATGATTGACGAGAAGGCAAGGCTTGCAGGCTCCAACAAAATGGAGTTATTGCTGTTCTCGTTGGGCTCTACCGAGGTATTCGGTATCAACGTGTTCAAGGTCCGCGAAGTGTGCGAAACCTTGCCCATCACGCGAACCCCCAACATGCCGGCTGGCGTGGAGGGCATCATTTCACTGCGGGGCAGCATTCTCCCAGTGATTGATCTGGCGCAATGTCTGCGCATGGGCAACGGCGAAGCACGTACCAAGTTGATCATCACCGAGTTCTCTTCACACACGCAGGCCTTTCTGGTGCAGGACGTGGACCGGATTGTACGTGTGGACTGGGAGCAGGTGAAATCGCCTCAAAGCATTGGCCAGTCCCAAAGCGCAATGATCACCGCCCTGACAGAACTGCCCGACGGAAAGCTGGTGTCCATTCTGGATGTGGAGCAAATTCTGGGAGAAGTGATTGGTGAAGGCGATGTACCGAACATGGACAGTATGCGCCCCGATCATCCATACCCCGTGTTCTTTGCAGACGATTCGAACATGGCTCGCAAGAAAATTACTGAAGTGCTCGAGAAACTTCACCTGCCTTATCAAAGCGCGATTAACGGACGCGAGGCCTGGGAAAAACTGCGCAACATTGCCAGTCGCGCCGAGCAGGAAAACAAAGATATTCGGGATGTGGTTTCTCTCATCCTGGTGGATGCCGAAATGCCTGAAATGGACGGCTATGTGTTGACACGTCACATCAAGGAGGATGCTCGTTTCAAGGGCATTCCTGTCGTGATGCACTCGTCACTGTCGTCTGTGGCAAACAAGAAGTTGGGTCAGCAAGTTGGTGTGGATGCCTATGTGGGCAAGTTTCATCCCGAAGAGTTGGCGCAGATGGTTACCTCAATGCTTCACCCAGCGTAAGGAGCAAGCATGAACCCCGAAGATTTAAAAATCCTGATTGTTGACGACTTCTCGACCATGCGTCGAATTGTTCGCAACCTGTTGAAGGAAATTGGCTACAACAACGCCGATGAGGCAGAAGACGGTGCAGTGGCTTTGGCCAAACTGAAGGCCGGTAACTTCAATTTCGTCGTGAGCGACTTGAACATGCCCAACATGAACGGCTTTGAGTTGCTTCAGAACATTCGCGCGGATGCTGAACTCAAGCATTTGCCCGTGTTGCTGGTCACTGCTGAAGCCAAGAAAGAGGACATCGTAACCGCAGCCCAAATGGGCGCAAATGGTTACATCGTCAAGCCTTTTACCAAGGCAACCCTTGAAGAAAAACTGGGCAAGATCGTCGCGAAGATGTCTGTCTAATTACAAAGAATCAGAAATGGAGAGGTCGCAACGATGAGCCCTGATAATCTGAAAAGTGGTGACAACGACGATTTGGAAGCGTTGTTTGATGAAATTGCGCAACAACGTGTTTGGGATGATGCACCTGCTGCCGCCCCACAGGCACCGTCTTCTTCCGCACCCGCTGCTCAAGCAACAGTGAATTCCAACCCGACCGATGAAGATCCGCATGATGTGTTTCGTCGCGTGGGTTCCCTCACTCGCAAACTGCACGATGCCTTGCGTGAACTGGGTTACGACAAAAGCGTTGAGCATGCAGTGAATGCGTTGCCCGATGCACGCGCCCGCCTGAACTACATCGCAGACCTGACTGGTAAAGCGGCAGAGAAAGTGCTGGCAGCAGTGGAGGCCTCGCAAAAACTGAATGACGATGTTTCAGCACGTGCCGCCGAGCTCGACAGGCAATGGGATCGCCTCTACAACAATGAAATGAGTCTTGAAGAGTTTAAGTCTCATGCCCGTGAAAATCGCGAATTCATGAAAGAAATCAGCCAGTGCAGCGGGCAACTGGGGGGACACCTCACCGATATCATGATGGCGCAAGACTTCCATGACCTCACAGGTCAGGTGGTCAACCGCATCGGCAATATGGCGCAGGGTCTTGAAGAGCAACTGGTTCAACTGTTGCTTGACACCACGCCGCCAGATCAACGCAGGCAGGTTGAAGAAACATTCCTCAACGGTCCGGCCATCAATGCAGAAGGTCGTACCGATGTGTGCAGCAATCAAAGCCAGGTCGATGACCTGCTGGAAAGCCTCGGCTTCTAACAACACCAACACAACCGGGCTGACGTGGGAGAATACAAATGAGCGCATTCAGTGATGTCGAACTGCTACAGGACTTCTTGACCGAGGCAGGCGACTTGTTGGAGGACGTAGACAGCAAGCTGGTCGAACTGGAGCAAAGTCCGGAAGATGCCGATTTGTTGGCCACTGTTTTCCGGGGTTTCCATACCATTAAGGGTGGAGCCGGTTTTCTGGAAGCCACACACCTGGTGGAGTTATGCCACAAAACAGAAAACCTGTTCGACTTGTTGCGCTCCAAGAAGCTGGTTCTGGATGCTGAAATGATGGACTCCATCATGGCTGCAACCGGGGAAGTGCATCGCATGTTTGGTGAAATGCGCAATGGTCATCAGCCGGGTGCCGCACCTACGGAATTGCTGGAAGCACTCGACGCGGCGATTGAAGGACGCACTGTGGCAACCGCCGCAGCGCCTGTTGTTCAAGCCGCGGCAGAGGCCCCAGCGCCAAGCCAATCCAAAACATTGAATGACCTTGCACAAATTTCAGAGGATGATCTGGATTGGGCTGGTTTGTACGAAGCCGTGGTGGGTGTACCACCACGAGAACTTGAACAGGCCGCGTTGAGCACGGACATGGCCACTGAAGCCATCTCTAAACAGGCAGCCGCAGCAGTTCGCCCCAAAGCGCCACCACCCAAAGCCAAAGCAGCGCAACCTGCAGCTGCTGCACAGAAGGAAAATACCATTCGCGTGGACACCGCGCGTTTTGATCAGATCCTGAACCTGAGCGGTGAAATCGGTTTGACCAAGAACCGCCTGAACTGCCTTTTCCAGGCTTTTGCATCAGGTGCCAGCAATGAAGAATTGATCAAATCGCTCGACACTGTGGTGGGCCAGCTTGACATGTTGGTCTCTGACTTGCAGTCGGCCGTGATGAAGGCGCGCATGCAGCCAGTCGGACGTGTATTCCAGAAGTACAGCCGTCTGGCCCGTGATGTGTCACGCCAGTTGGGCAAAGATGTTGAGCTGGTGATTGAGGGTGCAGAAACCGAGGTGGACAAATCCATTCTCGAAGAACTGAATGACCCCTTGATCCACCTGGTGCGCAACGCGGTTGACCACGGTATCGAAACGATTACCGATCGCACAGCCTGTGGCAAGAATCCCAAAGGTATTGTGAATTTGTCTGCACGCCAGACTGGTGACCACATCGTGATTGAAATTCAGGATGATGGCCGTGGCATGCGCCCTGAAATCATTCGTGAGAAAGCTGTTGAAAAAGGTTTGATTTCTGCCGAAGAGGCAGGGCAGTTGAGCGTGCAGGAAAGCCTGCAGCTGATCTTCCTGCCCGGTTTTTCAACCAAAGACCAAATTTCGGATATTTCGGGCCGTGGTGTGGGCATGGATGTGGTGAAAACCAATATTCAGCGTTTGAATGGTCGAATTGAAATTCAATCCGAGCCAGGTCATGGTTCTACCATCACGATTCTGTTGCCTCTGACCCTGGCGATTTTGCCAGTGCTGATGTTGAAGCTTGAAGAGCAAATTTATTCCCTGCCTTTGTCCTGTGTTCGGGAAATCATTCCGATCGAAGAAGACAAGGTGCAGTATGTGGGTGGCAAGCCCACCATGGTAGTGCGCGGTGAGGTGATTCCATTGCTTGATCTGGCCACCTTGATTGGCCGTGAAAGTGCGCCGACTCCGAAGGTGGGTGTACTCACAATCAGCGGCAACAAGGCCTGTATTTTGGCGGTTGATTCGCTGGTGGGTCAGGATGAAGTGATGATCAAGCCGCTGGATGGCGTCAAGCCCAAAGGCGTGGCTGGCGCTACCTTGTCGGGCGAAGGTTTGCTGGTGTTGGTTCTTGAACTCCGTGAGTTGATTGAAGGCAAGCTTTAAGTAGAACTAAGGTGTTTTTCCGGGTTTTATAACCCGTATGGTTGACTCATTTTATTTCGATAATTGAATTATCGGCACAAGATGCCAATGACATTCACAAACACCTCGCGTACCAAGCGAGGGGCAAGGAGTTGACCTCATGAATTCTCTGTACCGTTTGATCGAGAAGAGCTTTTTCTACACACTCAGTCGAAAGCTGTTTGGCAACGTGGCCAGCATTGCATTCGTAGTTTTGATCGGATACCTGGTCATCTACAGCTGGGCCATGGGCAAGCTGACCCCCGAACAAATGGGCGATTTTCGCCTCATCCTCAGTATTTCCCTTGGCTTTACCTTGGTTGCCTGCGCCGGTGCTTTTGCATACCTGCGTCATTTGATCGTACGGCCTGTGCACTTGCTGAGCGAGCGCATGGACCAATTGGCCAACGGTGAGGGTGATTTGTCAGTGAACCTGCCCACCGTGACAGAAGATGAACTGCGTGGTCTCGCGGAAAACTACAACGCCTTTATGGTGCGCCTTCGTGACTTGATTCACGAGATTCGCCGAATGACTGCACAGGTCTCCATGGAATCGGTGCGTGTTTCCGGTAGTTTGAAAGACGCCAGCCGCACAGCGGACAAACAAGGCAATATCACGTCTGAAATTTTCCTGGCGGCGGACCAAGCATCAAGCGCCATGGAGAATGTGGCCAACAGCGCAAACTACTTGTCGCGAGCCACCGAAGAACATCTGGACACAGTGAACTCCTCGTACCGTGAATTGTTGACCGTGGCCGATGAAATGAATTCCGCCTCCGGAAGCTTGAACAGTTTTGGACACACTGTTGAAAAGCTGGCAGAAACTGGCAAAGGCATTGAAAACATCGTCAAGCTGATCAACGACATTTCAGATCAAACCAATTTGTTGGCATTGAATGCTGCAATCGAAGCGGCACGCGCCGGTGAGCAGGGTCGCGGTTTTGCGGTGGTTGCTGACGAAGTGCGAGGTTTGGCCGAACGCGTGAAGTCGGCCACTGGCGAAATTCGCGGCAATATTTCTTCCATGCTTCGTCTGGTTGGTGAGACTCAGCAGGAAACACGAGAGATCAATCAAAGCATTTTGAAGGGACAGCAAACTGTCAGCACTTCCTCGGCCAAGTTCTCTGGCATGGTTCACAGCTTTGAGGAAATGAGCACGCAAATCAATGATGTGACTCATCAAGTTCAATCGGTCAAACAGATCAATATGGATGTGTCTGGCAAAGCATCGGAAATACGCGAGACCGCGCAGTCAGTGATCAATCAAACCAGTGAGTCCGAAAAATCAAGCTCTGAGCTAGCCGCCGCCACAGATCGAATCAAAGAGCTGGTAGCCCGGTTCAAAATTGGCAAGGGTGCCTACGAGCAAATCATCGAGCAAGCCATATTGGCGCGCGAGCAGTGTAAAAACATTCTGATTCAGGCGCTGGACAATGGTCACGATATTTTCGATGAGGCCTACAAGCCAGTACCCAATTCGAACCCGCAGAAATACAGCACGCGTTACGATAAAGTGGTTGAACGCCAACTGCAGAATGCCTATGACCAATTGGTGGCCAATGTACCTGGCTCGGTATTTTCCCTGTGTGTGGATAGAAAAGGTTATGCCCCAACGCACAACAGCAAGTATTCACGCCCCTTGACTGGTGACCTGAAAAAAGATTTGGTGGAAAGCCGGGACAAGCGCATGTTCAGCGACCCGGTTGGCCTGCGTGCAGCACAAAACCTGTCGCCCTGGTTGTTGCAAACTTATCGACGCGACACCGGTGAAGTGTTGAACGATTTGTCGCTGCCCATTGAAATCAACGGACGCCATTGGGGTGGCCTCAGACTGGGCTTCAGCCCCGAGTTGTTAATCAAGGATTAAGTACTTGAAACTTCAAAAAACGGATAGGGGTCCGTTTCTCACCGCGCTCAGGCGCGGTTTTTTTTTGCCCAGTCATTCAAGAGCGTTTCGCATTGGTTCAATACAGCTATCAGTCTGGCAGTGCTGCTCTCGAAGTGCGCAATACTTTTCACACCGGATTGTCTGCAGGTAACCTCGAGTTCCTCGGCCAATTTTCGGCAGTCTTCAAAACCAATCGCGGCACTTGCACCTTTCACATTGTGGGCTGCATCACCCAGCGCATTGAGATCCTGTTTGTCGCAGGCAGATTGTAACTTTCCAATGTAGTTCGGACATTCTTTGACAAAGACGGAGATCAACATGGCCAGCAAACCTTTGTCGTTGTCGATTCGCTCCAGAGCTTCGGTGGGGTCGTAATGCATGGATTTGACTTTGAATACAGAAGAATCCCATGTTACCCGTTCAAATCAGGGTTTTGAATTGCGTGTATCCTTTTCATAATAAGAACATTCCAACACTGCAGGTGCTGCTTTGGCAGAAGAAACCGATCAGGAAAAAGACTTACCCGCGTCGGAACAGAAGATCCGCAAAGCGCGCGAAGAGGGTAATCTTCCCCGTTCCCGAGAGCTGGGTGGGGGGGTGGTGCTGCTCGCCGGTGTAGGTTTGCTTTACACCATGGGTGGTGAGCTGGTCAGCCAAAGTGAAAAGCTGATGCGACAGGGCCTGGTGCTGGACCGTGCTCAGGCTTTTGACACCAAACACATGGGTTTGAAATGGGTGTCCATGCTGCAAGAAAGCCTGTTCATTCTTGTTCCTCTTTTTCTGGTGGTGGTGGTTGCCGCAATTGTTTCGAATATTGCAGTAGGTGGTTTTAACTGGTCTACAAAACCGCTGGAGCCCAAGCTTTCAAAGCTGAATCCGATCAAGGGTTTGAAAAACATATTTTCAGTCAACGGCTTGGCCGAGCTTGTCAAAGCCATTTTGAAAACAGTGGTGTTGGGCGGTGTTGGCTATCTGCTGTTGATGCAGGATTTGGGTGAGTTCACCCAGCTGTCAGCCATGCCTCTTGAGCATGGCATGGCTGAGACTGCGCGAATTACCATCAAGGACGCGCTCATTCTTGCGATTGCATTTCTGTTGATTGTGTCGATTGATGTGCCTTATCAGCTGTGGCGCTACTACAAAGGTTTGCGCATGAACCTGGAAGAACTCAAGCGAGAATCGAAAGAGTCGGAAGGCGACCCCCACCTGAAAGGCAAGATCAAAAGCATGCAGCGCGAAGCAGCACGCCGCCGCATGATGGCTTCGGTGCCCAATGCCGATGTGATTGTGACCAACCCGACCCACTACTCCGTTGCCTTGAAATACGACAAGGATGGCAAAGGTGCCCCGCGTGTGGTGGCCAAAGGCATTGGCCCGCTGGCCTTGAAAATTCGGGAAGTGGCCAGGGACAACAAGGTTCCTTTGGTTGAGGCGCCTCCATTGGCTCGTGCCTTGTATTCCAATGTGGAGCTTGAACAGGAAATTCCAGGTGCTTTGTACACGGCAGTGGCCAAATTGCTGGCCTATGTTTATGCACTTGCGGAAGGCAAGGGCCACATGGTGGAAGTGCCTGGAGAGGCTGATATTCCGAAAGGCATGGATCCGGGGCCGGCTGCCTGAGGACCACCGCTGCTGTTTATTGCTCAACTCGGCGTGGGTTGTTTGTGTCGCACAGGGCTGGTGACTTGGGAGCTGAACTTGAAGGGTCACCGCTGCTCGAAAACTTGGCATTTCGGCTTGTTGTCTTGAGTCTGCACTAAGCCAAGCCCTCCAAAAGTAACGGTCGGGTCTTGGCTTTCGCGCCAGGGCGCGATCGTTAGCCTCGACGCGCCAAGCCGGCAAGTTTTCTGACTGGTCATCGTGCGACCCATTGCAAGTTCAGCTCCCCGCACTCCCGTGCAGCGCTTCGCCATCACCACGCAACTCGCAGCTGTGTTTGGTGCCCAATCGGCGGCGGTGTTTCGATCGCCTCGCCTTCAAGAAAACCTGCCCTTGTGTGCCGAGCAGGGCCGGTGTCGCCCAGCCTGGGCGACAGAGAACGGACCCGACCCGCAGTTTAGGAGGGTCGTTCTCAGGCATCGCAAGGCTCAGCAAGGGATCAACAGGTTTTCTGGCGAGAGATCGGAACCCAAGCCGATCGGGCGGTTAACCGGCAGACGAGAGACCGGAACCCAAGCCGATTGAGCCAGCAAGAAAGCTGCGAGAGATCGGAACCCAAGTCGATCGGGCAGTTAACGCACCGCGAGAGATCGGAACCCAATCCACAATAAGACGGTAATTCGCCTTCAATTCCTCCGTTGAGAAAACCTAAAGTTTTCCATAATTGAACCGTTAACAACTTGATGGGCGGAATTGTGGCCTCCACCGCATTCTCTTTGGACTTCATTAAATCAGGCCTGGCCGGCGACAAGGTAAAAACCCTCGGCGCGCCAATCTTTATCATCATGATTCTGGTCATGATGATTTTGCCTGTACCAGCCTTCGCCCTCGACTTGTTTTTTACATTCAATATTGCGCTCAGCCTCATGGTGCTGGTCGCAGCACTGTACACAACCCGCCCCCTTGATTTTGCAGCGTTTCCAACAATCCTGCTGGTCACTACCTTGTTGCGTTTGAGCCTTAACGTGGCCTCAACCCGCGTGGTTCTTATGCATGGCCATGAGGGTCCGGATGCTGCCGGCAAGGTGATTGAAGCCTTCGGACACTTCCTTGTGGGTGGTAACCTCGCGGTCGGTATCGTGGTGTTCGTGATTCTGATGTTGATCAACTTTGTGGTGATCACCAAAGGTGCTGGCCGTATCGCTGAAGTGTCAGCCCGTTTCACATTGGATGCGATGCCCGGCAAGCAAATGGCGATTGATGCCGATTTGAACGCAGGCCTGATCGCAGAAGACGAAGCCCGAAAGCGTCGTGCAGAAGTCAGCCAGGAAGCCGAGTTTTTCGGTTCCATGGACGGTGCCAGCAAATTTGTTCGTGGCGATGCCATGGCCGGTATCATGATTCTGATCATCAACATCATCGGTGGTTTCGCCGTGGGTGTGATGCAACATGACATGACTTTTGCCGACGCAGGTACCAACTATGTGTTGCTCGCCATTGGTGACGGTTTGGTGGCCCAGGTGCCAGCGCTGGTCATTTCAATTGCAGCTGGTTTGGTGGTTGCCCGCGTGGGTCAAGGCCAAGACATCGGCACTCAATTGGCAGGCCAGTTACTGAAATCCCCGCAGGCAGTGGGCATCACCGCAGGCATCATGGCCCTGCTGGGTATCATTCCCGGCATGCCCAGTTTTGCATTCTTGTTGCTGGCCGCCGGGTTTGCTTATCTGGCGTATCACCTGTCGCAGAAAACAGCGGTTCAAAAGGTCACCACCACTTCCGAAGATCAGGCAAAAATCAAGGCCGCCACCACCGAAGCACAGGAAGCCACTTGGGACGACCTCGTGCCCATCGACACCATTGCTTTGGAAGTTGGGTACCGGTTGATCGCCTTGGTGGACAACAAACAGGACGGCGACTTGCTTAAGCGAATCAAGGCCATTCGCAAAAAGTTTGCACAGGAAATCGGTTTCTTGCCGCCTGCAGTGCATTTGCGTGACAACCTGGAACTGCGCCCCTCGGTCTACCGTATTTTGCTCAAGGGTGTGTGCATGGGTGAGGGCGAAGTGTTCCCGAACCAACATCTGGCCATCAACCCTGGTCGCGTCACGATGCAGTTGCCCGGCCCGCAAACCACCGACCCTGCATTTGGTTTGCCAGCGGTCTGGATATCGGATGACCAGAAAGAAAAAGCCAATGCCGCAGGGTATACGGTGGTCGATGCGTCCACAGTGGTGGCCACGCACCTCTCCCACATTCTGCAAACCTCGGCGGCGCAGTTGTTGGGGCGTACAGAAACCCAACAGTTGCTGGACCACTGCGCGAAAACATCGCCCAAAGTTGTGGAAGACCTGACTCCCAAACTGCTGGATGTCGCAGTGATTCAAAAGGTGTTGCAAAACCTGCTGGAAGAAAGCGTACATATTCGCGACCTGCGAACCATTTTTGAAACCCTGCTTGAGAACGGCGTTCGAACCAAGAACCCGCTTGAACTGACCGCGGCAGTGCGCATTGCCTTGGGCCGTGCCATTGTCCAGGCCTTGGCGGGGACTAGTGAAGACCTGAACGTGCTGGTCATGGAACCCAAACTGGAACAAATGATTACCCACGCACACAGCGCAGCCGGGCAAGACCAGGTGGGCATTGACCCGAACCTCGCAGAGAACCTGGCTCGCCAGACTGCTGACGCGGCGGGCCGTCAAGAGCAACTGGGCCAAAGCCCCGTGCTGTTGGTACCCGATGCACTGCGTTTGTCCATGGCCCGTTTACTCAAGCGCGCTGCACCCAACCTTCGGGTGTTGTCGCACAGTGAAATTCCTGAAAACCGTACTATCCGCGTTGCGCAAGTCGTAGGAGCGAAAGCATGAAGCTGAAAAAATTCACAGCCCCCACCACAAGAGAGGCCTTGCAAAAGCTGCGTGCTGAACTGGGTGAAGACGCCATTATCTTGTCCACTAAGCAAACTGCGGCAGGCACTGAAGTGCTGGCTGCATCGTCCCAAGACCTTGACACGGTGACCGAGAAACCGGCTGCCACTGCTGCGCCACTGTCATGGACCAAGGCCGAGCGTACGCAATTTGCTGCACAGGAAGCCACCCGCCAACCCACTGCAGCCGAGAAAATTGCCCAGCAAGTGGCTGCCCAGCGGGATGTGCTCATCAACCGTGCTCCCGTGGTCCACCAAATACCCCAAACCCTGCCCGAACACGACATGATTTCGGACGTCGCCAAGCGTCGTTCTCAAGCCGCCAGCGACGCCATGGCCAGCGAGCAAACCGCAGTGCTGGAAGAAATCAAGCAAATGCGCCAATTGTTGAAAGACCAAATGGCCATGATCACCTGGCGTGATGCGCTGGAAAAAAATCCGCAACGCGGCGAGCTATGGAATCAGTTGACCCAATCCGGGTTCTCTCCCCTGTTTGCCCGCACGGTGGTTGAGAAGTTGCCCGGTGGTTTGAGCGATTCTCAAACACAAGAGTGGGTGATGAATGTCATCAAGAAAAATCTGAATGTGGTGCCGGGTGACAAAGACATTGTAGAAACTGGTGGCACATTTGCCTTGGTGGGTCCAACCGGTGTGGGCAAAACCACCACGACCGCCAAACTGGCCGCGCGTTGCGTGGTGAAGTATGGCGCCGACTCTCTGGGGTTGATCACCACCGACAGCTACAGAATTGGCGCTCAAGATCAACTGCGCATTTACGGAAAGATTCTGGGTGTGCAGGTGTACACAGCGCAAACTCATGCGGATCTGGCCCAGTTGCGCACCAGCATGCAACGCAAGCGCCTGATTTTGATTGACACCGTGGGTATGGGGCAGCGTGACTCGCGCGTGGCCGAGCAAACCAAAATCCTGACCGACAGTCATGTCAAACGTGTCTTGTTGCTCAACGCCACCAGCCAGCCGGAAACTCTGGATGACGTGGTTCGTCATTACAAGAGCACCGGTCTGAGTGGCGCCATTCTCTCCAAACTCGATGAAGCCATCAAAATAGGCGGCGTGCTCGATGTGGTCATGCGTCACAAACTGGCCTTGCACTACATTGCCACCGGTCAGCGCGTGCCGGAAGACCTCTTTCCGGCCGATCCCCGTGTGTTGGTGCACCGCGCCATGCGGGCACGCAGCAGTCAGGCCTTTCAACCCTCGAGCGAGGAATTGAAATGGAAAATGGCCCAAGTCTCTGCGACTGGAATTTAAAGTTTTATGGTCTACTGAATCCCATGGATCAAGCCAAAACACTTCGACACCTGTTGGGCCGCAAGGCCGCCATTGTTCACCCGATTCTTGGTGACATGGGTAGCGATTACGCTGCTTGCTTGGCCCGTTTTGTCTTGGAGCAACAGGCACGCTCTGATCGCGCTGCGGTGTTGTTTGACGGATCTGAAGCAGGTCTGCCACAACTGCTGCCTACCCATGCGCGCACCGATTTGATCGAATTCTTCAACGGCAAGCTGAATCTGGAAGACCAGGTCATTGAGCTTGCTGAATCGCAATACCTGGTGGTGGCCAAAGTGGGCCTGGCGGCATTGGCTAACAAGCCCGCACAAGCCTTGGCTTTATTGGGTAAGCTGCACCGCATGCCGGTGAGCTGCGATCGATTCTATGCCACCCTGCCTTATGAGGCAGTGGAACTGGCCAAGGCCTTTTCCCCACAAGACGACTGGTACTGGGTGGTTCAACCCACATCCCGATCGGTGACCCGTGCCTTTCAAGCCATTCGTTCTTCAAAAGGGGTAGACGAAAATATTCGCCATCGTGTTATTGTTGCGGGTGTAAGAAGCACAGATGAAGCCGATCACGTGTTCGCAAATTTGCTGGAAAGCACCTCGAGCTTTCTGCTCAATCCCCTGCAGTATGCAGGGCATTTGCCAGCCTTGCCTTCGGGCAAAGCCTTGAACCAGGTCGGTCGGGAGATGATTGCGGCAGGTCGGCGAATTGCAAAGGCCATTTGCTCTTTCGACGAACACGCACTGGCGTAATAACAAGACAGGAAGCACAGACTCCATGTACACAGCCCAGGGCACTTTAGACAAATCAAAGCAGGTGGACCAGTACATTCCCCTAGTACGCAGGTTGGCGCATCACCTGATCGCGAAACTGCCTGCGTCTGTGCAAATTGATGATCTGATTCAAGCCGGCCTGATCGGCCTGATGGATGCCATCACCCGGTTTGAAGAAGGGCAGGGTGCCCAGTTTGAAACCTACGCCAGCCAGAGAATTCGTGGAGCCATGCTCGATGAGCTACGTTCGGCCGACTGGATGCCGCGCGGCGTACGGCAGGCGCAACGGAAAATTGAAACTGCCACACTGAAAGCCGAGCAAAAACTTGGGCGATCCGCCTCTGAAAAAGAAATCGCGGAAGTCATGGGGGTTAGCCTGGACGAATATCAGGAAATGCTGTTTGATTCGCGTGGAGCGTCGTTGGTGTTTTATGACGATTACGCAGATGACGGTGACGGCGAGGGCTATCTGGATCGCCAAATAGGCGGCGACGAAGAAGCCAATCCGCTTGAAATGCTTGGTGACCAACGTTTCCGGGAAAACCTGATTCAGGCCATTGAAGACCTTCCAGAACGTGAAAAAATGCTCATGGGGCTGTATTATGAGCAGGAGTTAAACTTCCGTGAAATCGCCGCTGTGCTTGGCGTGACTGAATCCCGGGTGTGTCAGTTGCACACACAGGCGGTCAGTCGCCTCAAAGCCAAGCTTCGCGAACACTAAGCACACATGGCTGATCCCAAAGCCCAGGGAAAACCGAAAACTTTTGAGCAATCCCGCACCCGGGTCAACCGCTCCCTGATCCTTGTCATTCTCACTGGCGTTGGGCCCTTGGCCCTGGCAGGCTTTTACATGGCCGCCACCACTTCCGATCCCGCCAACTGGAACTTGACAGTGTTACTCACCCTTGTGTTGGGTGTGCTGGGTGCTTGGTTCATGGGCAACAAGCTCATGTCAGGCCTGCTTGAAATCATTCGCTCATCCATCCAATCTGAAAGCCAGTTGCGTCGCCTCATGGAATTGTCGGGTGATTGGTACTGGCATCAGGATTCTGCCCACACCATTGTGCGAATCATCTACCGCGGCAAAGATCAAAACAGCCAAGCCAAGAGCGGGTTCAAGTTGCCTTTCGATGGGCTCGCCCGTTGGGAGGTCGAAGGCTTGAAATGCATCGATCCGCGCTACAACTGGGATACCTTCAAAGAACTGCTCGACAGTCACCAGCCCTTTGATCGCGTTTGCTTTGAGTATTGGCCCCTGGATTCCGAGCGGATTATTTTTGAATCGACCGGTCGACCCTTGTACAACGCCAGCGGCGATTTTGTGGGCTACATGGGCGTGTCTGCCGATTGCACACAGAAACGACTGAATGAGCAGTTACTGTCCTTGCAGCGTTCACTGTTGCAGGGCGTACTGCTCTCTGCGCCCATCCCGGAATTGGCGGCGTCGTATGCGCGTGGTTTGAAGAATTGCCTGACCGTGCATGCTGAAGTGGTGCTGGGTTTTCGTGACAAATCAGAACACAATCACTGGCGCGTACGCGGCACTCATCCAAACCTGCGTATGCCGTTGGAAAAGGGTCTGGCATTTTGGGACCAGGCCGAGCAGCTATGCGAGCCGCTCGAGGGCCACGACCAACATGGCTTGGTCTGGATCGCCAAGATGAAGCCCGAGCATTATTTTGAAGACAATTGGGCCAGTGAACTCGGCATTACCGCCGTGTGGTTTGCACTGCGCAAAGCCGTTGAGCCCAATCAGCCCGAGTACTGGATCATGGTGGCGCAGCAAGGCGTTGACAGCACACGGCATGATGACGTGTTGCGCGTTCTGACTGCCATTCGTTTGCTCGGTTTGTGTGTAGAGCGCCGGGTGTTTGAGGACGATTTGCAGGGCCTGAACGGCACGCTTGAGCAGCGCATCAACGACAGGACTGCCGAGCTGACGCGCAGCAATTCTGAACTGGAAGCGTTCACTTACACCGTGTCGCATGACCTGCGCGCCCCCCTGCGTGCCATTGATGGATTCTCCAGCATTCTGAAAGAGGATTTCGCAGAAAACCTGCCGGACGATGCCCGTGGCCTGCTTGATCGAATCAGCAACAATGCACGTCAAATGGGCGGTCTTATTGACGGGTTGCTTGACTTTTCGAGGCTGCTGCGCACCGACGTTGCCCGCGTCAAGGTAGATCAACAACAGCTTCTGGACCAAATCCTGGATCAGCTCGATGCTAAACGCAAAAATGTGGTGGAGCTGTGCGAGCTGCCACCTGTGTATGCCGACCCCGTGCTGTTGAAACAGGTGTGGATGAATTTGATCGACAACGCCTTGAAGTTCAGCAGCAAGGCGGCGCAGCCAAAGGTTTCCATTGAATGCGAAAAAACAGGACGTTTTTACAGTTTTAGTGTTCGCGACAACGGTGCTGGCTTCGACATGAAGTACGCCGACAAGCTGTTCAATGTATTTGAACGCTTACATCACAAAAAGGATTTCGATGGCACTGGGGTGGGCCTGGCCATTGTGAAACGAATTATTGAACGTCACGGCGGCGAGATCAGTGCCAAGGGTGAGCTGGGCCAAGGTGCCTGCTTTACCTTTACCTTGCCCGAGCACGCCGACCTGAACGACTAGAAGGATATTTGCCATGGCTGATGTAGTACTGGTTGATGACAATTCCAACGACGCTGATCTTGCATTGCGCGTGGTACGCAAAACCTCTTCAAGCTCCACAACCGTGCTGCTTGAAGACGGTGAGCGAGCCATTGAGTACTTCAAACAGCTGATGGAAGATCACCCCAAGGACAGTGCTGCCCTGAATTTGCCCAAGTTGGTGCTGCTCGACCTGAAACTGCCCAAGCTGGACGGGTTGGAGGTGCTGAAATTTTTG
The DNA here is from genome assembly GCF_001601825.1 of Limnobacter sp. CACIAM 66H1. Lineage (GTDB taxonomy): Bacteria > Pseudomonadota > Gammaproteobacteria > Burkholderiales > Burkholderiaceae_B > Limnobacter. The sequence goes on along the minus strand of NZ_LUJK01000006.1, from coordinate 76,170 downwards.
CGTTCACACGATGTGTTCAAAACCATGCCGATCGTGGTCTTGTCTTCATCGCGAGAAATCAGAGATGTAAAACGTTCGTATGAGTTGGGAGTGAACAGCTTTGCAGTCAAGCCAGTGCAGTTTGATCAATACCTGACCCGAATATCTGCACTGGTGTCTTATTGGCTAACGATTAACGAATTACCGCGCGGGGCATAGCGCCGCCTGTCAGGGCCGACTGGCTCATGCCGCCTTTGGGGCCATATGTGTCACTGGCGGTGGGCTTTTGCTCGGCTACTGCTGCCGCAGTCAAAATCGAAATTCTTTCCTGCAGGCCAGCCAGTTGTTCCGTTACCAGCTCGCCGTTTGTTTTATTCAAGCGTTGTGCGTGGCTCAGGGTAGTCCGTAATGTCGAGTATGTTCCCAGCAGGCGAGGCTCGTGTGCAGCAAGCACGTCAACCCAGATCGCTATGCCGTCCATGTTGGGTTGAAATCCCTCTGCCTTGGCCAGTTGAACATTGTTCAGATAACGCTTTTCGAGCTCCAGCATCATCGCTTCTTTGCGAAGCGCAAGGCTGTTCAGCTCTGTGGTTTGAAGCTTGACGAGGCACGCCTGTTCTTCGAGCAAGATATCAACCAGCGCCATGGCCATGTCACATTCATAGGCCAGGTTGCGGTACAAATTTTTTGCTGCGTCAGCGTGCGACATAATCTTCAATCCTCAGTTACTTTTGACCAAGCAACTCGCGAGCACTTTCAATGACCTTTGCTGCAACAGCCTCGGCATTGACCTTGAACTCGCCTTTGCTAATGGCCTCTTTGATCTTGGCCACTTTCTCGGCATTGAACGGAGCGCCTGCTGCACTCAGTTCACTGAACTGTCCTGAAAGCTTGGCTACAGCGCCTTCAGAACTGGTTTTCTCGGTGGAAGCAACCGATGCTGACTTGCTGCCACCTTGTGGTTTGGTCAGTTTGTCGATCGGGTTACTTCCCGGGTTTATTCTGTTAATACTCATGATGTCCTCCGCATTGGGCAGAGCCTAAGTGGGTTTCGTATGTTTTCTTAACGGCTCGATTCCACCTAACTTTAACGAATTCTCGAAAGAATTCCTACTTTTTGAGGATCACCCCTATAAACTAACCTCAACCAGAAGCGCGTCTCGCGCTACACCGTGAAGTATCTTGCCCTGTGCAGTCTTGATTTTTACCACCTCACCCAACTCGGCTTCACCCATGGCCACCGCAGTGCCACCGATCGCAAAGCCAGGGCCTTTCATCATGACTTTCACGGTGTCGCCATTTTTCACCAAGGCTTGCCCACGCAAGTGGTCGTGTTTCAGCAGGGTGCCCGGCCACAATTGGCGGGCTGCCGTTTTGTTGTTTAAATGTGCAAGTTCGCTGACCCAGCCATGGCTTAGCTGGCTTAAATCCATCGTTCTGAACTCGACATCATTCAATCCCAGCGTTTGACCGGATTGGACCGTGCTTTTCACCACCAGTACGGGTGCCCACACTTTCACATCCACACCCACAAAGAAGGGGGCAGTGTCCGAGCCTACACATTGCACTCGAACATAGGTGCGGCCCCACATTTTGTTGCCTGCGGTATTGGCAAATAAAGCGGCGGGGCATTGCAGGCTGCCAATGCGTTCATCGGCCTTTACAAACTTCACATCCACACTTGCGCCGGGAGGCAACAATGCGGGGTCGACCAGTTCACCCAGCTGGGCTTCAGTCACCCAGCGAGAACCGTTGGCCTGTGCCGTACCGGTCAGTGCAAGTCCGGCACCAAACAGCACCTGAAAAGCGATATTAAAAAAAGTGTGAAATTTCATTCAAGTTCTGGGCACTTCTGCCGTAAATGTCACTGTAAGAAACAATTCCTGCCTCGATGACAACATCCTAGGCGGGAGCTTGCTGCACCCTAAGCAGAAAAAGAGCACCCTTTCCCCCCTTTATCTTCACTTTGATTTGACAGCATCAATTCAATAATCCATTCATCCGTCCGTGTATGAAGGATTAAAAGATGTTGGACAAACTCACTGATGCAATGCAGTTTTCTGCCGAGGCCCTGAAACTCAGAGCGCGTCGGCAAGAGGTATTGACCTCCAACATTTCCAACGTAGATACACCCAATTACAAAGCAGTCGATTTCGACTTTCAAAGTGCTCTGAAAGCAGCCACTGGCGAGAAGGGGGCCATGGGCAGTCCTTCCAATCCAACATTGGGCAATGGCGCAGGCGCCCTGGCGGTCACTCATCAGGGCCACATGACCGGCAAAGGCAAAGTGGGGATGAGCACCGCAGAGATGCTTCAGTTTCGACGTGGCAACAACGCAGCAATCGACGGTAACTCGGTCGACATTGATCGCGAGCGCGCTGCATTCGCAGAAAACACAGTGAAGTACGAAGCGGCCTTGCGTTCAATCAATGGAAGAATTTCATCGCTGAAGCAAGCCATGGGTTCGGGCAATCAATAAGGGTCTGGGGAGCAATCATGTCGCTATTTAATTCTTTCAAACTGGCAGGTGGCGCGATGCAGGCGCAAACCACGCGCCTGAACACGGTGGCCAGTAACCTTGCCAACGTCGACACCGCAGCCGGCGATCCCAATTCCGTGTATCAGGCCCGCAAGGTGGTGTTTGAAGCAGTGCTTCAGAAAGCGGCGCCCGGCAAGGCATCACTGGCAGAGAACGTGCAGGTGAAAGACATTGTGGAAGACAAAACCGAGGCCAAAAAAATGTTCGATCCCAAGCACCCCATGGCCGACGAAGACGGGTATGTGTACATGCCCAACGTGAATGCCGTGGAAGAAATGGTCGATATGCTGGCCGCCTCGCGCAGCTACCAAACCAACGCAGAAGTAATGAATACAGCCAAGCAGTTGATGTTGAAAACCTTGAACATGGGCAACCAGTAAGGAGCAATGAAAAATGACGATTGACGTAACTTCCGCACTGGGCAACAACAGCGGCGCCACGGCAGCAAAAAAGAAGGCTGATGAAAACAGCCCTGAAGCGATTCAGGAGCGTTTTATGTCCTTGTTGGTGGCGCAGTTGAAAAACCAGGATCCACTGGCTCCCATGGACAATGCCCAAGTGACCAGCCAAATGGCACAACTCAATACCGTAACCGGCATCAACACCTTGAATGCCACCATGCAAGGCGTGGCCGCCTCGATTAATGCCAACCAAACAGTACAAGCCACCAGCATGCTGGGCCGTGCAGTGCTGACCGAAGGCAATGATCTGAAACTGGTGGACGGCAAGGCTGTTGGATCGCTGGAATTGAACCAGAGCGCCGATATTTTGCGCGTGAAAGTGCTCGATGCTGGAGCAAATGTGGTGCGCACCATTGAACTGGGCCCGCAATCCAAGGGTACACATGAGTTTGAGTGGGATGGCAAAAGCAGCGATGGCAGCACTTTGCCCGCCGGCAACTACAAGTTTGAGATTGAAGCAAAAGCAGCAGGCAAAGACGCCAGCGTCACACCACTGACCCTTTCCGTGGTTCAGGGCGTACGCAACGCAGGCGCAGAAGGCACCAAACTTTTAACCAGCAATGGCAGCGAAATCACGTTCGCTGACATCAAGCAGGTTTTCTAAATCAAAGATTTTTCAAGGAGTCAAACATGGCTTTTTCAGCAGGCGGTAGTTTCCAGCAGGGTTTGAGTGGTCTGAACGCAGCGCAGCGCGGTTTGGAAGTCATTGCAAACAACGTGTCCAATGCCAGTGTGGTCGGCTTTAAAGGATCAGAGGCAGAGTTCTCCGATGTATTCGCCCGCGCCTTCAACGGCGCACGTTCCACCAACGGCATTGGCTTGGGTACCAGCCTTGCAGCGGTTACGCAAAACTTCAAGCAGGGCAATATCAACGTCACCGGCAATCCTCTGGATTTGGCCATCAGCGGCACCGGATTTTTCAAAGTACAGGCTGACAACGGCGACAATATTTATACCCGTAACGGTCAGTTCACACTGAATAACGCAGGTGTCATTGTGAATTCGCGTGGCGACAAGCTGCAGGGCTTTCCTGTAGATGCAGCCACCGGACGGCCATCGGACGTCGCTCAGGATATTCTGGTACCTCGCGGCAGTATTCCTCCGGCTGCAACCCGTTCGGGTCGCCTGGAACTGAACCTGGACGCACGCGCCACCGCAATTGACCCTGCGCTGACGTTTGACCCAGCCAACTTGAACACCTTCAACAACTCCACCTCCATGACGGTGTATGACGAGTTGGGTGGTGCGCACATCATGGCCGTTTACATGCGCAAGGAAGCGTCCAATGACTGGTCTGTGTTCGCTACAGTGGACGGTACTCAAGTGGACATTGGTCAGGCTCCAGTGGCAGTGACCACTGCCCCGGCCCAATCCACCTCAGCCAGTTTGCAGTATGGCGTGGACGGCTTCTTGACAACACCCAACAGCGGTAACTTGACCGTGGACATGTCACGGTTTGTGACTGCCAGCGGTGTGCCATTTTCATCCACAGGCGTGGCACCCAATCAGTTCACTTTCGACATGAGCCGAACAACCCAGTACGGCAGCTCGTTCGTGGTGCAAAACCTGGGTCAGGATGGTTATGAATCATCACCTTTTGCGGGCTTTGATGTGGGCGCTGATGGCATGTTGACTATCAGCTATGCCAACGGGCAGCTGGTCAACCATGCGCAAATCGGTCTGTATCGTTTCCCCAACCCAGAAGGTTTGCAGCCAGTGGGTTCCAACGGCTGGCTTGCCACCCAGGCTTCTGGTCCAGAATTGGTTTCACTGAGCGCAGACACTGCATTCGGCATTATTCAATCGGGTGCACTGGAAGAATCGAACATTGATTTGACGGCTGAACTGGTGGCCATGATCTCCGCACAGCGCGTTTATCAGGCCAACTCTCAGACCATTAAAACCCAGGATTCGATTTTCCAGACCATCACCAACCTTCGTTAATGTGAACTGAAGCGGGATTGAAAGAATGGACAAACTGATTTTTCTGGCTGCCCAAGCCGCCAAAGGCACGATGTCAAGGCAGGAGAACATTGCCAACAACCTGGCCAACGTCAATACGCCCGGGTTTCGGCAACAACTCATGGCATTCCAAAGTGCCCCAGTCACCGGCGAGGGCAGTGGGTCGCGAAGCTTTGCGGTAGAGACCAGCATTGGCTTTGACACCACGCCAGGACAAATCCAGTCCACAGGCCGGGAAATGGATGTGGCCATTCAAGGCGAAGGCTGGTTTGCAGTCAACGACGCGAAAGGCAACGAGGCTTACACCCGCAACGGTTCCTTCCAACTCGATGGGCAGGGTAATTTGGTGACCCAGGAAGGTTATGCGGTCATCGGCAGCAACGGCCCCATCAATGTACCACCCGATCACCGACTGTCCTTTGAAGGCGATGGTTCAGTGTCTGCCATTCCCATCAGTGGCGACACCAATGTGGTTCAACTGGGCCGCCTGAAACTGGTGAATATTCCGCAAGAGCAAATCAACCGGGGCGACGATGGTTTGTTTCGCGCCGCCAATGGTGACCCCGCCGAAGCTGATTTGAATGTGCGTGTGGCTGGCGGATTTATCGAATCAAGCAACGTGAATGCGGTGGACATGATGGTGCAAATGATCACCGCTGCCCGTCAGTATGAAACCCAAATGAAAATGATCAGCACGGCCAAAGAAAACGGCCAGGCCGCCAACAGCCTGTTTGGCATGAACTAAGGAGAAAACCCATCATGATGCGTTCTTTGTGGATTGCAAAAACAGGCCTGGATGCCCAGCAGACCCAGCTGGATGTGATTTCAAATAACCTGGCCAATACCGCCACGAATGGCTTCAAACGTTCGCGTGCCGTGTTCGAAGATTTGCTGTATCAAACACTTCGACAGCCCGGTGCACAAACCACCGAGCAAACTCAGGTGCCTTCCGGCCTTCAGATTGGTACCGGTGTAAAGCCTGTTTCTACCGTGCGAAATTTTGCGCAGGGTAATCTGCAGCAAACCGGCAATACTCTGGATGTGGCCATTAATGGTCAGGGCTTTTTTCAGGTTCAAATGCCCGATGGCACCACCAGCTACACCCGCGACGGCAGCATTCAGATTGATGCCAACGGTACGCTGGTCACTTCCAACGGGTACCCAATTCTTGGCCCGGTCACCATTCCGCAAGGTGTCCAGGAAATCTCGATTTCTCAAGATGGTGTTGTTTCCGCAGTGGTGCAGGGCCAGGTTCAACCGCAGGAGCTTGGTCAAATTCAGTTGGCCAGTTTTGTAAACCCGGCCGGCTTGTTTAGCATGGGTCAGAACCTTTACTCTGAAACGGCAGCTTCTGGCGCTCCTACTCAGGCTGTAGCAGGCACCAATGGTGTTGGCTTCATTTCCCAGGGCTTTGTGGAAACATCCAACGTAAACGTGGTGGAAGAACTGGTCGGACTGATTCAGGCTCAACGTGCCTATGAAATCAACTCCAAGGCAATCTCCACATCAGACCAGATGTTACAGCGCTTATCTCAGCTTTGATTTTTAAAACATTGGGCACACTGAAGGTGTTCTGATGGAGTGTATGGCATGAAAAGATTGGTTCTAATCGGTTTAACGGCAGCGTTCTCGATAACTTTAGGGGCTTGTTCAACTTTCGCACCGAAAGTGGACATGCCTGCTCAAACCACCGTGCCGCAGCTGGTTCAGCAACCAGCTCAGGTGGCCATGGCCGCACCCACTGGCAGCCTCTACAGCCCAGCCACTTATCGCCCTTTGTTCGAGGACCAGCGAGCCCGATTCCTGGGTGACACGCTGACCATTCAAATTATCGAACAGATCAATGCGGCCCAAACCAACTCCATGAGTGCCTCCCGCAGCGACTCCGCCAGTATTGACGTACCACTGATTCAGGGCTTCTTTGGCAGTCGCGATTTGCGCGCAATCAACGGCAGCGCGAGCAGCGACAAAGATTTCTCTGGCGAAGGCTCCAGCCGCGCCGCGAATACCTTGACAGGTTCCATTACGGTCACGGTTGCCAGTGTGTTGCCCAACGGCAATTTGCAGGTGGTGGGTGAAAAACAGATTGGCACCAATCGCGAAGTTGAATATCTGAAATTCAGCGGTGTGGTGAATCCCATCACGATTTTACCCGGCAATGTGGTGCCCAGCACCAAGGTGGCCGATGCCCGTATTGAATACCGCGGAAAAGGTGCCTTGGACTCTGCCACAGCCATGGGCTGGCTGAGCCGCTTTTTCCTGACTGTATTGCCTTTCTGAACTGGACCACATCATGAAACGCATTTCCTTCCCGGAACTGAAAGACCGAATCATCAAAGCCGCCGTGTTGGCGCTAACCGCCGCTGCCGTGATGGCCTTTGGTACGCAGGCAGAGGCTCAAACCCGAATTCGTGACCTGGTCACGGTTTCAGGTGTACGCGCCAACCCGGTGTACGGCTATGGCATTGTGATCGGTCTGGATGGTACTGGAGACCAAACCACGCAAACGCCGTTCACCAGTCAAAGCATCGTATCCATGTTGCAGCAGTCAGGCATTACCTTGCCCCCGGGCGCCAACTTGCAGCTGAAAAACGTGGCTTCAGTCATGGTCACTGCCAATTTGCCGGCTTTTGCTCAGCCTGGTCAAGCGATCGATGTGACAGTCTCGTCCATCGGCAATGCAAAAAGCCTGCGTGGTGGCATGTTGCTGATGACCCCTCTCAAAGGTGCCGATGGTCAGGTCTATGCCCTGGCTCAAGGCCAGTTGATCGTAGGTGGTGCGGGCGCGTCTGCCGGAGGATCCAAAACCGTCATCAACCACTTGTCTGCAGGCCGTATTCCAGCAGGTGCCCTGGTTGAACGTGAGGTGGCATCGCCTTTCTTGCTTGGTGAAACCTTGCAGCTTGAGTTGACCAGCACCGATTTCTCCAACGCCATTCGCGTGGCCGAGGCGATCAATAACAACATGGGCCCGAATGTGGCCCAAGCGCTGGATGGCCGCACCATCAAGGTTCGTGCACCTTCCAACCCCAACGACCGCGTGGCGTTTTTGTCGCGCATTCAGGAACTGAGCATCAACAAAGCCATGGGCAGCGCCAAAGTGATTGTGAATGCGCGCACGGGTTCTGTCGTGATGAACCAGGCGGTGATGTTGGAAAACTGCGCTGTCGCGCACGGCAACCTCACCGTAAAAATCTCGTCCACACCGGTGATCTCGCAGCCAGCACCGTTTGGTCAAGGTGAAACTGTGGTCACCGAGGTGGCGGATATTCAAATTTCCGAAGCCGGTGGCGAGCTGATTGAAATCAAGGGCGCTGCGCAATTGTCGGATGTGGTCAAAGCGCTGAACGCCTTGGGTGCAACCCCCAGCGACCTGATCTCCATTTTGCAGGCCATGCAAACCGCAGGCAGTCTGAAAGCTGAACTTGAGGTGATCTAAATGACGCCATTGTCGAACAACCCGGTAGATACCCAACAAATGCTGTCGATGGACTCCCGCAGCCTAGAGGGTTTGAAGCGTGGCGCACGCGCAGAGCGTGGCAGCGAGGAATTCAATGCGGCGATCGACAAAGTGGCTGTTCAGTTCGAGTCTATATTTTTACAAATGGCTTTGAAGAGTATGCGGGATGCCACGCCTGAGGGTGGCTTGTTCACCGATTCCAGCACCAAAACTTACCAAGGCATGTACGACCAGGAACTGGTTCAAAAATTGTCGGGCAAGGGTTTGGGTTTGGCGGGTGAAATTGCAAGGCAGCTGAAGGCAGGTGCCGGCGTGGGAGGGGAGCAAACTATCTTCCCAGCAGGACAGGTAAAAAAGGACTTGCCCTCAACTTTCCCGAAAACCGACCGTTAAGTCGTTCAAGACACCAAAGGATCCTGAATTATGTCGAACTCGGTCTATGGAATTGCGCTCAGCGGCTTGAATGCAGCCCGGGCAGGGCTATCCACCACCTCGCACAACATCGCGAACAGCAACACCGTTGGTTTTAATCGCCAGCAGGTGATCCAACAGTCGCGCCCCTCAACAGGCAGCGACATTGGCTATATCGGGCAAGGTGTTGATATTGCATCCGTGCAGCGGGTGTATTCCGATTTCATCAATGCGCAAGAGCAAAAAGCCACCTCTGACGCGGCTTTTTACAATGCCAAGGCCCAGCAAATTGCGCGTGTCGACGCGATGATCGCGGATGATGCCTCTGGCCTCTCCAGTGCGCTGAGCATCTTTTTTGGTGCTGCTCAAACCCTGTCAACCAACCCGGCTGATCTGGCTGCACGTCAAAACTATTTGTCCTCTGCTGAAACTCTGAGTTCGCGTTTCAACGGCCTGAACACGGTCATGGATGAACTGCGCAACGCCACCAATTTGAAGGTACGTGACACGGTCGAGCAACTGAACAATGCGACCTCGCAAATTGCCTCTTTGAACAACCAGATCGTGACGGCACTGAACCAGACATCCAATGGTGGTCCACCCAATGATTTGATGGACCGCAGGGACAAATTGATATTGCAGTTGTCCGAGCAGGTGCAAACCACACGTGTGGACATGGCTGATGGTTCGACCAATCTGTTTTTGGCCAATGGTCAGTCATTGGTTGTAGGCACCACCCAGTTCAAAGTCCAAACGCAGGTGGACCCTCAAGATCCACAAAATCTGTTGGTTGGTATGAACACCAAAGTCAATGGGCAAGACCGTTTGTTGGCGTTTGATTCCGGCAGTTTGGGCAATGGCGCCTTGGCTGGTTTTTTAAGTTTTCGTGAAGACGAGCTGACCGAATACCAAAACACCATTGGTTTGCTGGCTGCGCGCATCGGTCAGGCTGTGAACAACATTCAAACTGCTGGTGTAGATCTGGACAACAACCCTGCCAGTGCACTGTTCAGTTTTGGCAGCAGTGGCAATTTTATTGACGATATCTCCCGCGTTGTTCCCAATGTGAACAACAGCACGGTCAACCCCACGCAAGTCACCTTGCGTGGTCTTGATTTGTCCAAACTCGGCCCTGCCGAGTACGAGGTCCAAATTGTTGGCAGCCAGCCCCGCTACCGCGAGGTGGGCTCGGACGGTCCATTTGTTCCAGCCAGCCTGGTGACCGATCCCGGTGGTGACTACTACGAGATTCGCGACCCAGCCGGTGCTCCTTTGCTCAGTTTTCAATTGAACAACGCCACACCCCAGGAAGGTGATCGCTTCGTGTTGATGCCTGTGCGCGAAGCCGCGTTGAATATGCGCACAGCACTTGACAGGCCATCGCAAGTGGCGGCTTCATCGGCCGTCAATCCCAGTATTGGTAACAACGAGAACATTCTGGCCGTGGCAGCGTTGCAAAATTCACGCACCCTGTTTCAGTCCAACAACTCGGCTGGCGTATCCATCTCGGATGGTTTTAATCAGTTGGTCAGCCGTGTTGGCAACAAAACTCGCGAATTCAATTTGGCTGCAGAGTCGCGCGAAACCGTATTGAATCAGGTGGCTGATTCCCGCGATGCCTTGCAAGGCGTGAACATGGACGAAGAGGCCGCGAATTTGATCAAGTTTCAGCAGGCCTACCAGGCATCAGGACGCGTAATTTCATTGTCCAAAGAATTGTTTGACCAAATCCTCAGCATGTTCTGATCGGATTTCAAGGAAAAATTATGGCAATCGGAAGAATCAGCACCAACCAGTACTTCAAGCTCAGCACAGACCGCATGAGCAAACAGCAAACTGAGCTGGTGAAATTACAGGGTCAGCTGGCCACCGGGCAACGTGTGCTGAAGCCATCGGATGACCCTTTGGCCATGTCGGTTGCCTTGGGTGCGAAGGCGGGTGTTAAAACGCTGGACAGCTACCAAAGCAACATCACCTATGTGAACAACCAGTTGGGTCAAATGGATGTGGCCTTGCAGTCTGCCTCTGACATCATGGTCTCTATCAAGGAGGCATTCCTTCAGGCAGGTAATGCCGCGCTTAGCCCAGCCGACCGTGAAATTATTGCCCAGGACATCGAAGGACGCATGGAAGAATTGCGTGGTATCGCCAACCGCACCGATGCCAATGGTTACTACATGTTCTCCGGCACTTTCCAGGATCGGGAGCCATTCCAGACACCTGGCGGCGCGATCACAGGCACATTTTTGGAAACCACCACTGCGGCAGCCGGTGAGGCAGTGACCGGTCGTGAAATTCAAGTGGCAAGCGGTCGTTTTGTGAACCTGAGCATTACCGGGCAAGATGCATTTGTTGACCCGAATACCAACGAAGACGCTTTTGCGATTCTTCGCGATGCAGTGGCCTTGCTGCGGAATCCTGCCTACCCCAATGGGCAAGAGGGCGCCACACCGCAAGACACCTACTTGAAAGCATTCAACAACAAGGGTGCGCAGCTCGACGAGATTTTTGATCAAGTTCAAATTTCCCGCACCAAGGTGGGTGTTCGCTTGCGCGAAGTTGAAACGCTGCAGCAAATCAACCAAGCTGCCCAGCTGGAACTTGAGCGTGTTGCAGGCGAGGCGGTGGGACTGGATTATGCGAAGGCCATCAGCGAGCTGTCGCAGGGGCAATTGCAGCTTCAGGCTGCGCAACAGAGCTTTGCGAGCACCTCTCAGTTGACCTTGTTCAACTTTATTGGTTGAACTTGAAGGGGCACCGTTGCTGTTTGTTGCCCACTCGGCATGGGTTACTTGTTCCGCACAGAAAACCGCTTAATCCCTTGTTGAATTGATTCTTGCTCACCTCGCTCGGCAAAAGGGCGGGCCGAGTCTCGGTGTCGGCTTGTAGCCGAGCGCTGCGAATCCACTCAAACGGGGCGGTTTTCTTGAAGTGCGCCCCAAGCAATCCCAATACCGAGTTGGCTTGAACCCGCAGAGCGAGCCTCTCTGCAAGTTCGGCTCCCCGCACTCCCGTGCAGCGCTTCTCCACCTCCGAGTCACTGAAGGCTGCGTTCAAAGCCCTATCAACACTGGCGAATCTCCCTCTCCACGCAACTCACGGCTGATTTCATCGCCCAATCGGCGGCGGTGTTTCGATCGCCTCGCCTTCAAGAAAACCTGCCCGTTTGAATTCACCCGCCACGGTCGGCCATGGGCCGGCACCGAGACTCGGCCCGCCTTTTTGCCGAGCGAGGTGAGTCAGGGTGAATATCAAAAAGGGAAATACGGGTTTTCTGGCGAGAGATCGGAACCCAAGCCGATTGGGCCACCAAGACAGCTCCGAGAGATCGGAACCCAAGCCAATTGGGCGATTAAGAAAGCTGCGAGAGAGTTGAACCCAAGCCGATGATCAGGCAGTTAACGAACGGCCGAGCAAGCTTAGATCAGCCCGTTCTCCAACGCATAGCGCGTGAGTTCACCATTGGTTTTCATGCGCATTTTTTCAAGAATCCGCGCCCGGTAAACGCTTACAGTCTTCGGGCTCAGCGACAGCTCATCCGCAATTTCGCTCAGCTTCTTGCCTGCAGCAATCATGCGAATGGTTTGAAATTCACGGTCACTGAGCGAGGCGTGCAGTGGTTTTTCAGAGTCCTCAGTCAAGTGGCTGGCCAGAGATTCTGCCAATTCAGGAGTGATGTACTTGCGGCCCGCTGCAATCACCTGGATGGCATCCACCAGTTTTTCAGGGGCGGTATTCTTGGTCAGGTAGCCGGAAGCGCCGGCCTTCAAACAGCGCACTGCGTACTGGTCTTCAGGGTGCATCGACAACATCAGGATTTTCAGGGCAGGGTATTTGTCCTTCAGGATCTTGACAATATCCACACCGTTTTTACCCGGCATTGAAATGTCCAGTATTGCCAAATCAACCGTGTTGGAAGTCATGGCTTTCATGATTTCCGAATATTCGCCCGCCTGGGCTACCACCTGTACAAAGCCTGTGTCATCCAGCAACTGCTTCAGGCTTCCCCGAAGCAATGCATGGTCATCTGCCAGCAGCACCTTAATCATTTCCCGCCTCACCTGTCTGAATGCTTCTTGGTATCGAAACCATGACCGTTGTCCCGGATCCCAAGGATCCGCTGACATCGACCCAACCCTCAAAGGCTGCAACCCGTTCTTGCATGCCACGAAGGCCGAACGATGTTTCTTTCAATTTATCAGTATTCTCGATTCCTCGACCATTGTCACGAATCTCCAGTGTTAATTCACTTTCTGTTACAAACAGTTCCACGTCAACCCGTGTGGCCTGTGCATGTTTCACAATGTTGGTCAGGGCCTCTTGCAAGATCCTGAACAACGCTGTGCTTTGTTCGCTGTCCAGGTCCAGTTCTTCAACATTGCACTGGAACGTGCCCTCAATCTGGGTGCGCTTCTGGAAGTCATTCATCTGCCACTCCAGGGCAGGAATCAAGCCGTAGTCCAGAATTCCGGGGCGCAAATCCTTGGCGATCCGCTGGCTGCTCGCCAGCAAATGTTCAATCAGTTCCAGCATGTCATCGAGCTTTTCTTGCGATGCAACATCCAGAGTCATGTTCTTGTTCAGCCAGGCCACGTCTGCTTTTAACTTGGTGAGCGATCCGCCCATGTCATCGTGAATTTCACGGGCAATTGCGCCGCGTTCCTGTTCCCGTCTTTTCTCAAACTCGGTGGTTACAAGGCGCAACTCGGTCTGTGCATTCAGCAAGCGTTCTTCGGCCTGTTTGCGATCCGAGATGTCGAGCAACACGCCATCCCACACAAACATGCTGCCCCGAGGTTTGGCTACTGCGTTCATGTAGACCCAACGCGATTCGCGTTTGCCGTAGTTCTTGATTCGACCTTCCCAACTCACCGGCACGCCAGGTTTGGGCGGGTCCATCAAAAGCTCAAAAAGGGTTGCGGCATCGTTGGGTTCAAACTGCTCGAAGAAATAATGTGGATTTTCGAGAAACAACCTCGGCGGCACACCAAACAGACGCACCACACCTTCGCTCACAAAAGGTACGGTGGGGCGGGGCATTGACGGGCCCGATTGCATTTGAAAAATTATGCCTGGAATATTCTCTGCGATGGCTGCAAACCGACGCTCAGACTCCCGCTGCGCCAGTTCAGCTGCGGCCAGGCTTCGCCGTTCATTTGCAGCCCGCAAGGAACGCTCGATGGCTGGCACCAGACGCGCCATTTTGTCTTTCATCAAATAATCGTCGGCACCCGCACGCATGGCCTCGACTGCGACATGTTCACCAATGCTGCCTGACACAATAATGAAAGGAATGTCCAGCCCCGAATCGCGCACCACACGCAGGGCCTCCTCAGAGCCGAAGCCAGGCAGGTTGTGATCCGAAATCACCACCTGCCACTCCTCGTGTTCCAGGCATTTTCGCAAATCTTCGATGCGGTCTACCCGCGTCGCTGTGTACTTCAATCCACCTTGTTTAAGGCGGTAGCACATCAGCTCAAAGTCCGAATCATTGTCTTCCACCACCAGTACTTTCAATCCACCATCTGAAAAGTTACTGATGTCCAGCAATGAAGGGGGTAGTCCTTTGGAATCACTCATTGTCTGTTCGCTTGTTGTTGGTTTTTATTGTTGTGTGCAGGATCAAAGCGAGAGATAACGCCCTTTCAAGGTTTTAATCCTTGCATTATTTTGTTCATCTTATCGGAACATATCAGGGTATAGAACTCATTCGCGTCGGGGCACCTCCCAAATTGTGTTAACCCCGCGACAAAGGCCCTGATGAACCGACCCCCAGTGAAATTTGAATTCTCCAAAGCCCAATACGCCAACGATGCTGTAGCCGGTGCAAAACAGGCCGCCGCAGCGGTCAATCGCAGTTTGTTAAGCGATGACAATGCCGACCGTGAATTCGAGTTCAATGACAAGGACTTTGCCCGGGTACGCGCGCTCATCCTGAAAATTGCGGGAATTTCACTGGCACCCAGCAAACAAAGCATGGTGTACAGCCGATTGGCCCGTCGCTTGCGCGCCTGTAACCACAACCGTTTTTCCACCTATCTGGATGCGCTGGAGTCCAATGCAAGCAACCCGGAATGGGAGCACTTCACCAATTCGCTGACCACCAACCTCACATCCTTTTACCGTGAGGCACATCATTTCGACATTCTGAAAAAACAGTTGCAATCGCTTTCACGCAATGCGCGAATTGAGTTGTGGTGCAGCGCAGCGTCAACCGGTGAAGAGCCCTACACCATGGCGATTACCGCCATGGAAGCCTTCAATAGCATGAATCCGCCCGTGCGTATTCTGGCCACCGACATTGATACCAAGGTGTTGGACCATGCCAAAAAAGGCGTGTACCGCATGGACCAGGTCGACAAAATTCCCGATGAAATCCTGCGCAAGTATTTTTTGAAGGGGAAAGGCGAAAGCGAAGGCTTGATCCGTGTACGCCCCGAGGTGCAAGCATTGTTGACATTCCGAAAGCTGAACCTGATGGACAATGTCTGGTCCCTGCGACCCGGCTTTGATGCCATTTTCTGTCGGAATGTCATGATCTATTTTGAGAAAGATGTGCAGTTGCAAATCCTCAAGCGGTTTGCTCCTCTGATGAATCCAAATGGCTTGTTGTACGCAGGTCACTCTGAGAATTTTGCCATGGCGCGAGACTATTTCACCCTGCGTGGTAAAACCGTATACACCGTCAACACTGACAAGGCCGCGAAAACCGGCACAGGTGGTGAAGGTCAGTCGCGTCAGGTTACTGCATGAGTACCGGGCTTTTGGCTGCACCGGTTGCAGTACCTGCTGCACCAGCGCTGGTGAAGAAAATCATCATGCCCGGCGATTACTTCGTGTCATGGGCTCCTGCGGAAATTGCCACCTTGCTGGGCTCCTGTGTTTCCGCTTGTGTGTGGGACAGTCATCGAAAGATTGGGGGCCTGAATCATTTCATGCTGCCGGATTCACCTTCTGAGGCCCGCAGCCTGGGCGACAAAACCAAGTCCTTGCGTTATGGCCTCTATGCCATGGAATGCTTGATCAACGACTTGTTGACCATGGGCGCCAAGCGAGAGCATCTCACTGCCAAAGTGTTCGGAGGTGCCAACATTACAGGCGCCTTGCACACTCAGCACGTTGGACGCCGCAATGCCGAGTTCGTGATCGATTTTTTGCGGAAAGACAGAATCAAAGTAGTTGCATCCGATTTGGGTGGACCGCACAGCCGTCGCATTCGTTTCAATACCCAAACCAGTGCAGTGCGCGTTGAGCGAGTGGCCAGCGCCAATTCAGCCGCCTTGCAGCAGGAAAAGCGTTACAGCGAGAAGATCAACAAAGACCCCGTCAATGGCGACATTGTGTTTTTCTAAGGGCCAGTGAGATGAACAAAATCAAAGTGTTGGTGGTAGACGACTCGGCCTTGATCCGAAACCTGATGAGCAAGATCATCAATTCACAGCGCGACATGGAGACCGTGGCCACGGCACCCGATCCATTCATCGCCAGAGATCAAATCAAGAAATTCAATCCCGATGTGATTACACTCGACATTGAAATGCCAAAAATGGATGGCATTGAGTTTCTTGAAAAAATCATGCGTTTGCGGCCCACGCCGGTGTTGATGGTGTCTACACTGACCGAACGTGGAACCGATGTAACCTTCCGCGCCCTTGAACTTGGAGCAGTTGATTTCGTGACCAAACCCAAACTGGACATCAGCCAAGGCATGATCGATTATGCCAACGAAATTACCGACAAAATTCGTGCCGCCTATGCTGCGCGTTTTCGTCTGAACCGGCTGCCCCCAAAGTCTGCTGTTCAACCAGCAGCAGCGCAAACTGATCCGGTGACCGGCATGGTTGTTCCTGCCGAGGCGGCCAAGCCCGTGCCCACCAACAATGCACTTGGCAACCGCTTTGCAGCCACTGAGAAGCTGGTATTGATCGGTTCATCTACTGGCGGCACCGAAGCCATTCGAGTCATTCTGGAGCAACTGCCCAAAGACAGCCCTGCGATTTTGATCACTCAACACATGCCTGCCGGTTTTACCAAAAGCTTTGCAGATCGTTTAAACCAGGTGTGCAACATCACTGTGAAAGAAGCCGTGCACGGTGAGCGCGTGTTGCCAGGTCATGCCTACATCGCGCCAGGTGACAAACACCTGTTGTTGGGGCGAAGTGGTGCCAACTACATTTGTCAGCTTTCGGATTCTGAGCCGGTCAACCGTCATCGCCCGTCGGTGGAAGTGCTGTTCAAGTCAGGCCAGGAAGTCTCGCCACGCAATATCGTGGGCATCATGCTTACCGGGATGGGCAAAGACGGTGCACAGGCCATGGCTGACATGAAAAAAGCGGGTTCCTACAATATTTGCCAGGACGAGGCCAGCTCCGTGGTATTCGGCATGCCGCGCGAAGCAATCGCCCTGGGTGCCGCCGATGAGGTGGTGCCACTGAACATGATCGCCAAGCGTCTGCTTGATTACCTCTCGAAAATCGGCGGACGTTCAGCCGTTCGCATCTAACTCACTGAAGCCCGGTCTTGTTGAGCCAGTTTTTCAGGCTCTCCAGGTCCATAGGACGCGAAAACCAATAGCCTTGAAGCCTGTCGCATCCCATCTGGATCAGGCTCTCGCGCTGCTCTGCAGTTTCAATCCCCTCAGCATGCACAATCAGGCCCAATGCATGCGCAAGGTCAATCACGGCTTTTACAATCATGTGGCTGTTTTTGTCCTCGAGCAAATCCATCACAAAGCTTTTGTCGATTTTCAGGACATCCACGGGCAGTTGGCGCAAGTAGTTCAGCGAAGCATAGCCAGTACCAAAATCATCCATGGCAATTTGCGAACCCTGCGCCTTCAGTTTCTTGAGCGCGTCCACGGTGCGGCTCATGTCATCGATTGCTGCCGATTCGGTGACTTCAAACTCAATCCACTTGGGATCAAGCCCTGCATGGCGAATGGTTTGTTGGGCTTTGGCCGGAAACTCCGGGTTCAGCAATTGCCCCGCCGAGCAATTGACCGCGCACCAGAGCATGTGCCCTTGTTGATGCAACTCCAGCACTTTTTTGCTGCTCGATTCAATCACCCAGTCACCCAGTGCATCAATCAAGCCTGAATCTTCGGCAACGCCAATAAACTCGCTTGGCATGATCCGACCCAATTCGGGGTGGGTCCATCTCACCAAGGCCTCAAGACCGCAAATACGGCCCGTTTTAAGATCTTCAATCGGCTGAAAGTCCAACACCAGTTCGTTGCTTTCAATCCCTTTGGCCAAGCCCAGTTCAATCGTTTTTCGGCGTTTGGCGAGGTCATGGATTTCCGCATCCAGAACATTCAACAGTTCCAAGCCGCGCGATTCGATCACATGCGCCACCGACTGCGCATGCGTGACCAGCTCGGCTGCATGTTGACCATGCACGCCGGGGCGCGCCAGCCCCAAACGCATATTGGGCCGCACTGCAATGTTGTCAACAGTAAATACGCGGTTCAGGTTCGCCTCAAACTCACACAGGGTATCCGCCACCGAAGTGTTGTCCGCATTCCAGTCCAGCTTGTTGGTTAACACCACCAGCACATTGTCAGACCATCGACAGAGAATGTCCTGTTTGAAGGTGTCCCGAATCCGTTCCACAATCTTTTCCAGCATGTTGCGCCGGATGCGTGGGTCCACCTCAGGGCGGCGTGCCTGGTTTCTCGACACGTTCACGCTCAACAGGCACAGGTCATTGTCCTCACCAGAATTTGTGCTTAGACCAGAGAGGGTTTTTACCAATCCTTGGCGGTTCAAAAAACCGGTGGCTGCATCAAAGTAGACTGCCCGCCTGTGGGCCTGTTCAAGCAATAGTTTTTCCCGGCGAAGCCGGTGAGTGTGTATTTCCCGGCGGACGGCCGGAATCAGGCGCTCGGGTTTGGATTTTTCCACATAGTCGCGCACTCCTTCATGCATGGCTTGTACACCCAGGGCGTCGCTGGCCAGTCCAGAAAGCAGAATCATGGGTGTTTCAGGTCGCAGGGTCTGAACCATCTCGATGGCTCTGTCGTGCGTCAGTTGAGGCATGGAATAGTCGCAGATCACCAGGTCGGGTTCGAGGTCATCCAGTGTTGTTCTCAGCGTTTCCTCGCTATGGGCATGCCGGACAACGGCGGTGTGCCAGGTTTTTGTCAGCTGCCGCTTGATCAAAAGAAAGTCATCGTCGCTGTCGTCGACAACAATGATTCTTGGCGCTTCCTGTTCTGTCGTCATTGAAGGATTTATGATGGTGTGATTGGCAAAGAAACGACCGCTTTCCTGTATCCTGCACACTTCTGCTGAGGCTGTCTAGTCGGGCAATTCACGAGAAAAGACATGAGCAAAGCTTTCACCAAAGAAAACGATTCAGAATTCGAGGACGACGGTCCCGATGCGAGCCCGGCCTTGCCTCAAGGCTTGAAAAATTACATCACACCCAAAGGTTACCGCCGCTTGCGCGACGAACTTACCCATCTTGTGAAAACCGAGAGGCCCGAAGTGGTGTCTGTGGTGTCTTGGGCGGCGTCCAATGGGGATCGCTCCGAGAATGGAGATTACCTGTACGGCAAAAAACGCCTGCGTGAAATTGATCGCCGAATTCGTTTTCTTACCAAGCGCACTGAAATTGCAGAGGTGGTAGACCCCGCCACGCAGCAGGAACTTGAGAGTATTTTCTTCGGCGCTACAGTCACCTACATCAATTCAAAAGGTGAGGAACTGACTGTAAAAATAGTGGGCGTTGATGAGGTAGACACTGCCAAGGGTCACATCAGCTGGATTTCTCCGGTGGCGCGTGCGTTGTTGAAAGCAAAAGAGGGCGATGTTGTGCAATTGATGACACCTGCAGGGCGTGATGAGCTTGAGATTGTCGAAGTGCGGTATGTGATCGATTGACTGGGTGACTGCGAGCTGAACTTGAATGGTCACCGTTGCGGTTTCTGGCCAACTCGGCGTGGGTTACTTGTTCCGCACAGAAAACCGCTGGATCCCTTTTTGAATGGATTCTTGCTCACCTCGCTCGGCAAAAAGGCGGGCCGAGTCTCGGTGTCGGCTTGTAGCCGAGCGCTGCGAATCCACTCAAACGGGGCGGTTTTCTTGAAGTGCTCCCCAAGCAATCCCACTGCCGAGTTGGCTCAAACCCGCAGAGTGCGCTCATCTGCAAGTTCAGCTCCCAGCCAGTCCCGCACGGCGCTTCGCCACCACCACGTAACTCGCAGCTGTGTTTGGTGCCCAATCGGCGGCGGTGTTTCGATCGCCTCGCCTTCAAGAAAACCTGCCCGTTTGAATTCACCCGCCACGGTCGGCCATGGGCCGGCACCGAGACTCGGCCCGCCTTTTTGCCGAGCGAGGTGAGTCAGGGTGAATATCAAAAAGGGAAATACAGGTTTTCTGGCGAGAGAGCGGAACCCAAGCCGAGTGGGCGATCAAGAACGACAAGAGATCGGAACCCAAGCCGATTAGTGTGTCGCCGTGTCTGCCACGGGCAAACGCACCTTTGCAAAAGCCCGGCCCTTCACACGGGTCACACGCTCCACGTATTCAAGCCTGCGCAAGGCCATCAAAATGCGCGCCAAGTGCACACGGTCAGTCACCTGAATGGTGAAATGCAGCAATTTGCGGTAGGCCGTTTCATCACTCATCGTCAGGTTGGTGATGTTGGCACCTGCGTCTGACAAAGTGGCCGCGATCGTGGCCAGTGCGCCTTTCTCGTTCACCGCCTGCAAATCTACATTTACATCAAATGGGCGGGTAATTTCGGGTGACCATTGAACATCGGTCCAGCGCTCCGGTTCCTTGCGAATCTGTTTGCGGGCTGTTTCGCATTCATCGGTGTGAATGATCAAGCCTGAGCCCTTGCGCACATAGCCAATAATATTGTCACCGGGAATGGGCAGGCAGCAGGGCGCGCGTTGAACCGACATGCCTTCGCCACCGTGAATCATGATGGGTGCACGGGCCTCCCCCTGGTTGCCCGAAGGCGCGTCCACTCTGGCGTCGGCTCTTCCCAAAGCAATGAGTACTCGGCGAGCCACCACCGGTGCCACACGCCGACCCGCGCCAATATCAGCCAGCAACTCGTCACGGGTGCTGACTTGTGAATCCTTCAGCAAGCGGTCCCAAACCTCATTGCTCAGGTTATCCAATTTGATTTGGTCTGCCTCAAGCGCCTGCTCCAACAACCGGCTTCCCAGGCGCACGGTTTCCTCAAGGTTCATCGACTTCAAATAGTGCCGAATCTCGGAGCGCGCTTTGCCTGAACGCACAAAACCCAGCCAGACCGGATTGGGACGGCTGTGAGGCGCGGTAATAATTTCGACCACATCACCACTCTTCAGAATGGTACGCAATGGCTCAATCACCTGGTTCACGCGTGCAGCCACGCAATGGTTGCCCACATCGGTGTGTACTGCGTAGGCAAAGTCGACCACCGTTGCACCCCTCGGCAGGCTCATGATCTTGCCGTTCGGGGTGAATACATATACGGCGTCCGGGAACAGGTCTACCTTGATGTGTTCCAGAAACTCGGCCGAATCGCCGGTCTGGTTTTGAATGTCAAGCAGGCTTTGTAACAGGCGGTGGGTTTGCGTTTGAATGGTATTGAGTGCCTCACCTTCGCCTTTGTACAGCCAATGTGAGGCCACACCTTTTTCCGCCACCTGGTGCATTTCTTCAGTGCGAATTTGAAATTCGACCGGTGTACCGTATGGACCCAGCAAGGTGGTGTGCAGGCTTTGGTAGCCGTTCAGTTTTGGAATGGCGATGTAGTCCTTGAACTTGCCCGGTACCGGCTTGAACAGTTGGTGCAACATGCCCATGGCCATGTAACAACCAGGCATGTCTTTCACCACAACGCGGAAACCGTACACATCCAGCACCTGGGAAAAGCTCAGGCGTTTTTCAATCATTTTGCGGTAAATACCGTACAAGGCCTTTTCCCGGCCATACACCTGGCATTCAATGTTGGCGTCGCTCAGGCATTTCTCCACAGCTTCCAGAATTTTGCCCACCACTTCACGACGGTTGCCCCGTGCTGCCAACACCGCTTTCTTCAGCACCTCATAGCGCATGGGGTAAGCATGCTGGAAGCTGAGTTCTTGCAGTTCGCGGAAAATTTCATTCAAGCCCAGTCGATGGGCGATGGGAGCATAAATTTCGAGGGTTTCTAGAGCAATGCGGCGTTTTTTGGCGGGACTCATGATGTCGAGCGTTCGCATATTGTGCAAACGGTCTGCCAACTTCACCAGAATGACCCGCAAGTCTCGGGCCATGGCCAACAGCATTTTGCGGAAGTTTTCGGCCTGAGCTTCTTCCCGGGAAGAAAACTCCATTTTGTCGAGTTTTGAAAGCCCATCAACCAAATCAGCCACTGATCCGCCGAAGCGCTCAATCAGGTCCTCCTTGGTGGTGCCCGAGTCCTCCATCACATCATGAAGCAGGGCGGCTTGAATGGCTTGGCTGTCCAGGCGCCAACTGGCACAAAGCTCGGCCACCGCAATGGGATGGGTCACGTAGGGTTCACCCGTTGCACGAAACTGCCCCAAGTGCGCAACGTCAGAAAACTTGTAAGCCTCGCGAACGCGCCGGATCTCAGCCTCTGGCAAATATGTCGAGGCTAGTCCAATAAGCTGTGCGATAGAGACCACATCGGGTCGGTTTGGCTCAGGTTGAAGTTCTCTGGCTTGCATTGCCCCCCGCATTTTGTACCACTGTTACAACTAAAACTACGATCTTCTATTGTGCAGTCTTACTTCTGGTCCGGCAAGACGATATTGACTTCCAACATCTCCATATTGCCTTGTTTTTGAAGGTTAAACTTCACGTCTTCTTGGTCAATCTTGACGTATTTGGCGATCACTTGCATCAATTCGTCCCGCATTTGGGGCAAAAAGTCGGGGCCGTCCTGGTCTACACGCTCGCGTGCAATGATCAAAGACAGTCGTTCTTTTGCAACATTGGCCGATTTTTTCTTTTCGCCAAACAGCATGCTCAGTAGTGACATGGTCTTAGCCTCCGAACAGGCGCTTGAGCAGACTTGGCTTTTCATAGTCTACAAAACGCAGTGGTTTGGTTTCGCCCAGGAAACGTGAGATACAGTCTTGGTAGGCCAAGGCGGCATCATTTTCTTCGGCGTGAATCACCGGCATGCCCTGGTTTGAGGCCTGCAATACAGTTTCGCTTTCAGGGATCACACCGAGCAAAGGCACGCGAAGCAGGTCGGCCACGTCGGTGTAGCTCAGCATTTCCCCATCAGCGGCGCGCTTGGCGGAGTATCGTGTAATCAGCAGGTGTTCTTTCACCGGCTCACCGCCCTCCTTGGCGCGTTTGCTCTTGGCTTGCAAAATGCCAATGATGCGGTCTGAATCCCGAACGGAAGACACTTCCGGGTTAGTCACCACAATGGCCTCGTCGGCAAAGGTCAGGGCCATCACGGCGCCACGCTCAATGCCAGCAGGGCTGTCGCACACAATGTATTCAAATCCCATTTCGATCAGGTCTTTGATCACTTTTTCCACACCTTCCTCGGTCAAGGCGTCTTTGTCGCGTGTCTGAGAGGCTGGAAGAATTGACAGCATGGGGCAGTGCTTGTCTTTGATCAAAGTTTGCTGAAGGCTTGCTTCACCGTTAATCACGTTGACCAGGTCATAGACCACCCGGCGCTCGCAACCCATGATCAGGTCAAGGTTTCGCAAACCCACGTCAAAGTCGATTACCACTGTTTTAAAACCACGCAAGGCCAGGCCTGCGGAAAAACTTGCGCTGGTGGTTGTTTTACCAACGCCACCCTTACCGGATGTAACAACAATGACTCGACTCACAAATGGTCTCCTAGCGGATGTTGATGGCTTTGAGTCGCAATGCTGCCGGCTCAGTGCCATGGTCAAGATGAATTAATGTAGGTTTGGAACGGTTCTCCTCGGGAAAACCGCCCTCGAATGTCAAATAGTAACCAGCCACGGCCACCAATTCTGCTTCAAAACAGGTGGAGATAATTCTGGCTTGATTGTCGCCCGCTGCACCGGCCAAGGCGCGGCCGCGCAACACTCCGTAAACGTGCACATTGCCATCGGCGATGACTTCAGCACCAGCCGACACCTGCCCCATGACGATCAGGTCTGCCCCCTGGGCATAAATTTTTTGACCGCTGCGGACGGATTGGTCGATCACCATGGTTCGGCGGGCATTGTCAAAATTGGGCACTGCGGGGTGATTCGCCTGAATGAGCCCGGGTTCAGTGTCGGGTTTTGCCGCTGCGCTTGGGGCATCGGCTTGCACTGGCAGCGGCTCTTGTTCAGGTTCAGCCTGATCGGCCTGGCCGGTCTCGAAACGAATGCCCAATTCCTCTGCCTGGGATTCCAAGGCGGTGCCGTGCCCTCGTGTCTCCACCAGCAGAACGCCTGCGGCTTGAAGCAATTCTGCGTAGGCTTTTAACTCAATGCCATGTTCAACGAGTTCGGCTTCGCTCCAGCCAGAGAAATCGAGAACTGCAGGTTCAGCGGAGTACACACCGGGTGTTGGCCCCAGGCGTTTTTTCAAGGCATCAAGGCTTTCCTGAAGCGGTGCAGGGCGCAGGGCGAATGTTACCGCCTTGATTTTGGCAAATTTGATGTCCAGCGGTGCTGAGGAGGGTTTGTTCAAGGTGATCGAGGTCCGGAAATTCTGAGTTTCAGCCAGCTTGTTTTCGGTCAATTTTACGAACAAAGCCCGAGCCGTATGCCGGACTCGGGCTTTGGTGAATTCGCAATCGCCCGGATTAGATGGGCACGCGTTTCAGCATTTCAGTGCCGATTTCCCCAGCGGCGATTTCTCGCAGCGCGGTTACCGTGGGCTTGTCTTTGTCTGCTTTAACCTTTGGTGTGTGGCCTTGGGCCAGCATGCGGGCGCGGTAAGTGGCGCACAGGGCCATGTCGAAACGGTTAGGGATCTTTTTCAAGCAATCTTCAACGGTGATGCGGGCCATCTGGTGTCCTTACAGTCCAATACTTTTGAGTTGCGCCCCGTGGCGCGCCATTTGCTGGTTGAAACGGCAACGGGATGCGAAGACGATCGATTTCAGCTCCAAAAGAGCCTGTGTGAAATCATCATTAAGGATAACATAATCAAAGCGTCTCGCCTGCTCGATCTCGAGTTGTGCAGCACCCATTCTCTTCAAAATTACCTCTTCACTGTCTGTGCCGCGTCCGCGCAGTCTTTTTTCGAGTTCTTCGATGCTTGGCGGAAGAATGAAGATCGACACGACGTTTTCTACCTTGCGCACCACTTGCTCGGCGCCTTGCCAGTCAATTTCCAGAAGTACGTCGCGGTCAATTGCCATTTGCCCTTCCACCCATGAACGCGATGTGCCGTAGTAGTTGCCGTGCACATGGGCCCATTCCAGAAAGCCGTCTTGGTCTCGGATGGCTTCGAACTCGGGCTGGGAGATGAAATGATAGTCTTTGCCATCAACCTCGCCAGGGCGCGCCTTTCGAGTGGTATTGGAGATGGAAAGACCAATGCCCTGAACCTCGGCCAAAAGCGCTTTCACCAGCGAGGATTTGCCAGCGCCTGAAGGTGCGCTGACAATAAACAGGCTGCCAGAATACTGTGGCGTGTGCTGGGGTTGGGCCAAGGCGGTCATGAAGCGCTCGAACAAGGATCAATAAGCCGTGATTCTATGGGATTTCCTGTGGACTCGCCATGCCGCATGTTTATTCAGAGTGCTTGGAATGCTCTGTCAGAACAAACCACGGTTTTGTAGAGGTTTCATCGCCGAAGCCACTGCCTTTGTTCACTTGATAACTTGAAATGGGCGCGGCGATTAATTCCCGTTCATTGGGCAGTAGGGCATTCGACACGGACACATCTTTGGCCAGCTCAGTTTCAATCACGCAGCTGACCGTACCAAAAAGGCTCGAAACCATGGCGGCGGATGGCTCGTCGCACTTGCGCATGCTCAAGAAATAGTCGGGAACGAAAGGTTTACCCGTTTTTGCCGCGTCCAGCATCGCCAGAAACATCGGAGAGTTGCGATTCAGGTTGTGTTGGGCCTGGGCTGATTGCACAGGCAGGGCATTCAAAAAGCTGATCAATATCAGGCTGCGCTCTCGCAGATCCGAGTGCTGCTGTGGTGCGCCCTTAAACTCCCCACGCAAAAATTCGTTCATGCGTTGCGAGTATCCATCCGTTGCAATGTAATCCCGAAGCACGCACCGTTCTGCTGCGGTAACCGGCAGGGGCTGTGGCCCCTGCTTATTGACATTGGGCATGGTTTGAGGTGCTGACAGCACTTCAATCCTTTCCTGAAGGGACAGCTCGTTTTCGAACTTGTATCGCTCACCCACTTTGACTTTTGGAATTTCCCCCTGGCTGGAATTGCCGATTTCCAGGCGGCCGCTTTTGATCAGGTCCATATCAGCCAGTTTTTCCGGTCCAACCCGATATTGGGCGAGTTCACTGCGTTGTTGCCGCAATGTGGGGTGGCACAACAAGGCTTGTGCCGCTCGCTGCTGCCCTTTGGCGACCAAAAGCAGACCGGCAAGGCGCGGGTCTGTGGCTGCGTGGGGTAACACGTGCTTCAGTAGTTGATTGAGAAAAGAGATAGGCGTGGTCATCGGGCAAGGTCTCGAACAAACGAAAGTTCGATTGGGTGCCCAAGTATTCAGATTGGTTCAGTTCAATTGCAAATGCCGAAGTTTATTCGATGTTCTGGACCTGCTCGCGAAACTGCTCCACCAACACTTTCAAATCAATGCTGGCCTGGGTTTGCGCAATCGCGTGTGCTTTGCTGCCCAAAGTGTTGGCCTCGCGGTTCAATTCCTGGGTTACAAAATCCAGCCGTTTGCCAATCACCCCGCCTTTTTTCAGAATACGGCGAACCTCAGTGAAGTGCGTTTGGAGTCGCTCAACTTCCTCTTTCACATCAATGCGTACGCTGTGCAGGGCCACCTCGTGTTTGATGCGTTCTTCAAGGTCTTCCACGGTCAAGTGGCTTGCTTTGTCCGAAATGATTTTGTCAAAGGCCTCGGTCATGCGTTCCCGAATCTTGCCTTCATAGTGGGCCAAAAATTGGGGCAACATCGGCAGCAGGCTGTTCACAATCGCCTCCATTCCATCGATTTTTTCCAGAAGCACCGCTGCAAGGCCAGCACCCTCACGTTCGCGGCTTTGCTTTAAGGTTTCAATGGCCTGGTCGCACAAGGTTGAAATGGTTTCTTGCAACTCTTCGCCGCTCAGACTGTTGTCTTCGACCACACCGGGCCAGTTCAGCACCTCGGTAATGCGAAAGCCGTTGGCCTTGGGCAAGGCACCTTGAATGCTGGCCTCAAGCGTAGCCAATTGTTTGACTTGTTCCAGATCAACCTTCGGAATCCGTTTTTCACCCTCTGCACGTCCCCAGGAAATCCGGCATTCCACCTTCCCACGGCTCAGCGCATTCATCAGTTTTTCGCGGATCAGTGGTTCCACCATGCGCAGGTCATCGGCCATGCGGAAGTTCAGGTCCAGAAAACGGGAATTCACGCTGCGCAACTCCATGCTCAGGGTGCCAGCACGGGTCGTGCTTTGTGTATTGGCAAAGCCTGTCATGCTGTGTACTGCGGCGGTGTTTTTGCTGTCCTTGCTCATTTGCGGCCTGTGCGTGTGTGTCGGTGGTGCATGGATTGTAAACTCTGGGCTGGTGCTTGTTTTATTCGGGGGTGTTTTTGTCGGGTCGAATCATTGCCCATTTGGACATGGACGCCTTCTACGCCAATGCCGAATTGGTGCGCAACCCGGCTTTGCGGGGTTTGCCCGTGGCTGTTGGGGGGCGCCGAGGCATGCAGCCGCTGCCCGGGCAGCAATTCCCGACCTTGGCACAGTACCAGGGCAGGGGTGTGTTAACCACCGCCAACTACGAAGCCCGTGCACTGGGTTTGCATTCGGCCATGCCCACCATGAAAGCAGCAAAACTGGCGCCTCACGCGGTGTTGTTGCCCGCCGATTTCGACTGGTACAAAACCCTGTCAAGGCAGTTCAAGACCGCCGTGCGGGAATTGGCACCCAACGTTGAAGATCGCGGTATCGATGAAATCTACATTGATTTGACCGGGGAAACCGGGGGGGATTATGAGGCAGCCATTGAACTGGCGCGCCGATTAAAGGCTGCAGTAACCCGGGCCACTGGCGGCATGACCTGTTCAGTGGGTCTGTCCGAGAACAAGTTGACCTCCAAGATCTGCTCCGACTTGCAAAAACCAAACGGTCTAAGCGTGGTGCGCCCCGACCAGTTTCAGGAAATGATCTGGCCGCTTCCGGTGGGCAAAATCAACGGTGTCGGGCCCAAGGCTCAGGAAAAGCTGAAAGCCATGGGTGTCAACAGCATTGCCGAGCTGGCTGCTCAACCCGTCGATTTGCTTCAGATGCGTTTCGGCGAAAGTTATGGGCTTTGGATGCATGAAAGCGCCCATGGTATTGACCGGCGGGAAGTCACTTTGTTTTCGGAACCGAAAAGCATCAGCCGTGAAACCACGTTCGAGAACGACATGCATGTGCGCAGGCAACGCGACAACTTGACGCAGGTACTTGAGCACCTTGCAGACAAGCTTTCTCAAGACTTGGCCCGAAAGCAGCGGCTGGCAAAAACCATTGGCGTGAAAGTGCGTTTCGCGGATTTCAAATCCCTGACCCGCGATGTCACCACTGGATTGACCGTCCGCACAGCGGATGAGGTTTTGCAAGCCGCTCGAGCTTGCCTGAAGAAAATTCCGTTTGAAGACAAAGGAGCCAGATCAACCATCCGCCTGTTGGGAATCAAAGCCAGCCATCTGATTACCCCTGCGGAGGATGCGCTTGAAAAGGCTGCCGAGGAAAGCAGGCGAACCAAAGGGCAAGCCCAGTTGTTTCTCGACCTTGAAGATGCGCCATAATGCGTGCACTACGAAAGAACACGCACCGGAGAATTTGAATGAATGCCACCACAGCCCGCCCTGACGGGCGAAGCACCCACACCTTGCGCAATATCAGCCTGGAGCGCAATTACACCAAGCATGCCGAGGGTTCAGTCATGGTGCGTTTCGGCGACACCCATGTGTTGTGCACCTGCAGTGTTGAAGACAAGGTGCCGGGCTTTTTGAAGGGTCAGAATCAGGGTTGGTTGACTGCCGAATACGGCATGTTGCCCCGTTCTACCCATTCCCGCATGGATCGTGAGGCGGCCAAGGGCAAGCAAAGTGGCCGCACGCAGGAAATTCAGCGTTTGATTGGCCGTGCCTTGCGCGCAGCTGTCGATTTAAACAAGCTGGGTGAACGCACCTTGAAAATTGATTGCGATGTGATCCAGGCCGATGGCGGCACACGCACGGCATCGATCACGGGCGCCATGGTCGCTGTGGCAGATGCAATTGGCAAACTGGTGGCCAGCGGCGCTTTGGCTGAAAACCCGATCAAGCAGTTCGTAGCGGCTGTGTCGGTGGGAGTGGTCAATGGGCAGGTGGTGCTTGACTTGAATTACGACGAAGACTCCACCTGCGAAACCGACTTGAATGTGGTGATGACCGAGAAAGGCGGCTTTGTAGAAGTGCAGGGCACCGCCGAGGGCGATGCCTTTAGCCGGGACGAATTGAATGGCATGCTGGACTCTGCCGCAGCCGGTATTGCTGAGCTGGTTCGCCTGCAGAAAGCGGCTTTACAGGCATAAAAACCAAGTTGGATTACAAAGCGATGGCAGCGAACAGCGAATGGGTATTGGCCAGTGGCAACAAGGGCAAACTGCGGGAATTTCAGGACCTGTTTGCCCCTTGGGGCGTGAATTGGGTTGCACAAGGTGAACTGGGTGTGCCCGATGCCGAGGAGCCCTTTCATACCTTTGTGGAGAACGCCCTGACCAAGGCGCGCCATGCCAGCCGCCTTACAGGCCGCCCCGCGCTGGCCGATGACTCGGGCTTGTGCGTGCCGGCCATTGGGGGGGCGCCGGGCGTGCTGTCGGCCCGCTATGCCACCTTGTTTGGGCAAGACAAGAGCGATGCCAACAACAACGCCTGCCTGATTGACAAGCTCAAGGGTGTTGAAGACCGACGAGCGTACTTCGTGTGTGCCATGGTTTGGGTGACCCATGCCGACGACCCCACACCCACCATTGCTCAAAAAATGTGGTGGGGCGAGGTCATTGATACACCGCAAGGTGAGCACGGTTTTGGTTACGACCCTCACTTCTGGTTGCCAGAGCATCAGTGCACGGCTGCGCAAATGCCCAAGGAATTGAAAAACCGTTTCAGTCACCGTGCCCAGGCCACTCAAGCCTTGTTGCTGGAATTGCAGCAGCGGCTGGGTTTGAAAAAGGCGGTTGCGTAAGTGGAGCAGGGCGAGGACAAATCAGGCAAGCCGGGATTCATGGCTTCGACCACGGCTGGCAACCTGGTGGGCCGTGTCTTCATGCCCAGTGAACTTCGATTTGCCGCCATGCCGCCTTTGGCACTTTACATTCACCTGCCCTGGTGTGTGCGCAAATGCCCTTACTGTGATTTCAACAGCCACTTGGCGCCGGAAAGCAAGCTGCGTGAAGTGGGTGTACCGGTGGTGTCCGAGATACAGCGCGTCGACATTGATCCATCAAGCGCTGTTGAGCAGGGTTTTGCAGAGTCGCTGCCCTTGGACTTGCAACGCCGTTACCTTAATGCCCTGATTGCCGATCTTGACCAACAATTGCCAAAAATCTGGGGCCGAAAGTTGTACTCAATTTTCATTGGCGGCGGCACACCTTCCCTGTTTGCGCCTGAGTTGATTGATGAATTGTTGGGCGCAGTACGTGCACGTTTGGGCATGCCACAAAGTGGCGAAATCACCATGGAGGCCAATCCTGGTACTTTTGAACAAGCGCGATTTGAAGGTTTTCGAGAGGCAGGCATCAACCGCTTGTCGATCGGTGTGCAAAGTTTCTCCGATTCTCACTTGAAGGCCTTGGGACGGGTGCACAACAGTGGGCAGGCCCTGGCCGCAGTGCGCAGTGCAGTGGCCTTGTTCGATGAAGTGAACATTGATCTGATGTATGCCTTGCCCCATCAAAACGTGGAGCAGGCACTGGCCGATGTGGCGCAGGCTGTGGCGCTGAACAGCACGCACTTAAGCCTGTACCAGTTGACCCTGGAGCCCAACACGCTGTTTGCCGTAAAACCGCCGCCTCTGCCCGATGACGACACCTTGATCGACATTGAAGAGGCTGTTCACAAGGCTGCGAAGGAGGCAGGCTTTGAGCAATACGAAATTTCGGCCTTTGCAAAACCCGGACACCGCTGTCAGCACAACCTGAATTATTGGGGGTTTGGCGACTACTTGGGGCTGGGTGCCGGGGCGCACGCAAAAATAAGTTACCCCAACCGCATTGAGCGGGAAACCCGCCACCGCAACCCCATGGCCTACATGGAGGAAATGGAGGGCGCGGCGCAACCACTGGAGGTGCGCACCCTGGCTGTGAGGGAGTTGCCATTCGAGTTCATGCTCAATGCCTTGCGCTTGATCGACGGGGTACCCGAAAGCTGGTTCGTGGAGCGTTGTGGCAGGCCACTGAGCGATTTGCAAAAGCCTTTGAAACAGGCATTGAGTAAAGGTTTGATCGAAACCCAACCTGGCCTGTTCAAACCCACTGAATTGGGCTTTCGTTTTCTGAATGACCTTCAGGAAATGTTCTTGGCCGGTTAAGCGCCTTTAGTCCGGTTCAGTTCAAGTGGCGCGTTTCGGGCCGTTCGATGATGCTGGGTACACTCTTGAAATGCAAACCCCAATCAGCCTGCCCACAGGTTTTGATCAACAAGTCAGCAAAGCCGTGTTGCAGCTGTTCGGCCATTCGCATCTCGAACCCTTTGCCACTGCCTGCAACCAATTTCAACACCAGATCGGTGTTGTGCGCCTCTCCACTGGGGC
Source organism: Limnobacter sp. CACIAM 66H1 (assembly GCF_001601825.1). Taxonomy (GTDB): domain Bacteria; phylum Pseudomonadota; class Gammaproteobacteria; order Burkholderiales; family Burkholderiaceae_B; genus Limnobacter. The sequence goes on along the minus strand of NZ_LUJK01000006.1, from coordinate 44,499 downwards.
GCAGCTCAATCTGGGTGATCAGCAGTGGGTCCGCACCCAGTGGCGTGGTGGTGTTTTTGTCTTGAAACGGGCTTTTGAAATCTGCAGAGTAAAGGGATACCTCCCGACTCATTTCGAGCAAGGCCTTCCGGCCCGCCTCGTTTAGCGGTCTGTCGCTGGCTAGAAGCTTCTGCATCATTTCATCCAGACTGGGTATCAACATGCGCACCATGCGGCGCGTCAGCCATACCCGTACCTCCTGATTTTCAGCCGAATTGATTCGCATCAGAATGCGATCATGCTCGGGCGCGTAAGCAACTTGGAGTTGTTTGATTTGCATGGCGGCGTACTTGGAAAAATAGTGCATGTCATTTGTGTTGGCGTTATCTTGAAATCACCACGCTCGCCCACACATACGGTTCAAGGGTATTGTGACTCAAAATTGTTAAGAAGGGTTTGCACACATGCGTTTAGATCGACTCACCACCAAGTTTCAGGAAGCTTTGGCCGACGCCCAGAGCCTGGCTGTGGGAAAAGACAACCCCACAGTTGAACCTGCACATGTGTTGTTGGCCATGCTCAAGCAGGGCGAGGGGTCTGTTCGCGGCGTCATCAGCAAGGCGGGCGGTAACCCGCAGGTGTTGGTCAAAGGCGTTGAGGCCGAGGTGAACAACCTGCCTCAAGTGGCCAACAATGCCGGTCAAATCCAGATTGGCAGCAAATTACAAGCTGCCTTGAACCTCACTGACAAAGAGGCGCAAAAGCGAGGCGACCAGTTTATTGCCAGTGAACTGTTTTTGCTGGCTTGTTTGCAAGACAGCACCGGGTTGGCCAAGGTCATGAAAGAGGCGGGCTTGAATGCCCAGTCGTTGAACACCGCAATTGAGCAGGTGCGCGGTGGCGCAGCTGTCGACAGCGCCGAGGGTGAAAGCCAGCGCGAAGCTTTGAAAAAATACACGATTGATTTAACCGAGCGCGCCCGGATGGGCAAGCTGGATCCCGTCATCGGTCGCGATGACGAAATTCGTCGTGCCATTCAAATTCTGCAGCGCCGAACCAAAAACAACCCTGTGCTGATTGGCGAGCCAGGCGTCGGAAAAACAGCCATTGTCGAAGGTCTGGCCCAACGCATCGTCAATGGCGAGGTACCCGATACCCTGAAAAACAAGCGTGTGCTGGTGCTGGACATTGCTTTGTTGTTGGCTGGTGCCAAATACCGTGGCGAGTTTGAAGAACGCTTGAAAGCGGTGTTGAAAGACATCGCAGCGGATGAAGGTCAAACCATTGTGTTCATTGATGAAATTCACACCATGGTGGGTGCTGGCAAAGCCGAGGGTGCAATTGATGCAGGCAACATGCTAAAACCTGCATTGGCCCGCGGTGAATTGCATTGCATTGGCGCCACCACCCTGGATGAATACCGCAAATACATCGAAAAAGATGCCGCACTTGAGCGTCGTTTTCAGAAAGTACTGGTCGGTGAACCCAGTGTAGAAAGCACCATTGCCATTTTACGTGGCCTGCAGGAGCGCTATGAGTTGCACCACGGGGTCGACATTACCGACCCCGCCATTGTTGCGGCTGCGGAGCTCAGCCACCGCTACATCACCGATCGCTTCCTGCCTGACAAAGCCATTGATCTGATCGATGAGGCTGCAGCCCGAATCAAGATGGAAATTGACTCCAAGCCTGAGGAAATGGACAAGCTGGATCGCCGGATCATTCAACTGAAAATTGAACGCGAAGCGGTCAAGCGTGAGCAAGACGAAGCCTCTAAAAAGCGCCTGGCCTTGATCGAAGAAGAAATTGTTCGACTTGAGCGCGAGTACGCAGACCTCGACGAAATCTGGAAAAGTGAAAAGGCCGCAGTGCAGGGCAGTGCGGCCATCAAGGAAGAAATTGATCACATTCGCGCAGAAATCGAGCAGTTGAAACGCAAGGGCGATTGGCAGAAAGTGTCTGAACTTCAGTACGGCAAATTGCCCGATCTGGAGAAAAAACTGAATGATGTGAAAGACAACGAGGGTGGAGAAAAGAAGCCGAACAGGCTGTTGCGCACCCAGGTTGGCACCGAGGAAATTGCAGAGGTGGTTAGCCGCGCAACCGGCATTCCAGTGAGCAAAATGCTGCAAGGTGAACGCGACAAGTTGTTGCAAATGGAAGCTGCCTTGCATCTGCGTGTCGTCGGGCAGGACGAAGCCGTTACTTTGGTGTCTGACGCCATTCGCCGTTCGCGTGCCGGTCTCTCTGACCCCAACAAGCCCTTGGGTTCGTTCCTGTTTCTGGGCCCCACCGGTGTGGGTAAAACAGAGCTGTGCAAGGCACTGGCTGGCTTCCTGTTTGATTCGGAAGACCATCTGATTCGCATCGACATGAGTGAGTTCATGGAGAAGCACAGTGTGAGCAGGCTGGTGGGTGCGCCTCCAGGGTATGTAGGCTACGACGAAGGCGGTTACCTGACCGAAGCCGTGCGCCGCAAACCTTACAGCGTAATTTTGCTGGATGAGGTGGAAAAGGCTCACCCCGACGTGTTCAACGTGCTGTTGCAAGTGCTGGATGATGGGCGTTTGACCGATGGGCAGGGCCGCACTGTAGACTTTAAAAATACAGTCATTGTGATGACATCCAACCTGGGTTCGCATGAAATTCAGCGTTTGGCAGGTCAGGATGGCGAGGTGATTAAAGCCGCGGTCATGGAAGAGGTGAAGCAGCACTTCCGTCCGGAATTCATCAACCGGGTGGATGAGCTGGTGGTGTTCCACGCTTTGGACAATGCGCACATTGCAAACATCGCCCGCATTCAGTTGCAGCGTTTGCAGCAGCGCCTGGCCAGCCGCGACATGCGCCTGGAAGTGAGTGATGCGGCATTGGCCGAAGTGGTCAAGGCAGGTTTTGATCCTTTGTATGGTGCAAGGCCTTTGAAGCGCGCCATTCAGCAAATCATCGAGAACCCGGTTTCAAAAATGATTCTGGAAGGCCGGTTTGGGCCGAACGATGTTGTGCCGGTTGATTTCAAGGAAGGGGCGTTCACCTTTGAACGGGTGGTTCACTGAGTGCAGCTATTTGAAATCGCATAGCTGTGCTCATCGAAGTCGCGTGGCTTCTTTATTCGAAGCCGCGTAGCTTCGTTCTTCGAAGCCGCTGAACTCTGCGCCGGAGAAGCCTTGCCCCAGTCACTTCTCTCGACAGCCCCGCCCAACGTGAATATTGCGGCGGTGGCCGTTCTGATCCCGTTCGGAATGGATGCCGCAAACGCTAACGCGTCTTGCGGAGCCGCTTCGCGTCTTGCGGAGCCGCTTCGCGTCTAATCCATTCCAAACAGGGAACGGCGGGCGGGTCTTGAACGTCGCGAGTAAGTGACTGGGGCAAGGCTTCTCCAGCGCGAATATTGGTTCTTGCGTTGACCAGTGAATTCGAGACGCTGCTGCGGACTTGCGGACTTGCGGACTTGCGGACTTGCGGACTTGCGGACTTGCGGGCTTCGCTGAGCGATGGTGTTCTTTATTCACGGTGTAGTGTCGCGATCATCTTGCCGATTCAGGTGGGCTTCCCGCTTGATGCACGGCGAGGGGCGACTCCGCAAGGAGTCGATGCGAAGACGCGTTCGCGTTTCGCATGCCCCAAGCAAGCAATCAAGAAGGGATTAAAGCCCGCCAAGGCGGGATGACGTGACCTGCACCGGAAACAATACACGAGTTCCAACGCCTTGCCCGCCAAGGCGGGATGACGTGACCTGCACCGGAAACAATACACGAGTTCCAACGCCTTGCCCGCCAAGGCGGGATGCAACAATGCACAAGCGTCGCAATGCCCACGTATCAATGCGCTGCAGCGTACATTGCCTCGCCAGCCTCGACCGGGTTACCGGTCTTGTTGAACACCTCAAGCCACACACCATAGTTGTGGACTGTGGGGTCTTGCCAAGGGTGAAACCCAGGTTTGAAGTAGTTCAACAATTTGGGCAGCAGGCTGCTATATAGCCCTTTTGGACCCAACAGCCAGACCAGGCCTTTCGAGTACATTTTGAACCGTGTCCAGCCCTTGAAACCATCGGTGCCCAGAATAATCCAGGTGAATACCAGCGTGTGTAAGGTGAAGTTGAACATGGCGTGGGCCATGGCAAGGCTTCGCTTGAAATAACCTACTTTGGCCACTTTCTGCATGACATCAAATGCCACAGCCTTGTGTTCCATTTCTTCAATGGCATGCCACGCCAACATGGCACGAACCCGATGATCTGCGCCGGCCATCACTTCCTTGCGGGCAAAAAACATCTCGGCCATCATGGCTGTGAAATGCTCCAGCGCTGCGGTCATGGCCAGGTTGTACTCTGGTGACAGAACCTGCAAACGGCGGTTCATGATCTTCGTAATCACATGCAACATTTTGTCCACTGGCACACCTTGCTCTTTCAGGCGCCTGTTGTAGTCGGTGTGAACCTTGCCATGTTGACCTTCCTGAAAGGAAAAGTCTTTCACTGCTTTCAACAACTCAGGATCGGTGATTTTGTCTTTGAAATTGCGAACGCTCGAGATGAAATAACGCTCGCCGTCCGGAAAACTCATTTGAACACCATCAATCACGCGGGTTTTGAACGCGTCTCCATCCATCCAATAGCGGGGGATGTCCTTGTCAGTGATTCCAAAATCCAGATCTTTCCGGACTACGATGTCTTCTTTGAACGATGTTGTTGTCATGACTGCCTCCTGCTGCATTGTGTGAATAAAGATTACCGAATCACCACAACACACGATATGATTTGAAATGACAAAAAGGGAAGAATTCGCGACAGGTTTAATCGTTCGCGTCACAGGAGGTTTGGTGGAAACCATCAATTTTCAAATGCTTGCAAGCCTTGCCAATGCTGCACGGCGCTGCGACATTGATTTGAACAGTGTGATGCAGGAGCTGAAACTGGAAATTGACATGACCGGGGACCCTCGTCGGCGCATGTCTTTGTCGTGCTTTAGTTCTTTGTTCTCCGCAGTTGAGGCACGCAAACCAAGCCAACACTTTCCGCTGGTGTTTGGTGATTCTTTCAACTTCGATGGTTTGCCCGAGTTGGCCACTTTTGTGACCAGTGCGTCTACTCCTCAAGAGGCCATGAGAGTATTGGACTGGTCCCCCAAGCTGCTTCATCCGAATTTGCATTTTACAACGCTCAATTTGGGTAGCGAAGCGGCGTTAGAGATCAGGGTGCCCGATCCGGAAGGCGTAAACGAAGACCTGCCAGGATTTGTCGAGGCGGCCATGTCTGCTGTTTTGAAGTTTATCCATCTTCTCAGTCCTGGCTCACACCTGATCAAGCGCATCGAATTTCGCCATGCGCCATTGACCCAGGAGTCGGCCTATCTGGAGGTGCTCAAGACCACGGTGCTGTTCAAGCAGGCCCACAATCGCTTGGTGGTGGATTCGTCTGCACTGGATTTGCCCTTGCCTGGGGGTATTCCTTCAGCACATCACAAGGCGCAGGCTGTGATTTTGAACCGCTTGTTACCGGATGTTGAAGAGCAAACCCTTGAAAAACAAATCAAGCGTTTGTTGAGGTCGCGTTTGAGTATGTTGAGTGAGCCAATACAGGTGATAGCCGATGTGCTGCATATTCACCCGCGTACCTTGCAGCGAAGGCTGAAAAGCGAGGGCAAGTCGTATGCTGAAATTCTGGGGGCTGTTCGCCACGAACTGGCCTGCGAGATGCTGAAAGGCTCGGTACTCGACATTGAAACGATTGCAGCGAATCTGGGTTATTCCGATCGTCGAAGCTTCACCAGTGCATTCTTGAAATGGCAGGGGGTCTCTCCGCGGGAATTCAGAAATCAGCAGTGAAACCGGATGGTCATGTTCCATGCCTGAATTTCATGCTTAAATTTTGGCTTTGAATTGATTCATTAAATTTTCGGAGAGCTTTATGACCCCTACCACGGACCTATGCGATGCCAACGAAGACAAAATTGGCGCGGGCACTTTGCGTGTTGTCGAGCCGATGTTTCAAAGTTGGGGCATGAAAAGCAGTTTTATGGGGCAAGCCCACACATTGAAAGTATTTGAAGACAATTCCTTGGTGCGCAGCGCCCTCGAAAAGGACGGACAAGGCAAGGTGCTGGTGGTTGATGGTGGTGGCAGCATGCGTTGCGCCTTGGTGGGCGGCAACCTTGGCATGTTGGCTGAAAAAAACAACTGGGCAGGTATTGTGGTGTACGGCTGCGTGCGCGACACCCTCGAATTGGATGAATGCAATGTGGGAATTCGTGCACTGGCCGCGCATCCCATGAAAAGCCAGAAGCGAGGCACGGGTCACGAGAACATCGAAGTGGCCTTGAGTTTCACCACTGTGCGCCCTGGCAATTGGGTGTATGCGGACGAGGATGGTGTTTTGATTTCAGAAACAGCCTTGATCTGATTGTTTCAGGACAGGTCGCCGGTTAAAAAATTCGGTGGCCTTGTTTCATCGGTTTGAATCAACGAAGTTCGACTCACCTTTATTGCGCCGGTGTCAGAAACGATTGATATTTCATCTTACCCTTGTTTCACGATGGGCAGCCTGCCATAAGTTTTTACCAGCGAGTCGACAATTTCATTGGTGCTTTTGTCCGCGCCAGCCGTCACGCACAAAAATTTACCAGGATTCGGAATCAATTGATAAATTCGATCAACTGATTCTTTAATCTTGTGCAATTGATCCGGTTGTATGTGAGCCACCAAGGCCTTGCCATCGGACTCGCGCCACAAAGCCAGGCCCACGCAAAGCGCGCACCCTGTCGTGCCAATCCGAGTGGAATCGCTTTGGTTCGAAGCCGGGGAAAGTAAACCATATTGGTTTTGACCAATCATGTGGGTGGCTAGCAAGCGAGTCATGTGAATGTCTGTTGGATATTTTTTGTTGAGTGGTCCGGCAAGATCAAAATGTTCACACGAACCATTTTTAGAAGGTTGCGCCGCATGATTTAGAGTGTTCACTCTTTTTCATTTAGAGAAAAAGTATTTCATATCGTGATTAATTTCAGATAAGTATTTGATTTTAAACGATACGAAAAAAAGTCTTGTATAAGATATAACTCTTGTTGCTCTGCGAAATGATCTGTAAGATACGGCTCATCACCTGATCGACACCACTTGCCCAAGTGATACCCGCGTAGCTGCACCCGCAGGGCACCGCAAGTAGGCCATCAAGCGAACCGTTTTCTTTTTTCTCTATTGCCTTCTGAGGACATCACTATGAAATCTTTTGACCAACAGGTTCAAGAACTCAACAAAGACTGGGAAACCAACCCACGCTGGAAGCTGGTAAAGCGCGGCTACAAGGCCGAAGACGTGGTACGTCTGCGTGGTTCAGTTCAGCCAGAGTACACACTGGCCAAGCGCGGCGCTGAAAAGCTGTGGGAAAAAGTGAACGGTGGCGCCAAGAAGGGCTACGTAAACGCTTTCGGCGCAATCACTGCTGGTCAGGCCATGCAGCAAGCCAAAGCTGGTTTGGAAGCTGTTTACCTGTCAGGCTGGCAAGTTGCTGCCGACGGCAACAGCTCCGAAACAATGTACCCCGACCAGTCACTGTACGCCTATGACTCAGTGCCAAAAATGGTTCGTCGTATCAACAACACATTCCAGCGCGCTGACGAAATTCAGTGGAAGAACATTTGCGACGGCAAGATGAAGGCCGAAGACGCAATCGATTACTTCCTGCCAATCGTTGCCGACGGTGAAGCTGGTTTCGGTGGTGTTTTGAACGCCTATGAACTGATGAAGAACATGATCGCCTCTGGCGCCGCCGGTGTTCACTTCGAAGACCAATTGGCTGCTGTAAAGAAGTGTGGTCACATGGGTGGCAAGGTGCTGGTTCCAACCGCTGAAGCCATTCAAAAGTTGATCGCTGCACGTTTGGCTGCCGACGTAATGGGTGTTCCATCCATCGTTCTGGCCCGTACCGACGCTGAAGCCGCCAACCTGCTGACTTCTGATTTCGATGAGAACGACAAGCCATTCCTGACTGGTGAGCGCACTGCCGAAGGTTTCTACCGTGTGAAGAACGGTCTGGAACAAGCCATTTCCCGCGGTATCGCCTACGCGCCTTATGCTGACCTGGTATGGTGTGAAACAGGTACACCTGACATCGGTTTTGCCCGTGAATTCGCGCAGGCCGTTCTGGAAAAGAATCCAGGCAAGCTGTTGAGCTACAACTGCTCACCCTCTTTCAACTGGAAGAAAAACCTGAACGACAGCCAGATCGCTTCCTTCCAGGAAGAACTGAGCGCACTGGGCTACAAGTACCAGTTCATCACTTTGGCTGGTATCCACGTCAACTGGTACAACACATTCCAGTTTGCCCACGCATACGCTCGTGGCGAAGGCATGAAGCACTATGTGAACATGGTTCAAGAACCTGAGTTCGCAGCACGTGAAAAAGGTTATACTTTTGTATCTCACCAGCAGGAAGTGGGCGCAGGTTACTTCGACGATGTAACTACTGTGATCCAGGGTGGCGCTTCTTCAGTAACAGCCTTGACAGGTTCTACAGAAGAAGAACAGTTCCACTGATCCGCTGGTTGAACTGAATTTGTCGGCAATCTTGGCAGTCTCCCACCCCAGGAGGGGTGGATAGATTGACCGACGGAGGGGGAGAGGAGACAAGCTCAAAAAATCAATTCAAGAGTATTTTTCCCCTTGCTGAGCCTTTACAAAAGGCTCAACAGCGAGTGCTGAAGCCCGGTAAGAAACTTGCCGGGCTTTTTATTTGGTGCCACTCAAGCTGTCTGTCTGGCCTTGATCAGGTCATGAACAATGGCGTCGCTCAAAGTGTCTTCCCATCGGTAAACATGCACATCGGGCAGCGCGTCGAGCATTTGCTTTTCCTCCTTCGAGTACGCCTGAACAAACACTTGAATCGCTGGGTTCAGCATTTTGGCGTTCTCAATCATCTGGGTCAGCCCCGGAGTATCGCCTGTGGCGATGATCAGGCTATTGGCGTTGGTGGTGTGCGCTTGAACCAAAGTCACCGGATCTGCATATTCGCCAGACACGGCAGCCTGTCCATTCTTTCTCAGTTTGGCCACCACTTCACGGCTGGTGTCCACAATGACCATGGGTACATTTTTTTTCTTCAGTGACTTGGCAATTTTTTTACTGAGCTCCGTGTGACCTACCAGCACAACGTGTTTGCCGAGGTATTTGCCATCGGTTTGTTGAGGGAGTTCTTCCATGGTGTGGCTGCGCGCATTCAAATTGCGTACCCATTGAAACCGTCTCACCATTCCGTCATTCAATTTTGGGATCAAAGAGAACACCACGGGGTTCAGGGCAATCGATAAAATTGCGCCCGATACAACAAGGCTTTGTACCTGAAGATCTACAAGACCGAGATACAACCCCAGCCCAATCAAGATGAAAGAGAATTCACCGATTTGAGCAAGGCTGGCCGCAATTATCAAGGCGCTTTTCAAGGGGTACTTGAACATCAATACCAGCACCCCGGCGGCCAGCGATTTGCCCAACACAATAATTGCCACCACGGCGAGCACGCGAAGTGGGTATTCGAGGATGACGTCAAGTTGAAACAACATGCCTACAGAAACAAAAAACAGAACGGCGAAGGCATCCCGCAAGGGCAGGGACTCCTCGGCTGCGCGGTGGCTCAGTTCTGATTCCCGCATCACCATGCCTGCGAAGAAGGCGCCAAGTGCGAAGGACACATCGAACAGCCCTGCGGCAACGAAAGCGAGACTGATGGCCATTGCAATGACTGAGAGTGTGAACAATTCACGGGAACCCGTTTTCGCAATGTGCCAAAGCATCCAGGGAATCACCCGCTTGCCCACCACCAGCATCAAGCCCATAAAAAGCGCCACCTTCACCAGAGTGAAACCAATGTCGAAGACCAGATTGGTCTCTGGATCCAGGGTTCCGCCTTTCAACAAACCTGCCAGTGGCGGAAGCAAAACCAGAATCAGTACCATGGCCAGGTCTTCAACCACCAGCCAACCCACCGCAATTTGACCGTTTGCACTGGTCAACATGCCGCGGGCTTCCAGTGCCTTCAGCAATACCACGGTGCTGGCCACTGACAATGCAAGGCCAAACACCAGGCTCTGGCCCATGGGCCAATCCCAGAAATAGGCCACTCCCATGCCAAGTAGAGTTGCGGCTGTCATTTGAACGATGGCGCCCGGCACGGCAATCTTCTTCACGGCCAGCAAATCATTGAGCGAGAAGTGCATACCCACACCGAACATGAGCAGCATTACACCGACTTCCGCCAGTTGATTGGTCAGCGCGGGGTCGGCGACAAATCCAGGTGTGGCTGGACCAATCAGAAATCCGGCGACCAGATAGCCCAACAAGGCTGGAGCCTTCAGTTTTTCTGCAATAAAACCGAAAATGAGCGCAAGGCCAAAGCCAAATGCCAAGGTGGCAATCAGGGAAACGTCATGGGGCATGATGGGGTATTCCAAATGGTATTGTTCTAATGATAGCAAGTGCGTATGGAACACACCTGCTTCATAGACAAGGACTTGGCCCCAAAGTTGCGTAGAGAATGCGTCTTATTCTGTCTTGAATACTTTGACAGCATTCATCATCGATTGCGAAACGCTCGACAAGTGTGTCGCAACTTGTGTGTTTTGCTGGGCAGCAGCCGTATTTTCTTCGGTCATTTGAGCGACACGCTCTACGTTACGGCTGATCTCTATGCTGACATTCGATTGCTCTTTCATGGACACTGCGATGGCGGCAATTGCCTCAGATACCCGATCCGAATCAGACTTGATTTTCTGGATGGTAGTGTTTACCACATCCGCTTGATTGATTCCCTCCTGCACCAATTGCACCGAGGCATCCATCGACTTCACCGCACCTTGCGTGATGTTCTGGATTTCAAAAACCATGCTGGAGACTCTGTCCGTTGACCCTTTGGTTTGCTCAGCCAGTTTTCGCACCTCATCAGCCACCACTGCAAAGCCACGCCCCTGTTCGCCAGCACGCGCAGCTTCAATCGCTGCATTCAGGGCAAGCAGGTTGGTACGGTCTGCAATCTCAGTGATCGTGGATACGATTTCGGAAATGTCTGCCGATTGTTTCTCCAGTGTCTGGACAGCTTGCGCACTGGTTTTTACGGCCTGCGCAATTCGCTGAATGCCCGCAACCACCTCACTCAAAGTCACCATGCCATTGTCGGCCGATTCGCGTGCCGCATTGGCGGTGGCCGTGGCATCGTTTGAATTCTCGGAAATTTGAGAAATACTGACGGTCAGCTCTTCGACTGCTGCAGCCATGGATGACGTGGCATCGGCTTGCTCCACACCCGCATTGGCCATGGTTGATGAAGATTCTTTGACCTGTGTAGCACTGCTGCTTAATTCCAGCGCAGAGTGGCGAATGCCATCAATCAGTTTCTTCAAGTTGCCCTGCGCGGTCGCCAAAGCGGCCAGCAACTGGTCCACTTCGTCTTTGTTCTGGTGGTGAATGGGGCTGTTCAATTCTCCGTTGGCCAGGGCATTGATGTGTTTGCCTGCAGTGCCCAATTTGTTGTGCAATAACTTCACCAAACTGATGGTGGCAAAAACGCCCACCACAAAGCTTGCAATCAGGGCGGCTGCCACAGACCACAAAGCCGTTTGGTATGTCGTTTCGGCCGCCTGAGTACGAACCTTCAACAAATTCAGTTCTTCTTGTTCAATCTGCCCAATCAGCTCCCGCATTTTGTCCATGATGGGTTTGCCGGACAAGGCGATGAACCGGTTCATGAACTCGGTCTGATCGATCTCCTGATTGTTCAGTGACTGACGCAACTCAATGTTCTTCTCGATTGAAAGATTCAGCCAGTTCGAATACATGTCCCGCAGTTGGCTCAATCTCTCGGTTTGTGTCGGGTTGTCCGAAGTGAGTTTGATCGCTGCATCGAAGTGGATGTCAATTTCCTTTTTACCTTCGGTGTAGGGCTCCAGATAAGTGGGGTATCCCGTCACCAAAAAGCCGCGTTGACCGGTTTCGATATTGGTCATGTTTTCCCGGATCAGACCGACCTCTCGCAACACTTCATGGGTGTGCTCATTGGCCTGAGCTCCATCCATGATTTTCTTGGCGTTGATCAGGCCCAGTGCGCCTGTGAGCAGGCCCAAGACAATGACGAGAGCGAAGCCAAAACCGAGTTTGGCACGTATGGTATTGAACATGGCACTTCCTTTGTGGTGGTTTACTTGTTGTAGTGCGCCAAGTATCGCCAATGTTCACAAAGTGAAGCATCTCTAGTTTTGGGGGATTCCCCTTTTGAGTGCTTTGGAGTTAAAGCGATTCGGTGGATTGCTGACCCTGAATGTCAAGCAGTATTCGAATCAATGTCTCTTTCTTGAATGGTTTGATGACATGTTCACACATGCCAGCATTCAGAATGTCCATACGATCCTGTTCGCTGGCCGATGCAGTTACGGCGACAATCGGTGGAGCCGCGTTGCCCAGTTCCTCAAGAATTCTTGCAGTGGCCTCATAGCCATCCATTTCAGGCATTTGCAAGTCCATCAACACCATGTCATAACGCTCTGTAACACAGGCTTGCACAGCTTCTTTGCCATTTTCTGCAAGATGCACCTGTGCGCCCCATTTCTTGAGCATTTCCGAGGCCACCATACGGTTTAGTTTGTGGTCGTCAACGACAAGCACCCGCTTGTTCAACATGGGTGGAACGGAAGGGCCCGTTTCCGCAGGCGCTGTCTGGGTTTGCAATTTCAGGGCCTGCTGATCCTCTGCCCGGATCTGGAATTCCGGTTCTATGCAATCCACCGTGAAATGGAAGGTGGTACCCAAACCTGGTGTGCTTTCTACCCAAATTTGTCCGCCCATCAACTCAACCAGATTTTTACAGATCGACAGGCCCAGACCAGCGCCACCATACCGGCGTGAGGAGCTGTCATCGACCTGGCTGAAAGGCTGGAAGATGGCTGCGCACTGTTCCTCGTTCATGCCAATGCCAGTGTCTTTCACACTGAACTGCAACTGCCTGCCGTTGGCCAGGCTTTGAACCTGCAAATGAATCCGTCCCTTGTCGGTGAACTTCAAGGCATTGGACAGCAGATTGTTCAAAATTTGCGCCAGGCGCAGTCGGTCACCTTTCAGGCTGACGGGACAGTTTGCGTCTTTGGTGCAATACAGTTGAATTGCTTTTTCTTCGGCCCTGTACGCAAACAAATCGGTGGCTTTGCTCAGTACCTGATCCAACAGGAAACGGTTGTGGCTGAGTTCCAGTTTGTTGGCTTCAACCCTTGAAATATCCAGAATATCGTTCAACACGTTCAGCAATACATCGGCTGCCGAGCCGATTTTGCTGAGGTAGTCGCGTTGCTTGGCTTGCAGTTCGGTGTCTTCCAGTAATTGCAGCAAGCCTACGATTGCATTCATGGGGGTACGTATTTCATGGCTCATATTGGCCAGAAAAGCGCCTTTTGCCTTGCTCGCGGCCTCGGCCTGTTGAGTGCGCTCGGTGAGTACGTGGTTGATCCGTTCTAGCTCGCGTTGTTGGGCCTTGAAGTCGGTAATGTTCGTCGAAATCGAGAAGAAGCCCTCAACCTTGCCGTACAGTACATCCGGAATCAAATGCACCAGCATGTCGGCATAGCCACCAGAGGGCAAGGGTTTTCGTCGCTCAAAACGCTGCTTCTCTCCTTTCAGTACACCCAGCACATAGTGGTGATCATGAATGAACAGTTCTTCACCCAGCACCTTGCGCATGTGCTGGCCTCGCATTTTGTCTGCTGGAATATTCGACCATTTTTCATGGTTGCGGTTTGCAAAATGGCAACGCAAATCCGTACTCCAGTACGACACCAATCCCGGCAAACATTCAGACAAAGTTCGCAGAAAATGCTCCCGCTCAATCAGCGTGGCCTCATTTCGTTTGCGCTCTGATATGTCTTGAATCTGGGAAATAAAGTAGATCACCCGACCTTTGTCATTGCGCACTGCCGAGACCGACAGGTGAACCCACACCACATGCCCTTCTTTGTGAATGTAGCGTTTTTCAAGTTGATAATTGTGACGACGCCCCTTGAGTACATCGCGCACCAGATGGGTGTGCTGCATGGTGTCTTGAGGGTGCGTAATCGCGTCAAAACTAAACCCCAGCAATTCCTCTTCGCTGTAACCAAGAATGTCAGAGAGTGCTTTGTTGACCTGTAAAAACTGACCCTTGAAGTCCAGCATCGCCATGCCGATTGCCGCCCATTCAAACGAGGAACGGAATCTGGCCTCGGCCTCACGCAAAGCGTCTTCAAACTGGCGCTGTACAGTCACATCCACATTCACCCCAATCATTCGGAATGGAATGCCTTTGGCGTTTCTGTGGGTTTTCGCGCGGGCCTGAATGTTGCGAATGCGCCCATCGCTCGCCCGGCGAATGTTGAAGTTGAATTGAAAGGTGTCCTGGTTTTTTGAAGCTTCGAGCAACACAGTACCCAGCTTGTTGACATCCTCAGGGACCACATAATTCAGCCACTCTTTGTACGACACGAGTTCCTGTTCATCTTTCACGCCGTAGATTTTGCGCATGGCACTGTCCCAGCGAATGAACTTGTCCTGGATGTTGTATTCCCAAACTCCAATACCCGCGCTCTCCGTGGCGAGTTGAAAACGCTCATCATTGAATTGCTGGTCGGCTTTGGCTTTTTCTCTCGCCAACACCTGTTGGGCCTGATAGGTCATGCTGGCTTTCACCATCAGCACCGCCAATATGCAAAAGGCAACGTAACCCAGAAACAGACTGATGGTCTGCTCCCGCCACTGCACCTTCATGGGCGCTGCATCCGCCCAAGTGATCAGGTAGAGGGGAATGGGCGTGTTTAACTGATCCGAATTGGCCAGTGACAGGCTTGCAAAATAATGATCCTTGAACAACCCATGCTCAACTAAATTTCTTGCAGCCTGTGGTGTATCAGCCAGCGATCGAAAAGATTCAAAGTAGGGCAATTGTTTGCCCACAATCTGGCTGAATTCCGGTTGAATCAATAAAACAGTGCCGTCTTTATAAGCCAACCCACTGCGCATGTGCTCGCTTAGCTGAAGGGATGAAATTTTGCGCTCCAGGTAGCGGGCATTGAATCGGCCTTGAATGACACCCAGCATCTCGCCCCGAGTGTCTTTGATCTGGTAGTTGACAACCAGCACCAATTGCCTGTCGTCGTTGAACCCATGGGAGAACGAGACCAGCCTCTCGTTGTGCAGCAGCCGTGCATTCGGGGTGAAGTCAGCTTTGGTGTTGATAAGGTGTTTGTCTACTCCGGTTTGCCCCAAAATATTGCCGACCGAGTCTCTGGCAATAATGGTTTCCATGGCGGGCAAGGCGCTTTTCAACAACTCAAGTCGCTTGTGGATGTTGGTGCTGTTGTTGACTTCAATATTGTCTGAGAGCTGTAAGGTGGCTTCATCAAATGACCGGACAATTGCACTGAACTCATCGTGCAGAATATCGTGAAGCAATCGTAGCTGAGTCTGCGTATTGTGTTCAGCTGAATTGTTGATGCGTCGCAAGTCTGCGGCGGCCATCGCAAGCAAAGCAAGGCCAAGCACGCAGAGCATGGCTGCGGCGAGAATCCATTGATATCGGATTTTGCTTGTAGTCAACTGATACGACCTGTGGCAAGTGGAAAAAGGGGAGCTGATTCTTCGGGGCATATCACCCCACAGCTATTTTGTTACACCTGCCCGCGCATCAATTCGAGGATTAAAGGGGCCTTTTCGCGGTTTATTGCCCTCAAGTTTCAGGTATTCCAGTAAGAGTCAACGCTGTAGCGGTGTTTCAGAAAATCGATCCACAAACGCACGCGCAAGGGGAGGTGCCTTCTTTGAGGGAATACGGCGTAAATGGCGTTCGGAGGTGCAATAAACTCGTCCAGCACCGTCACGAGACTTCCATTGCGAAGATGTGGTTGAACTTCCCATCGGCTTCGCCACGCCAGGCCAGCATCGTTCAAAGCCCAGTCCAGAATGGATGAACCATCATTGCAAGAGAGGCTGCCGCTTACCCGGATGGACGTTGCCTCACCGTTGATGGTGAAGAGCCAACCGCCTGGTGCGCCCGAGCTCACCAGGTTCAGGCAGTTGTGATTCACCAGATCGCCCGGATGCATCGGGCAGCCGTGGCGCTGAAGGTAGGTGGGAGTGGCCACCACCAGTCTCTGGTTGTCGGCCAGTTTTACACCCACCAGGCTGGAATCGGGCAATACACCAATTCTTACAGCACAGTCCATGTTTTCGTTTAACAAATCGACTACCCGGTCTGAGAGGTCGAGTGACACAGTGACTTCCGGATGTTCTCGCACAAAATCATGCACCAAAGGGGCCACATGCTGCCTTCCAAATCCGCCTGGTGCGGACACGCGAAGGTGTCCACTGGCTTTGATTCCACCCAGACTGACGCTGGCCTCAGCATTGGCCAGGTCATTCAATATTCGCTGGCAGTCTTCAAGGAATGCCGAGCCCTCATAGGTCAGATTCAAAGTCCGGGTGGTGCGAAGCAATAGTTTGACCCCCAGGCGCTCCTCCAGTGCATCCAGTCTTCGGCTGATTACCGCGGGTGCTACGCCTTCTTCTCTGGCCGCGGCCGAAAGACTGCCCTTGGTCGCCACGGCAGCAAAGGTGGTGATTTGTTTGAAGTGGTCCATGTTTTTGCTTAAAAGGTAAAAATGTATTCAATTAACCGAAAGAGTACGGTGGTTTTATTCAATAAACTAGAGATTAATCCATGTGAATGTCGAGGTACGAGCAATGGCGACTCCCCAATTGGTTCTTTTTGATGCCTATGGCACCCTGTTTGATGTGTATTCCGTGTCCAGTACCGCCGAACAAATTTTTCCTGGTCATGGATCTGCGCTTTCAGTGTTGTGGCGTGACAAGCAGATTGAATACACCCGCCTGCGCGCCATGGCCGAACGTTACAAACCTTTTTGGGATATCACCATTGATGCGTTGCGATACGCCTGCGAGGTGCTAAAACTCGATTTGACAGAAGAACGGCAACGTCGGTTGTTGAATGTGTATTCAAGTCTGGCCGCCTATCCGGAAAACCGAGCGGTTTTGCAGGCACTCAAAGACCGTGGAATCAAAACTGCAATTCTGTCCAATGGCAATCCAGAGATGTTGAATGTGGCCGTACGTGGCGCCAACTTTCAGGATTTGCTGGATGCGGTGTTGTCAGTCGATGCGCTGCAAACCTTCAAAATTCATGGTTCTGTCTATCAAATGGGCCTTGATCACTTCGGTGTAAGGGCTGCGGATGCGCTGTTCGTCTCCAGCAATTGTTGGGACGCCTGCGGTGCTACCTGGTTTGGTTTACCAACTCTATGGGTGAACCGCGCTGGCTTACCTTTGGAGCGGTTGGATGTCGAGCCCATGGCCACGGGTCGGAATTTGAACGATGTCTTGTCCCTCGTATGAGGGAGTGGTGGTCCCGGTTTTTGCCAGCAACCCAGAATCATGTCACTGTGGTGAAAAAATACTGTCAATCCTTGTCTTGAATTCAAGCAAAGGAAGTTGTAATGGCTGGCTCCCCACCATTGGTCTCAACCCATACGGGCGCTGTTGCGCCAGTTCAATCAAGGTACTCTCCCGACAAAGACGATTTTTCATTGCAAAAATGCCGGGCACACACCATTCGCAAGGCGAATTACAAATCGTTGGGCAATGGGCAACTGGTTCGCACGGGCTGGCAATCCAGGCTGAGGGCATGGGTTGAGGGTAACAATGCAGACCAGCGCTATCACCGGGCGGCTTATGAAAGCAGCCAGCGGGTGTCGGCGGCACTTTTCTCAGAACAATACAAATGCGCATGCGAGGGTAAACCGGCGAATGTTTCAAGCAGCCCATTGGTCAAGGCGCGTTTTTACAGGCAAGACAACTTGCGGTTCAACCCGCAACTACGTCACCCCGGGTTTGGTCTGTCCACACAGGATCAACGCGCAGTCAAGCTTTCCAGATGGGCCCATTACGCCAATGGCGTGACGGAGCTGGGCGCAGCACCCACCGGGTTGTTGCTCAAGATCAGCAAAATATGGTTCACGCCAAAGCAGGATGACAAGTCCTTTACAAGTCAATTGCGCGTGCTTGCGGTATTGCCTGTGGTCGCGGGAATTGTCGCGTTGTTCTCCCGCGGAGTATTCATCGAAGGCATGCACAAGGCGCTCAACAATGTGAAACAGGCCTTGCAAACCGATATGCGCGCGCTGGCTTGTAGCTTCAGCGCCATATCCGCAGTGTCTGCTTTGGTTTCGCTGGCCCTGGGGGCAGGTAGTTGTCTCGCTGGCTCAAGGTCGAACCTGAGCAGTGCGGTCACGGATCTGATTCAATTCAACAAGGACAGGCACCTTCACCGTGTTTTTTTATTGCTGAACGATGTGAAAGACAAGCCTGGTGCAGCCTTGCTGCTTTCCAGGGCTTTGCGGCAAAAGATCGGGCAAAAGTATTGCACGGGTGATGGGACTCCCATTCTTTTGAATCGTTTACTGAGCAATCTACGTGGCAAGCAGAATGAGGTGGAAGTTAAACGGGCCATTGAAAGGACGATTGGATCTTACCTGACAGAATGGAGTCCTTGGGGTAGCACACCGGGCCGTTTTCTGGATCCCAAGTCTGACAAAGCTGAACTGTTGGCCCGTGAGAATCATTTTCTGGCCTTGACCAATCTGGTTGAGCATTCCGCCGTTCATGCGGATCCTCACAAGAAATTCATGGACATTCGTCACCACATTGAAAGTGGGGCAGAGAAGTTGCGAAAGCGTATTCTGGAGGGTCCTGGTAGTTTGCTCAATGTGCTTGGTTCTGCCCGGAAAGACACCCAGGGTTCTGGCTCTTTGTTAGGGCACCCGGCGAAAGGACTGCGTTACAGCGCAGAGAACATTTTGAATAATTCCCACCAGTATGGACCGTTGACCCGTGGCTTGGCGAAGTTTTCAGAGGGTTTGAGGGTGTTTAATCATGGCGTCCTTTTGTCTCTCAACTACCAGTTGACTCGCCCAATTGCCAAGCTGGCGGGTTACATCACGGAGACTGCACTTAAACGGCCCAACTCCCGTGTGACCAGTTTTAGCATTGGCAGGGCGATCGCCAGCTCGATCTGGGCAGCCGTCGATGCGTTTTTGATACTTTCTTTGGCAGCTGGCAATGGCGTGGCCTTGGGCGGACCTGAGGCCGCAACCAAGGTGAAGTTTCCGCTCAATATTCCGTTTGGGTCTATCAGCCTGGGAGTCTCCATTATTAGCACAGCCGCACAAATGCTGGTCGTGGCTCTACCGGCCGCTATTTTAATGGGGGCTGCAAAAGGTGCTTGTTACATTGAAGGTTGGAATGGAAATACAGCAAGACCACTGGACGTGATTGGCAGTCGACGACGGTCAGTCGCCTGGATTTGAAAACGATAGACATAAAAAAAGCCGCCCGAGGGCGGCTTTTTCACGTAGACGCGAGTATTACAGCGCAGTTACGTTTTCAGCTTGTGGGCCTTTCTGACCTTGAGTCACAGTGAAAGACACTTTCTGGCCTTCAGCCAAGGTTTTGAAGCCGTTGCCCTGAATGGCGCTGAAGTGTACGAACACGTCAGGACCGTTTTCACGGGAAATGAAGCCAAAGCCTTTGGATTCGTTGAAAAATTTAACTTGACCGGTTACGGTATCAGACATAGCAATATCCTGGATTTCTGAATTGAACAAAATAGCTAAAAAACTGGGTGAAATTCGAGAAACAGAACTATTGCTTAAGCGGTTTGCCTGAATTGAACTGACCTGAAGTAGCGCCAAATTTTTTTTGCTGAAGTCAGTTTAGGCTTTTCCTGATGCTTGTCAAGCAACATTTTCAGTTCAGTCACCTTTTCTTCATATTTCTTTTATAGCTCTGTCACATGCAGTCCGTACATTTCGTGTCATCGAAATGACAAATGGACCTTTGGATGGAAGCGATCAAGCACGATGTCACCAAGCAAGATGCCTTGAGAAATGCCCTGTATCTCAGCACGCCGGCGCGTGCACAGGCTCCTTCGCTGGAGGTTTGTCTGGCGAAAACAGCTGCTGAGGTGCTGGAAGCCCAAAAACTACGTTTCAACATTTTTTCTGAAGAATATGGTGCAGATTTGGGTAGTAACGGGATTGATCATGATGTGTTTGATGCCTACTGTGATCACCTTCTTGTAAGAAACAGCCAAACTGGCGAAGTTGTAGGCACTTACCGAATTCTTGCCCCAGAGAACGCCGCGCGCCTGAAATGCTGGTATTCGGAAACCGAGTTTTTCATGAACCGGATTGAACGGCTTCGCAAAACAACGGTAGAGGTGGGTAGGTCTTGCGTACATCCAGACTACCGCAATGGTGCTGCCATCATGTTGTTGTGGAGTGGTATCGCCCAATACATGAAGTTGGGTGGCTACAAACATCTGATTGGATGCGCCAGTGTCAGCCTGCGCGATGGCGGCCACCAGGCGGCAAGCCTGTTCAAGCAGCTTGAACCGCACCTGGCCGAAGCCAGTTGCCAGGTTTTCCCCAAAAACCGCTTGCCTGTCGAACGTTTGCGTTGCGATGTGGAAATCGAGCCACCACCCTTGGTGAAAGGATACTTGCGTCTTGGCGCCGTGGTGTGTGGTGAGCCTGCATGGGATCCGGATTTCAACACCGCAGACTTCATGATGCTGTTGTCAATTGATCGCATGAGCCCGCGTTACGCGAGACATTTCGGCTTTATTTGATCAGGTTTGATGCAGTGGCGCCCGGCTTAGCGCCGGGTGAGCAACTCAAGCTGCAGTCCGATTCTCTGCCACTGTTCAACTTCGGTTTCCAGGCTGTATTGGGTTAATGGATGGGTGATCAGCCAGTTTTTGGGGACACTCATTTGAATGCCTTGTTCAAGCAATTTCACCTTGAGCTCCGGTAAAGCCTCGACTTCCCGGCGACGCAAAAACAGCGCAGCCAGGCGCAAGCACATGGGCGCCGCCCAATGAATTGCAGTGTTGGCGATGTCGCTGACTTTGCCAAGTTTCCCGTTGTGAGCCAACACCCAGGTTGACAGCAGCTGTTGCTCACGTTTGGAAAACCCGGGCATGTCCGCATTGCTGAGAATGTATGCAGCGTGTTTGTGGTGGCCGTTGTGACCGATCGACAAGCCAATTTCGTGCAACATGGCGGCCCAATGCAGCATGGGTAGTTGATCTTTCAACTCGGGCATCTGCTTCATGAGCTGTTTAAACAATAGTTCGGCAAGTACTTTGACTTTCCCGGCATGTTTACTGTCGATTTTGTATCGATGCAGAAATTGGGCTACCGTGATTTCGCGCATGTCCTCGTTGTGCTGACGGCCCAGCATGTCATAGAGCAAACCTTGGCGCAGTGCGCCATCGGTCACATCCATGTGCTCGATTTCAAGCTCTTCAAATACTGCACTCATCACAGCCAGTCCGCCTGGCATCATCGGCAGGCGATCCACTTTCAATCCCTCCAACGTGATGTTGTCGAGATGCCCAGCTGCAGTGAGGTGTTCACGAATCAAGCGCAGACCCTCTGCGGACATGCCATGTTGTGTGAATCCGTTGGAAATACAAATTTCAGCCAATGCTCGGGCTGTGCCCGAGGAGCCAATGGCGTGGGTCCAACCCATGTCCAGCATTTGCCTGCGCAGCACCGCGACTTCCTTGCGGGCTGCCATGACTGCGTTTTTCATCGCGCGGGGACTGATGCTGCCATCTGCAAAATACTGTTGAGCCGTGCTGACGCAGCCAATGTACAAGCTCTCCATGGCCTCGGGTTCATAGTCTTCACCAATGATGAATTCTGTAGAGCCGCCACCAATGTCGACCACCAGGCGTTTGCCCTGACCAATCGGCAATTGATGGGCCACTCCGCAGTACACCAAGCGAGCCTCTTCCACACCTGAAATGACATCGATCGGGAACCCGAGGGCAGCCTCTGCTTTGGCAATAAATTCGACAGCATTTCGAGCCACACGCACGGCGTTGGTGGCCACGGCGCGTACCTCACCCGGCTTGAATGAACGCAGACGCTCACCAAAACGGCTCAGTGCACCCAAAGCGCGCTCTTGGGAGTCATCGTCCAGATATTTCTGGGCGTTCAGCCCCGCACCCAAGCGAACTGGTTCGCGCAGGGTGTCGATGATGTAAATTTGAGATTGACCGTTGAGTTCTTCTACCCGGGCAACAATCATTCGAAAGCTGCTCGAACCCATGTCTACGGCGGCAATCAACTGGCGTTGCTTGGACATTGTTTGTTCTGTGTTTCAGGTCAGGCGCTAGGATGCCACAAATGCAGCACACTGGCTTTGTTTGTAGCCATTTGACCACTTTCAAATGTTTGTCACAATTTTGAAATACCATCAAGGGTAACGCATCCACATTTGGAGTTTTGCTTGAAAGTAGCCGCTGTCTCTGACGTAGCACCCAATAAAGAATTGTTTTTGAACCGCGAGTTGGGCGTTTTGGCCTTCAACCGCAGGGTTTTGGCCATGGCAGAAGACCAAAGTGTGCCATTGCTGGAGCGTTTGAAATACCTGTGTATTGTGTCCAGCAATATGGACGAGTTTTTTGAGATTCGTGTGTCGGGATTGCAGGAACAAATCCGGCAGAACCCTGAATTCAAGGACAAAGACGGGCTGAGCGCCCTGGAAACCCTGCACAAGGTGTCTTTGGCATCGCAGGAAATTGTGGAGCAGCAATACCGTTTGCTTAATGAGTCAGTGCTGCCCGCCATGCGGGACGAGGGCATCGCCTTGATGACTCTGGCGACCTGGAATGAAGAGCAGGCACATTGGGCGCGTCAGTATTTCAGGCATGAAGTGTTACCTGTGTTGACGCCCATTGGACTGGACCCGGCACACCCGTTTCCACGTGTGTTGAACAAGTCCCTGAACTTCGCCGTCGAGCTGACCGGTCACGACGCTTTCGGGCGCGCATCGAATGTGGCCATTGTGCAGGCGCCGCGGGCCTTGCCAAGACTTATTCGCATGCCCTCCAATTTATCGGGTTACGAGCATGGTTTTGTCATGTTGACGTCGATTCTGCAGGCTTTTATTCCCGAGTTGTTCCCGGGTATGGAGGTGCATGGCGTGTACCAGTTTCGCGTTACCCGCAATAGCGATCTGTATGTGGATGAAGAAGAAATCACCAACTTGCGAGTTGCTTTGCAGGGTGAATTGTCGCAACGACATTTCGGGGATGCAGTTCGCCTTGAGGTAAGTGATCAGACCTCGCCTGACATGACCGCCCGCTTGTTGAAGGAGTTCGGACTGCCGGAGCAGGCCCTGTACAGGGTCAACGGTCCCGTGAATCTGGTTCGCCTGATGCAGCTACCTGATTGGGTGGATCGTCCCGATTTGAAATTTGCGCCTTTCGCACCTGGACGCCCGGACGCGTTGGTCAAGCAACCCGATATTTTCAAGGCAATTCAAAAAGGTGATGTGCTGTTGCACCACCCGTATCAAAGTTTCAGCCCAGTGCTGGAATTCATCAAAAAAGCGGCCACTGATCCTGATGTGGTGGCGATCAAGCAAACCATTTACCGCACGGGTACCGAATCGGTTCTGATGGACAGCCTGTTGGCTGCCGCGCGCAGTGGCAAGGAAGTGACCGTGGTGCTGGAGCTGATGGCCCGTTTCGATGAAGAAGCCAACATCAATTGGGCCTCAAAACTGGAGCGCGTAGGTGCCCATGTGGTGTATGGCGTGGTTGGCCAGAAAACACACGCGAAAATGTTGATGGTGGTTCGCCGTGAAAAAACTGAAACAGGCAAAGTGGTGCTGCGCCGCTATGTGCACCTGGGTACAGGCAATTACCACCCAAAAACAGCGCGTTTGTACACTGACTTTGGTTTGTTTTCCTGCGATGAATCGTTGGGCCACGACGTGCACGAGGTGTTCAATCACCTGACTGGTTTGGGCCGTGCCCGCAAGTTGAACAAAATATGGAATTCACCATTCAATTTGCACAGCAATGTAGTGATCGCTGTGCGCAAAGAAGCCGAACTGGCCAAGGCTGGCAAAAAGAGCAGAATCATGGCGCGCATGAATGCCTTGCTGGAGCCACACCTGATCAATGAACTGTATGCCGCATCACAGGCCGGGGTGAAAATTGATTTGATTGTGCGGGGAGTTTGTGCGCTGCGCCCGGGCGTACCAGGCTTGAGCGACAACATTACCGTGCGTTCAGTGGTTGGCCGCTTGCTGGAGCACAGCCGAGTATTTTATTTCAGCAACGACGGTGAAGAAGAGGTGTACATCTCCAGCGCCGACTGGATGGACCGCAACTTCTTCCGTCGCGTTGAGTTGGCCGTGCCAGTTACGGACAAAAAACTGAAGAAGCGGGTAATCGACGAGGGTTTGAAGGCTTTACTGGCCGATAACATCTTGGCTTGGACTATGGATTCCAACGGTAATTATGTGCGCCGAAAGCCAACAGGGGCACGCCGAATGAATTCACAGAATTATTTGTTGAGTACGCTTGCAGCCCGTTTCACTGAGCACATCCCATCGAGCGACCCAGTGACGTCGGTCTCATAGGTTCTAACGCCGCCGCACTTCAAATACACCGTTGATTTCCAGCAGGTGAGTCAGTGCTCCGCGCAACTGCTCACCACTGCTCACCTCGGCGGTGAATTGCATTTTGGCAATGCCGCGTTGTGTTTCAGTTTGTACGCCAATCACATTGATTTTGTCTTTTGAAAATACTTCGGTGATATCGCGCAGCAAACCCTGCCTGTCGTTCGCGGTTACTGCGATGTCCACGGGGTAGTGCAAGCCCGAGGACTCTCCCCAGGTGGTTTCAATCAGCCGTTCGGGTTGTCGACGCATTACCTCGGCCAGGTTGGAACAACCAAGCCGGTGAATGGACACACCTTTGCCGCGGGTAACAAAACCAATAATCGGATCGGGTGGGGCAGGGCGGCAGCATCGCGCCAGGTTGGTCATCAATGTGCTGACACCGACGACAAGCACACCGGACTCCTTGCCCGTTGAGTTACCCAACGAGCCTGGTTTGCGTTTGTTAAGTAACTCAACCTGCTCTTCGTCTGACAATGGCCCGGCAGGTTGCAGGTCGGCGCGCAAGGCGTTTTCAATGGCGCGGGGCCGTATTTCTTCACGAGCCAACGCGACATACAAATCATCGGGTTTTTCGTAGCCCAACTTTTGGGCCAATAGCTCGAGGTTCTGTGCGGTCTGCCCGATGCGTTGCAGTTCACGTTCAGCAATCGCACGGCCGCGTTCAAGTGTTTCCTTGCGTTCTTGCTGGGCGAACCACTGCTTTACCTTTTGACGAGCGCGGTGGCTGATCAGGTACTTTTGCGTGGGGTTCAGCCAGTCGCGGGAGGGACCGGTGGCCGCATCGCCGCGAGCACTCACAATTTCAACCGTTTGACCATTGTCCAGGGGCGTGTTCAGTTGCACCATTTGCCCGTTGACCTTGGCACCGCGGCAACGATGGCCCAATTCAGTGTGCACGTGATAGGCGAAATCCAGTGGCGTACTGCCGGTGGGCAATTCAACGACCTTGGCCTGTGGCGTGAATACGTATACCCGGTCGTTCAGCGCGCTGGTTTTCATTTCCTGCGCCCAGTCGCTGGCTTCACCCATGGTGTCGGTGACGTCTTTTTGCCAGGCCAACAGTTGGCGTAACAAGGCAATACGCTCTTCAAACTGGCCCTCGGCTCGACTTTCGCCGGTGTAGCCGTCTTTGCCCGATTCTTTGTATCGCCAGTGCGCCGCCACACCATATTCAGCAAACTGGTGCATGGCTTCCGTGCGAATTTGCACTTCCAGCGTTTTGCCTGTCTCGTCCTGCACCACGGTGTGCAGGCTTTGATAGCCATTGGGCTTGGGCTTGCTGATGTAGTCGTCGAATTCTTCAGGGATGGGAGTCCACAAGTTGTGGACAATGCCCAATGCGGTGTAGCAGTCATCGACTGTGTCTACAATCACACGGCATGCACGCACGTCGTACAGCTTGTCGAAGCTGATACCCTTGCCTCGCATCTTGTTCCAGATGCTGTAAATGTGTTTCGGGCGCCCACTGATTTCACAATGAATGCCAGCCAGCAACAAATTTTCCTTGATGCTGGCCATGGCCGATTCAATGAATGCTTCACGTTCGACGCGTTTTTCATCCAGCATCTTGGCCACGTTTTTGTACGTGTTGGGTTGCAAGATGCGGAACGACAAATCTTCGAGTTCCCACTTCAACTGCCACAGCCCCAAACGGTTGGCAAGGGGGGCATAGAGATCGAGGGTTTCCTGCGCATGCGACACCGCATATGGCCAAAGAGGGCCTTTCTCGTTTTTGATGTCCTCGTGGCTGGTAAAGTGCCTCAAGGTTTGGAGTCGGGAACACAAACGAATCATGATGACGCGAATGTCGGTGGACATGGCCAGCAACATTTTGCGCAAGGTTTCAATTTGGTCGGCCCACCGCAGGGTTTCAATAGTGGTGCGCGTGGCGCTGGGCCCTACCATGGATCGCATTTTGAAAAGTTTGCGCAGGCTGGCCAGCATGCGGCCCACCTCATCACCGAACTTTTTCTCCATCTGGCTTTCAAGGTGTTTGTCAAAAAACACCAATGGCCCCAGGGCGCCTGCGATGCGGGTGTTGGCATCGGCGCGCAACTCCGCCAACAGGTCAGCCACAGCCAACATGTGTTGAATAGCGGGTTCTTGAGTATCCAGAATATGGTCAGCTGCGTGAAGTCGTGCGTAATTCAGTGCTTCTTCAACCCGGGCCGCGTCAAATTTGTTCAACAACACCAGGGCTGGCGCAGAAGCGCCGCCGTTTTTCTCGGAGCCCAGTGTTGATGAAACTGAAACCATGTGTATTTGGGTGGATTCGTTAAGACCAGTTTAAAACAAAAAATCGCGAACAATATTAATTTGCTCGTTCTGCATGAAAGTAGGGGCATGGCCAACGCCGTGCACCTCGATAACGCGTGGCCTGGGGCCACGTTGACTCATTTCCGCCACGGTCTGTTTTGACAGAAGATCAGAGTGTTCTCCGCGCACCACCAATGTGTCGGCCTTGACGGCGTCAAATGCAGCCCAGAGGGCTGTTTCATGCAGCAAGGTGGTGGATTCTGACAGGTTTTGAAACGCTTGGCCGATCGCTGGGTCGTAGTGGGGTTGCCAATGTCCGTTTTTTTCGACCAGTACCGAGTCGCACAATTCATTCCATTGCGATTCGGTGTGTGGACCGAAAGGTTGCGATATGGCGCGAATGTATTGTCTTGCCTCCCCAAGTGTTTGAAATCGAACAGGTTTACCCACATAGTCTCCAATGCGCTGCAGCGCGCCAAAGTTCAGACTTGGGCCGACATCGTTCAGTATCAGTTTTCGAATCGGATTGTTGGGCAAGCTTGCGTAAGCCATGCCGATCAGGCCGCCCATCGAAGTGCCAAACCAGTCCAGCGTACCGGCATTCAAGCGGGCGACCAGGGCCACGCAGGCACCCACGTAGGTGGGCACGCCGTACAGGGCAGCATCGGGCAGCCAATCTGAGGCTCCCCGACCGGGCATGTCGGCAGCCACCACGCGCAGGTCTTTTCCAAGGTCCTGGGCCATAGCTTCAAAATCAGCACTGCTGCGGGTTAAGCCGTGAACACACAACAACACATGTGGGTTGTCGGGATCGCCCCATTCGCGGTAGGCTAATTTGTGTAAACCATGTGGACTTAACCATTGCACAGTGTGCAAGCGCGCTGTCAGCATTGTTCAATACCCTCCATGAAATTGTTTTAATCAGTATTTCAGAGTTTCATTATCGAAAGAGGTTCATCCGTGGATTTTAAGAACATGAATGCGTTGGTCACCGGCTCAACCAGTGGTATCGGGTTGGGCATCGCCCAGCGCTTGGCGGCCAAGGGTGTGAATGTGATGCTGAATGGTTTTGGCACACCTGAGCAAATTGAGGCAGCCAAACAAAGCGTTGCAGCGTTCGGTGTGAAAGTGGGTTATCACGGAGCCGATTTAACCAAAGTGGCCGAAGTGGAAGACTTGGTCAACAGCACTGAGCAGTTGTTTGGCCAAGTGGATGTGCTGGTGAACAACGCAGGTATTCAGCATGTCTCCCCGGTTGAAAGTTTTGATCCTGCCAAATGGGATGCGGTAATCGCCATCAATCTGAGTGCGGCCTTTCACACCACTCGCTTGGTGTTGCCGGGAATGCAGGCACGCAACTGGGGACGAATTGTGAATATTGCGTCGGCCCATGGTTTGGTGGCCTCGGCCAACAAGTCCGCCTACGTCGCAGCCAAGCACGGTATCGTGGGGCTGACCAAGGTAGTCGCTTTGGAAAATGCCAAAACCGGCATCACCTGTAACGCAGTGTGCCCAGGCTGGGTACTAACACCATTGGTGCAGGCACAGGTCGATGCACGTGCGGTTCGGGAAGGTGTCTCTGTCGAAGAGGCCAAAGTGGGTTTGTTGAGTGAAAAACAACCTTCGCAAGAGTTTGTAACGCCAGAGCAGTTGGGTGGTTTGGTGGTGTTTTTGTGTTCCGATGATGCGCAGGAAGTGCGGGGCGCGGCGTGGAACATGGACGGCGGGTGGGTGGCGCAGTAAACGTCGCCACTACGATTATTTGCTGAACTCGGCATGGGTTACTTGTTCCGCACGGGACTGGTTTATTGGGAGCTGAACTTGAAGGGTCACCGCTGCTGTTTCTGGCAAACTCGGCATGGGTTACTTGTATCGCACAGAAAACCGCTTAGTCCCTTGTTGAATGGATTCTTGCTCACCTCGCTCGGCAAAAGGGCGGGCCGAGTCTCGGTGTCGGCTTGTGGCCGAGCGCTGCGAATCCACTCAAACGGGGCGGTTTTCTTGAAGTGCGTCCCAAGCAATCCCAATGCCGAGTTGGCTTAAACCCGCAGAGTGCGCCCATCTGCAGGTTCAGCGCCCAGCGCTCCGGTGCAGCGCCTCGCCACCCCCGAGCGACTCACGGCGGTGTTCAATGGTCAATCGGCACTGGCGTATCTCCCTCACCACGCAACTCGCAGCTGTGTTTAGCGCGTCCAATCGGCGGCGGTGTTTCGATCGCCTCGCCTTCAAGAAAACCTGCCCGTTTGAATTCACCCGCCACGGTCGGCCTTAGGCCGGCACCGAGACTCGGCCCGCCCTTTTGCCGAGCGAGGTGAGTCAGGGTGAATATCAAAAAGGGAAATACAGGTTTTCTGGCGAGAGATCGGAACCCAAGCCGATTGGGCAATAAAACAGCTGGCGATTTAACCAACCCGTTCAATGCTTACTTGCACGTCAAGGGTCTCTTGCCCACCCCCGGTGCGAATGCCACGAATTGGAGACGCACCTGTGAAGTCCTTGGCCACTGCCAAGCGGCAATGATTACCCTGCACCAACGATTTGTGGGTTGCATCCACCCCTAGCCACTGCTGCCGTTTTTCATCGAATACTTCGACCCAAGCGTGGCTGTCGTGCTGTTCCACATTGGGATTGAAAAAGTAGCCGCTCACGTATCGCGCAGGAATGCCGTGTGCACGCAGGCACGCCAGCATCACATGAGAATGGTCCTGGCAAACACCTTGTCCATTTTCAAACGCCTGCATCGCCGAATCAGCCACGGTGGTGCTGCCTTTGGTGTACACAACACGGTCCGCCACTGCATGGGCCAGAGTCAATATCCTGTGGGTAAAAGGAATGTGTTTGTCCGTCACAAAACTCGCGAATTCACGCATTTCATCACTGAAACGCGTAAGCGGCGTAGTGGGGGTGTACACCAATGGATTGAGCGACAATGGCTGCAGGGGCACGTAACCATCATCGAGTGGATCAATTTCTACATGGCCATAGGACTGCACCGTCAGTTCCCTGTGCTGCTGGTTCACCGAGAATGTTTGCACCGAGTTTCCATGATGGTCGCAGGCACTGTGATGTTTTGCAGGTGTTCTTATTTTCCAGTCAACAATACGTTGTTTGTCGTCTTGCTGCGGGGTAAGGCGCACGTGCTGAATGCTGTACAGCACGGGCCAGGTGTAACGGTAGGTGGTGTGGTGTTGAATGCGCAGTTTCATGCCTCAAGTGGTACCAGGAAATCTTTGCTGATCCGGTTGCCCAAATCATTGACGCGTTCAAGAAAGTTGGTCAGGTAGGCATGCAAACCCATTTGCAGAATGTCGTCGATTTGGCTGTACAAAAGCTCAGCGCGAAGCTTGCCTGCCCGACGCTCTGTGTTGGCCGAGTAATCGTTCCGAATCATTTCCAGGTTGGCACACACTTCATTCAATGAGGCCAACAGAGAGCGAGGCATGTCATCTCGCAAAATCAGCAATTCAGCAACGCGGTCGGGTGTGATTACATCCCGGTATACCTTTCGGTATGTTTCGAAAGCAGACACCGAGCGCAAAATGGCGGCCCAGTGGTAATAATCGGCATGGGGGTCAGCAGTGCTCAAATTGGCCAAGGGGCTAAAAGGCATGCTGTGAAACTTCACATCCAACAATCGTGCGGTGTTGTCTGCACGTTCCAGAAACGTACCCAAGCGAATGAACCGGAATGCATCGTCTTTCAACATGGTGCCAATGGTGACACCACGGGACAAATGACTGCGAAATTTCACCCACTCAAAGAACTCAGAGGGGTCGCGTTCAACCGTGCCGTCAGCCAATACTTTCTTTAGTTCAAGCCATGTGGTGTTGTTGGTTTCCCAAACTTCGGTCGTTAACGCCCCGCGCACTGCGCGTGCGTTTTCCCGCGCACCTTGCAGGCAGCAGTAAATACTGGAAGGGTTGCTGGGGTCTTTTACCATAAAGTCGATTACCGCTTCGGCGCTGACTTCATCGTGCCTTTGAGCAAACGCCTCGGTTAACTCGCAAATCGACAGCATGGCTCGCCAGCCCTGTTCTGCATTCTCAGGGTCCTGCGGGAGCAGGGCGGTTTGTACATTCACATCAAGCATGCGGGCGGTGTTCTCGGCGCGTTCAATGTAACGGGCCATCCAGAACAAATGGTCAGCAGTTCTACTCAGCATCTTGTTTGCTCCTTATCGTTCCAGTACCCAGGTGTCTTTGGTGCCGCCGCCCTGGCTGCTGTTCACCACAAGCGATCCTTCTCGCAGTGCCACGCGGCTTAGTCCACCGGGGATCAGGCTGACTTTGCTGCCCGACAATACAAAGGGCCGAAGATCAATATGGCGAGGGGCCAGACCCTGTTCTACAAAAGTTGGGCATGTTGACAAGGCCAAAGTGGGTTGGGCAATGAATTTTGCAGGGTCTGCAATCAGCTTCTGGCGAAAGTCTTCAATTTGCGCCTTGGTAGAGGCCGGGCCCACCAACATGCCGTATCCGCCTGCGCCGTGCACTTCTTTCACAACCAACTCGGGTAGCTTGGCCAAAACTTCTTTCAAGTGGTCAGGTTTTCGGCATTGCCAGGTGGGTACGTTTTGAATAATCGGTTCTTCGCTCAAATAAAAGCGAATCATGTCGGGCACATAGGGGTAAATTGACTTGTCGTCGGCCACGCCAGTACCAATTGCGTTGGCCAGAGTTACGTTGCCAGCGCGGTATACGGAAAGCAGACCGGGCACGCCCAATTGCGAATCCTCGCGAAATGCCAGTGGGTCGAGAAAATCGTCATCCAAACGGCGGTAAATAACATCAACACGTTTGGGACCCTGTGTGGTGCGCATGTAAAGCACTTCCTCATCCACAAACATGTCTTTGCCTTCCACCAGTTCAATGCCCATTTGCTGGGCCAGAAATGCATGTTCGAAATACGCTGAGTTGTACATTCCCGGTGTCAGTAACACCACCGTGGGGTCACTGCTGTTTTGGGGTGAAACTGAACGCAAGTTTTCAAGCAGATTGTCGGGATAATGCTCAACCGGGGCCACGCGATTGCGTGCAAACAGTTCCGGAAACAGGCGCATCATCATTTTCCGATTTTCAAGCATGTAGCTTACGCCTGACGGCACACGCAGATTGTCCTCGAGCACATAGAACTCGCCTTCCCCAGCGCGCACGACATCCACACCAGCGATGTGGGCATAGATGTCGCCGGCCACTTTCACACCCTGCATTTCAGGGCGATACTGCTCGTTGTTGAAAATCTGCTCAGGCGGAATAAGCCCAGTGCCCAGAATTTTTTGTTCGTTGTAAATGTCTTTTAAAAACATGTTCAAGGCTTGAACACGTTGGCGCAAACCGGCTTCCAGTGTTTTCCATTCGGACGCTTTGATTACCCGCGGCACAATATCGAATGGAATTAACCTCTCAGTGCCCGATTCCTCGCCGTAAACGGCAAAGGTAATGCCTACCCTTCTGAAAATGAGGTCCGCCTCAGCACGTTTGTTCTGCAGCTTCTCGGGAGCCTGCATTTCCAGCCAGCGCGAAAAATCCTGATAATGCGGGCGAACCTCACCGCTTGGCGTGTACATTTCGTCGAAGGGTGTTGGTGACATAAGTTGATTATTCCTGTTCTGTGTAGTGATGAAGTAACAAGAAGCATGCCAAGCGCACGCGGGCTGATTGTGTCGCGCACAGTCATAAAGTTAACAGTCTTACCGGCCTTTTGCACCGCTTTCGTGCATGTGCCAGTAGCGCCGACGTAGCGCGTGTGCATCGTCCACATCAGGTTGGAAGTTCAGGTGGTTGAACCTCCATTTCATTGCACCATTTTGGGCGGTGCTGAACCATTGGACGCCCATCGCCTCGTATCGTTCAATCACGGCTCTGTGCGGATGACCAAACTGGTTGTCCCAGCCAGCTTGTATCAGTGCATATTCAGGCCGAACTGCTTGAAGAAAAGGCATGGTGGACGAGGTTTTGGAGCCATGATGCGGCACAATCAGAACACGTGATCTCAAGGCATTTGCGCCGTGTTGGGTTAGCAATGCCATTTCTGAAATCGCTTCGATGTCGCCGGTCAGCAGCACGCTGTGATTCGTATTGCTGACTTTTAACACGCAACTTTGATTGTTCTTGGCCAATAACTTTCGATTTGAATGAGCAGGTGTATCAAGCCTGATGGGGGTGAAAGTGACGCCATCCCAGGTCCATGGCTTGAGCTTGTGACATTGCGCTATGTCGCTTTTCAGGGTTTGTGCGAGCTGGTTTAAGCTGTGTTGTTTGTCGATCGAGGACGCGAACTGTACGGGCGGTGCCTTTTGTAGCAGCAGGGGTGCGCCGCCCGAATGGTCTGCATCATCATGCGACAGCATGAACATGTCGGCCCGCCGATAACCATGCGCTGCCATCCAGGGCAGCACTACACGCCGGGCCGAATCCGCACGCGCGTTGAACGCAGGGCCTGCATCGTAAATCAGCAGATGGTTTTGGGTTTGAATGCCGATGGCAGTACCTTGACCGACGTCCATCAAGGTCATCCAGAAATCATGGTGTTCGGGCCTTGGCGGTGGAAGCACCAGCAGGGCAATCAGTGTGACTCCTGCCCACCTTGGGATCAGCCCCCGAGGCAAAATCAAAATCAGGCAACCCAAGCCCACCAGGCCATTGACCCACCATGGCTGGTTGTGTATTGGCAAAGTAGCCCAACTCAATTCATTGAAGTACACAAGCCAATCGCGTTGCAGTGAAAGACTGTCGCCCGCAAGCGAGAGCAACACGGGCTGTTGTGTAAGCCCACCGATCAGAGCCAGTGGCGTACTCACGAAACTCATCCACGGAATGGACAGGGCGTTTGCCAAGGGGCTAATTAGCGACTGCTGGTTAAACAGCATCGCGCAGGGCAGGATCAATCCGATGGTCACCGTGTATTGGGCTTTCACCGCGTTGGCGATGAATTCATGCTTCGGTTTGATGAAGTGGTAGTGCCCTTGCGTGATGAAAATAAGGACTACCACTGCACCGAAGGAGAGAATGAAGCCTGCATCCAGCACAGCCCAGCTGTCAAAGGCAAGGGTTAAAAACAAGGCGAGAAAAAAGGTGTCCCAACTGCTTTGCATGCCACCACGTACTTGTCCAACAAACAACGCAAACAACATGAACACCGTGCGTTGGGCTGGCACTCCCCAGCCTGCAACCAGGCCATACAACACCGCAAACAGCAATCCAAATGCGCTACCTGCCAAAGGGGCCGGTACGCGAAGGCATAACCGGGTTGATCGACGCCAAAGCGCGCCAAACAGTTTGCCTGCAAGCATCGCAAACAGGGTAATGTGCAAACCGGAAATGGCAACCAAATGTGCAATACCAGTGGCACTGAACATTTCCCGATCCTCTGGGTGGTCTATGACATTAAAGTCTTGGTCTGTGCCAATAAGTTCTGTTTTGGCGCCGTTGTAACAATAAGTTCTGGTCCACTACGGCTTTTTAGCCGATCCGCCATGACATTAAAGTTCTGGTCCGCCTTGCTACGCGGCCTTTTTCGACAATTTTGCCGATAGGGCTAGAACGGACGCTTGGCTACCGGTTGGCCGCTTGCCCTGATCGCACCTCGAACAAATCCGTAAGTTTTGCTCGCTTCTTAAGCAAATCTGCGAGGATATGACAATAAGTACTGTTCCAGCTTCGGGCATGACATTAAAGTTCTGGCCTAGAAAGAGATCGTCTTCCGTTCCTAACACGTGCTCACGGCACCAGGCCAATCCGCCTACAACTGGGCGATGGACTATCACCAAATAGGGCCACCACCTCGCTGACTATCGATGATTTCGGAAATAGTACCCTCCCAGCAATCTATCCATTGTGGAATATGGCGACGCATCCAACGATCGCGCCAGCCAATCGCCAACCCCCACTCCTCAACGTCGGAATAGCCTTTGTTGACTTCGTTGAAGTTCTGCATCATCACTCGCCCTACGGCGTGAAGCTTTATCGAACGCACTTGGCCATTTTGATCAGTTACTTGTCGCCATGCTGCGTACTGCTGTGCGGTATTTATTCGGGCACGTTCACGAGCAAAACACGTGAGCATACTCTCACGATCCTCCATGCTGTAGTCACCTGGAAAGTCATGCTCATCGTCTAAACCCAATCGAGCCTCAAGGAACTGTTCATACATCAAGCCTCTATGGGTTGCGTGCATATTGCTGACACAGATGCTCCAAATATCCACCTGGCTTTCCGAGTACTTTCCCCACTCTTCGCCCAATACCACCACGTTGAATAAAACGCTGCGGCAGTGAGGGCAGTATTCCGGCGTCTGCTGGCTGTCAAGGTCCCGCAAATCGTGAAACTCATGCAGATAGTCCTTAACCAGGCTGAAATTATCTTGAATCACTACGACGTTTTCATAATGATTCGCTGCATTTCCTGACCAGTTGTAGCTCCCGGTAATCACCGTGTGCTCGTCGATAATACAAAACTTGTTGTGCAT
Organism: Limnobacter sp. CACIAM 66H1; assembly: GCF_001601825.1. Classification (GTDB taxonomy): domain Bacteria; phylum Pseudomonadota; class Gammaproteobacteria; order Burkholderiales; family Burkholderiaceae_B; genus Limnobacter. Next base: position 9,240 of record NZ_LUJK01000006.1, on the reverse strand, counting down.
GAGCGCGTTGCGCCTAGCATTTCTCGCATGCAACTGCACACCATGCATTAGGTTTACGCCCGAGCGCGCGTTGATGTGATCATTGTTGTAGATCAGATCGATCTTCACCCCTCGTGAAGATAAAGTGGAAAAAATCGGCTGGAACTTCGCAGGGCTAATCCATGCCACACAAATGCGCACACTAATCTGGGCGCGAGCCAACAGTTGAATGATTTCCTGTTCGATTGCTTCAAAATACGCATAAGCCTGCATCTTGTTTCCTTTTCTAGCCGACGCGCTCACCCACTGTGAATTGGTCTACGCAAATGCACACACTCGGCAAACGCTCGGATGCACCCTATGGTGTTCTCGCCTGAGAATAGTTCGCCGGTACGCGCTCCAGGTACTTCTTTAAAACCCAACCCGTTCTATATTCCTCGTGCAGCCAGTGGTAGTACTCAACCTCAATCCACTTTCCCTTTTTATCCAGCGCCTTCACGACTTCATTAGGTAGAAGCTTACCTTCCACCGCAGCGCCGTGCTCGGGCTTTGAGCGCACCGTAGCGGTTCTCTCCCTAACAACAAATCGCTCATCATGCGCCTGAGCAGCGGCGACTAGCGCCCGCTCAAGAAGGACCGTGAGACTACGGATCTGATTAGCTTGAATCTCCAGGATTTGAGAGGTTTGGGTCTGAAATTCCTCAGTCTTCCTTTTATCCTGCTGACTGGATGACTCTTGATAAATAAAAATTAGGAAGGTCAAGAGCAGACTCAATATAGCCAGCGCGTCAGACTGCTTCCGACTGAGGAGCCCTTTTTCCGGGAGTTCCCCCGCTTCATGCAACGTGCCATCGGGGTCAATTCCTAGATGTGCAAGTTGTCCTTCCAGCCCTTCCTTGCCCAGAAGCTGTGCGAGCGCCCCGGCTGAACTCCAATCGATGGCGGGCAGAGTCACCTTGCCAATTTGGTCTTGAAGCTCTTTGAGCGAGCCCATCAGCCCCAGCACCTCATTGGGCACTTTCCACTGCTTATTGACCTGCTCGAATTCTTTCAGATAGCTCTGTAGGCTGGAACCAATAGCGGCGCGCTCGAATATCTCCCTGGCATGGCTATGAGAAGCATCAAGCTGCAAAGCCCCCATCTTAGCCACTGAACCCAGGGCGGATGTCTGATCTAGCAAACTCCTGAATTGCTCAGTTATGGCCCCAAGCCCTGCAAACTCCTTGGCCATCCGGTGAGTTGACTCAGCAGCTATCAAGCTCTTACGGATGTCGGCCAAGGGTTCGAGCATTTTGCGAATACTCGCTTGTTGCTCTTGTTGCGCCGCCTGCCACTGTCGAATAGTTTGCATAGCGGCTGTGTCTTCCCCTAAGAGAGCCTTGTACTGGGAAGCCAGAGCCATCGCTGGGCTCTGAAGATCTTTGACTAGCTGCGCATACACTGAGCCAACCTTCGATAGCTCCTGCCATTGCTTGGAGATCGAATTGGCCTGGGCCAGAGAGTTACGCCAACTCGCACGATCTTCTTCCATGCGAGCCAACTCTCGAGCCACGCTCCCTACAGATCCAATAGCAGCTAATTTTCCGATATCAAGCGTCACAGTTTAAGCACCCAGCTCAAGACAAAGCGTCTTTAATCGCCTGCCAGTTCTTATTCTCTACCCAAGCAAAACGGCAACGACCTCCACTGCGCCTTGCCCAAAGCTCCCCGATCCGCTTTTTCTCCTTGCTATCGGAGCCGTCCGCAATATGGTCGCCCTTGTACTCAACAGCGAGGAATACCCCAGACTTCATTTTCACAACGAAGTCTGGATAGAACTTGTCCGACGCGGTCTGCAACCAGAAGGAAGTTGGCTTCTTCTCGACGTTCCGTACCCACCATTCGACATCTGCAAGTTGGTTGGCGATGAACTCGGCACACTCAAACTCTTCGCCCTTGGCCTTTAGATTCCCGATGACCGGGAAGAAATGGCGCTTCAAGGGAATAAATCCGGCGTAAGGAATGTCGTAGGCGTACCGGCCCTGCTCGAACACCACTGCGTGCTCATCTCGGATCTCGAACCGGCTATCGTCTCCCAGCAAATCCTCAAAGACCCTCTGTTTGGCGAGCTTCAGCCCGGCGACCAGTTTGCGCTCCAATGCACCTCTGAGCCGGAATTTGCGGTACGCCAGTTCGTCCAATGTGAAGCTGCGCGACTCCATCAAGTAGGCCACCGCTGCATTCAGCCAGGCCGCTTTCTGAGGGCCATCTGCATAGGGGAAATAGATGTTCCGATCCAGCCAATGCACCAGATCGGTAGCCTCCCAGCCTTGTTCATGCCCGAACAGCGCGAACTGGCTATCCAACCGGTCATAGACGTCGCACTCAATCCTCTCAAGCTGGGAAATGCTCAAGGACGCGCGGCGCATCGCCTCTACGTCATGAGCAAACTCGGCTTCGGTCAGTTTGCAGTCGAACTCGTCAATCTCCCAGTCCGCGTCAAGAAGCGGCGTCTCATCGAAAACGTCAAAGAAACCTAGCTGGTTGAACGTCAGAAGGGGTACAGAGGCAGACTGACCAAGTTCCGCAGGCGTCTTCTGGCGAGCAGGCGGCGCCGCTCTCACAGCCATCTGAGTATCCAATTGCTCCCGAACTGATTTGGCCACGTCAGGCTGCTTGAAGGTTTCCGCAATTTGCTTGAGCTGGGCGGCCGTCACCGATCCTTTCACCGTCAATGTGCCAGCTTCCGGGGATAGCTCCATCTTGTCTCGCACTGATTTCGGCAATGCCGCAATCGCGTCCTCGTCGGGCATCGCAACCGTATCGCCGACCTCCGGTAAGGGAATAGTGAGGTCGAGCTCGTTAGCAAACAGGCCACCAAGCTCCCCATCATCCTCATCCTGGGTGCGAATCAAATCTTTGGTTTCGAGCCTCTCGAACCCGCTCTGCACGAGACCATCCTTGAGGTTCTGAACGGTAGCAGCAAGTTCGTTCGAAACTACGTAGGCATAGCTTCGATTCAGTGCCTCTTGCTGCTTCCTGGACACGTGCGGCATCCGCAGAACGCGTCCCAGCACTTGCTCGACCGCGGTGGCCGATGTCGTATTTCGGAACGAGAACAGGACGTAGGCGTAGGGGCAATCCCACCCTTCACGCAGCTTGTCTACCGTGATGATGAACTGCGGATAATCTGGGTCGCCAAGCTTTTTGCCGCTCAGCTCATCCAAAGCGCCGGTCGCAATGGCAATCGAGTCAGCCGGAATGTTGAAATCGTCTATAAGGTGCTGACGCACCCGATCTGGCGTGAAGGTTTCCCGATCTTGAACTTTGCGCTCGGCCTGGATCAACATCACTACTGGGCTGATGACTTCGCCAGTGAGCTGTTGTTCTTCCGCTGCTTCCTTCTCAAGCTGTCGCAAGCGAGCGATCGCCTCAGTCAAGGAGACACGCCATTCCGGATGGATTGCCAGCTCCAACGGCAACTTCAGCATATTCTCGGCTTGAAGGGTTGCGGCGGAAACGCTGCGCAAAACGTTGGATGGCTGGCTTGCGCGGTCTGGGGTTGCGGTGAGCTCAAGGATGCATGAGGGATTCAGTCGAATCAGGGTATCGACCGCAAGCGGTGTTCCCTGGTTATGGGCCTCGTCCACGATGATGTAAGGACGCCGTAGTCGAATCACATCAAGGAGTGAGCAGTCTCCTTTTTGCGCACTGGAGGCACCCTCAAAATGAGGCATCAACGCTCCGTTCTGCCGGTATACCCGAAGCCCATCAGCCGTGTCGCGCTTGAAGCTCTGCATTGTCGCAACGATGATGGTGTTGCCGGTATTCAGGGTCGCTGGCTGGACGTACAGCGCCTCGTCAATGTCAAGGACGTGAACTGAGCCAAAAAGCTCCCGCATGTCCTCATGCAGCAGCTCCCCCTTGGTTTTTAGGGCGTACAGCGTTTGCTCACGAATTGGGTCTGACGGCACAAGCCAAAGTATCACCGAGTGATCGGTGGCTAAGAACGATTCGTTGACGCGTTTGATCGACTGGCCTGCAATGCGAGTCTTACCCCCGCCTGTGGGCACGCGCAAACATACGTAAGGCACGTCATCCACCCCGGGAAGTGGATGGTATTGCAACGCATGGCCGAAAAACGCAGCAGTACTCTCAGCGAATGCAGACGCAGGACTCTTGAGCTCCCGAGTGCGAGCCAAAAAACCTGATAAGGCATCTAGGAGCTTCTCTTGATAATCCTTGAGGCTATTATTTAGAACCATGTTTTAACCGCCAATTCATAGGGGAGCTGGTGGAAGGTTATGCCAAGTTTTGCCAGCTTTGATTTGTCGAAGCGAGTACGGGCTCCATAGACAACTTTTGGTCCATCAAACCCAGAAAGCACCTCATTTAGATAAGCCAATGACCGGCCATTAAGGACATTGCCCCCGTCCTTCGAGCTATCCTTCAGGATACCGTTATAGAGCAAGAAGATAGCCCGCCCCTTGTGCGTGCCAAGGTAGGGGGTGCGATGTTGTGCATTGATCAGCGCAGATTCCGCAAGTCCAACTCCGGTCTCCATAAACCATACAAATTCCGCTAGCTGGTCGTAGGATACGGTTGAGCGTATTTTTCCATCAGCTTGGAATAAGGGCTCCTCCGATAGGCGGAAATACTGAAAGCCTCCACCCAGGCCAGGAACCGGCGTCTTCTTCTTTCCAACCAGAGGGGTATACCCCTCAATTGCCTTTTTGATCCGCGTCCTTGTTTTGGTTTCTGCCGTGTTACTGTCGATCTCAACCAAAATGAAATTTAGTGGCTTTTTCAAATGTTGGTTCTTGCGGAGCACCGCGTGCGCCGTCGTTCCAGAACCGCCAAAGCTATCCAAGACGATGTCGCCAGGCTCGGTAACCATCCCAACCAAATCAGCAATTACCTCTGAGTCCTTTGGAAATGGAAAAGCCCCTGCGCCTAATAAGGACTCCACTTCCAGAGTCGCAGCCCTTCCATCCTTATAGAAAACGCTCATCATTGGCTCCTCGTCGATCTCGAAGAGGTAGCTCTTTCGATTAGGAATAGTCGTATGGTCCTTACCGAAATGAATTCGTGGGGGATCGTCGGCTAGAGCCGCCTTTGTGGTGTCTTCCTCCCAGCGCCACCCAGTTGAAGGCATTGCGCACGGCTGCTGGGTAGTCGGATGCAGTATGGGGTATCTAGGTCTATTTTCCCGACCGTCATCTGGCCCAGCGAAATCAGCCGCGAAGTAGAGGCCACGCTTGTCGGACCAGTTGTAGTGTTTATGCGCCTTCCTAGGATCCGTTTTTGGCATCGCGCGATACCAAGCCATCATCTCCTTACGGATAATGGTGTGGTCATCGCCATGCTTCTTTCGAAGGTCATCATAAAACTCTAAAACCTCTTCAACACCAGGCTTCTTACGCCTCCATTTGACTTTGCGAGCTTTCAGTAAAGACTTGTTTCGAGCGAAAGCCACAATGTATTCATGGGTCACAGATACAAGCTTTGAGTCGCCCTTCTTACCTTTTTCCCAAACGATGGTAGCGACCTCGTTGCCTGTCCCAAATATCTCACGCATGAGAGCTTGCAGGTTTCCAAGCTCGTTATCATCAATAGAAACGAAAATTGCGCCGTCTTCCCGCAGAAACTGCTTAAGAAGCACCAGGCGGGGATACATCATGCACAACCACCGATCATGACGATCTAAGGTTTCCCCTTCTTTGCCTACAACCTCTCCAAGCCATTTCCTTATCTCAGGGCTGTTCACATTGTCGTTGTAGACCCAACCCTCATTCCCCGTGTTGTAGGGCGGGTCAATGTAGATGCATTTGACCTGCCCTGCATACCGAGGCAGCAGCGCTTTCAATGCATGGAGATTGTCTCCTTGGACAATCAAATTTCCGCTTTCCGCATCACCACACGACAGGTCAGGTACTGATTCCAACAAACGGAATGGCACCTCCTTGTGATGAGTTTCAACAGCCTCTTTCCCAATCCAGTTCAATGTTGGCATTCAATATCTCAACTTTTGTCTTTCTGATTATGTTCCCTCGGGTCTTCCGTCACCGTGAGCCCATGCGTCTCCGCGTAGGCAAGGACCAAGACCTCGATCATCGATGCGATTGACCGGTGCTCCCTGTCCGCCGCGGCACGCAAGAGACGCTTGATGTCGCTCGACGTCCTAATCGACAAGGTTTCATCCTTTAACCGTTTCATCAGTGAGTCCTCAATTCCATGTACTGCAAATGTAGTACATTTCCTACAGGAAGGCCACATACTTTCCATGTAAACAAGGATTCTGCGGCCCCGGGCACGAATCTTCAGGCCTCTGACGCAGAAATGCCGCCTTAGAAGGCGGCATCTTGTTTTTTTAACAATGCAACTTGACGGTCAGTCGCCACCTTGCCACTTAGGCTTTTGCGGACGTGGACCAAAAGCCTGTTGCATGACTACTGCTTCGCCAGTAGCGGTTGGCAACATGACGGACTTGTGAACGGGGGCCACGTTTGCAAACTGTTCAATCAAAGCTTCCTGGCCGGGTTGTTGTGCGATTACTGCCTCATAGGCAAATCGACAAGTTTGGGCGTTTACGTAATGCACCCAGCCCTGGTCGGGGGCCTCTCCATACAGCAACCCTTGGGCATCGAAGCTTTTCTTGTGCTCTGGGCTGCCGATCAGCACGAGGGTCGGACTGACAGGAAACTGAAGGATGAATGGTCCGTCGGGCTTGATCGTGTATGGCGCCTGGCGCTCAAAAGCCATGGAACCGTCATACCAAGCCACCGGATTATCGCTGGTAAGAAAAGGGAGTCCCGTCGCATTGTGAATCGCAACAAGCCCGATACGACCAAAATGAGTCTCCATGCCTTTCATCATCCACGCCATAGCATGAATGCTTTGATGGGGATCGATGGCTACCGTAACCCTATCCAGTAGATCTGGGTACTTAGCTAGAGGAGGCGGTAGTTTGCCAGCTCTAGCCAGATGATTCATCGTCCCCTTTACCGTAGCCGCATAGACAGCCTCTGCAAGATCTCGAGCGGCGGGAACTCTAACCCGCTGCAACGCTATGAACTGAAAGATCAGCTCTAGGTCATCGTGCACACTCTCGCGCCGATGAAGTTTTTCCACGACTTGAGGCCAACCACTCTCCAGTGTCGAAAATAGGTCTTCCAATGCGTTGTTGTCGACGCCTCCGTCTGGCTTAGGCTGGCTGTAGTAATACCGCCTAAATTGCGTAGCGTCCGGGGCAACAGTCAAAGGATCGGCAACCTTGTCTTTTCGATAAACAAGAATCCGCCCAGAGACATCCTTGAAGGAGTTGAGGTATGCCTTGGGAACGAAGTGATGTCGCTTTTTCTGGTTCATGGTCGATCATCTTAGCAAGGCATCGCAGCTGCATTGATCTCTGACTTACGGTTTTAGGATTGTACCCAGGCACTGGAACTACGAGTTATGGACCACCTCACGCAAGCTGCCCCTGCCATACCTTGACTGCTGCCACCCAGATAGTGGGAAGATCTGCTAGCGAGCACACAGCATTACGTTGGCCAGGAAAGTCTTCGGCAAGAGCCTGAAGCCGTGAGTGCCTTCCGTCATAAGGACGCTGGTAATAGCTTCCATCGCAAATTGCAAGGAAGAGCGTATTTTGATCACGGCAAGCTTGGGCTTCGCGCAAAAAGCGCTTCACATCAGCAAATTGATTGTCCTGCGCCCCGCCTTCGTCCCGGGTGTATTTATGGGTCGCAAATGCACGCAGCACCTTTCCACTCTGGGAGTATGACCACGAAAAGTCGATCGATTTGCCGTGATCATTGGTGGCTGCGTGAAGCGTGCTTCCCTCGACAACCAATCCCCTGACGACATACTTGGCGTTCGCACCACCGGAAGGTGGCGTGTCAAATTCTTCGACGTACGGCACCTTATTCTTGATGTGTGTGGCAGCAATTTTCTGATGAATCGACTGCTTTGCCGGGTCTTTAACAAAGTGCAGCGCAAAGGTGTCGTCGGTTAGCACCTTAAACCGAACAAACTCGGGCTCCAAGCCATACCGCACAGCCCAATTCTGGATTTTGTGCATAACATCTGGCGCGTTTAAATTAGCGCGCAACTTTTCAGCATTCTCCAGGCGTGCCTGCTTTTCTGCCAACTCGTAGTCAGGAGGAGTGATCACATTGCCCCCGCATTTCGTGCAGCAAGGTTAAGAATTTCGCGCGCCTGGGAAAAGTCTAGGCGACGACGATAGCGACCGTCCTTACGTAGCCCTTTAAAGTGTTGATTTGCACCCAAATTTGACCCGGGATTTGCATTGAATTTTGACCCACCCCTTGGTGTCAGAATTATGTCTCGATTTTCAGTTTTCGGGTTTGTTTTTCCTCCTTCTTGTTCTGAGTTGAACTGTGTTTGAAGCGGTAACTTTCGTTGCCAGTTTCCAGAATGTGGCAGTGGTGGGTCAGTCGGTCCAACAACGCTGTGGTCATCTTTTCATCGCCAAACACCCGACTCCATTCCGAGAAGCTCAAGTTGGTGGTCAGTATCACGCTGGTTTTCTCGTACAGTTTCGATAGCAGGTGAAACAGCAGTGCTCCGCCGGTTTGACTAAATGGCAAATAGCCCAGCTCATCCAGAATCACCAAGTCGGCGTACAACAAGCGGTTTGCGATTTGTCCCTGCCGTCCAGATACTTTCTCCTGCTCCAACGCATTGACCAAATCCACGGTGGAGAAGAAACGCACCCGCCGATTCAAGTGCATCACTGCTTGCGTGCCAATGGCTGTGGCCAGGTGAGTCTTGCCTGTGCCCGGTCCACCAATCAGTACCACGTTCTGGGCTTGTTCCATGAAGTCGCAGCGGTGCAATTGTTTGACTGTGGCCTCATTGACCAGGCTTTGACTGAAGTCAAAGCCCACCAAGTCCCGATATACGGGGAACTTGGCCACCCGCAATTGATAGTTCACCGAACGTACTTCACGCTCTGCTACTTCAGCTTTAATCAAGTTGTCCAGCATGGGCAAGGCTTGATTAAATGCTGGTGAATTTTGATTGCCCAACTCCTCAATGGCGTGTGCCATGCCAAAGAGTTTCAAGGATTTGAGGATTCTCACATGCCCTTCATGCTGCATCATGGGCTCTCCTCAAACTGTCATAGCGGTTCACATTCGCTTGCGGTTCCAGTGTCAGCCTTAATCCCTTGGGGATTGGAATTGGCTTGGGTGCTGGCTCTTCGATCAAGCGTCCCAGCAGGTTTAGTACATGCTCCTTCGATGGTTTGCCACACTCCAA